>JAKAQB010000037.1 GCA_021811865.1 Actinomycetes bacterium | reverse complement strand
GCACGTTCCGGGGCGCCGAGCGGGTCGCGCGCCTGGTCATAGACCAGCCGGTCGTCGTGCGGCTCGGGCATCCCAGGATCGGGCCGGAGCTGCGGCTGGCCGTGGGTGCGGCGGCCGGCGGGGCGGCGACGGGCGAGCGGGGCGGGGCGGCGGCGGCCGGCGGGGCGGCGACGGGCGAGCGGGGCGGGGCCGTCGGGCCGTCGATGCCGCAGGCCCCCGGCCGGATCGGGCGCGCCGAGTGGGCCGGGAGCGTTGGGGTGGGCAGCGTCGGGGCGGGGAGCGTCGGTCTCGCCCGGCCGAGCCAGCTGTACGAGCCCGCTTCCCGGACCCGCATCGGCCGCGCCGACGACAACGACATAGTGATCGCCGACCTCCTCGTGTCCCGGCACCACGCCGAGTTGCGCGCTGCCGGCGCCGGCTACGAGATCGTCGACCTCGACAGCCACAACGGCACCTACGTCGACGGCCGGCGGATCAAGGGCCGCGCCGCCGTCCACGAGGGGGCGGTCGTGAGCGTCGGCCACCACCTCTTCCGGCTGTGGCAGGGGCAGCTCGAGGAGTACGTCGACGTGGGGATGGCCACCTTCGCGGCGCGCGACCTCGTGGTGGCCGTCAACCAGCGGCGCTTGCTCGACGACGTCAGCTTCAGCCTCGACGCCGGGCACTTCCTTGCCGTCCTCGGCCCGACGGGCGCAGGCAAGTCGACTCTCATCAAGGCTCTCATCGGCATCCATCCGGCCGACGGCGGGCGCGTGCTCTACAACGGCCGCGACCTCTACGCCAGCTACGCCGAGCTCCGCAACCGCATCGGCTACGTCCCACAGGACGATGTCCTGCACCAGCAGCTCACCGTGCGCAGCGTGCTCGAGTACGCCGCCGAGCTGCGCTTCCCGCCCGACGTGCCGGCCTCCGAGCGCCTCCACCGCGTCGAGGAGGTCATGGCAGACCTCGGCCTCACGCAGCGGGCGGGGCTTGCCGTCTCCCGCCTCTCGGGCGGTCAGCGCAAGCGGACCAGCATGGCGATCGAGATGCTGACCCGGCCGTCCCTCCTCGTGCTCGACGAGCCGACCTCAGGACTCGACCCCGGCTACGAGAAGTCCGTGATGCACCTGCTGCGCGACCTGGCCGACGGCGGGCGGACGATCGTTGCTGCCACCCACAGCACGCAGAGCCTCGACCGTTGCGACCGCCTGCTCTTCCTGGCGCCCGGCGGGCAGACGGCGTACTTCGGACCTCCCGACGAGGCGCTCGGCTGGTTCGGCAAGGCCGACTACGCCGACGTCTTCCAGTACCTCGACCAGGCGCCGGAGGGGGTAGCAAAAGCGGCCTTCGCCGGCTCCCCCGCCGAGGAGCGGTACGTTGCCTCGCCGCTGGCCCTGCCGGGGGCGAACCTGGCGCCCGGTGCCGTGGCGGCGGCGGCCGGCGGGTTTGGGGCGGTTGGCTCCGGGGCCGGCGGGGGGTCGGGGGCCGGCTGGGCGGCTGGCGGGGGGTCGGGGGCCGGCTGGGCGGCGCCCTCGCCGGCGGCGACGAAGCGAGCGGCGTGGGGCAAGCAGTTCGTCACCCTCACGCGCCGGTACCTCTCGGTCCTCACTGCCGACCGCCGCAACACCCTGCTGCTCGTGTTGCAGGCACCGATCCTGGGACTGCTGATGATGGCCGTGTTCGGCCACGACAACCTGGTGGCCACGAACCCCGGCTCACGGCTCAGCGCGCCGACCGTCCTGGTCGGGCTGATCCTCGGCGCGACCTACCTGGGCGCTTCCAACTCCATCCGGGAAATTGTGAAGGAGCGCGGCATCCTCGAGCGCGACCGCGCCATCGGGACGTCCGCGTCGGCCTACGTGGCGTCCAAGGTCGTGGTCCTCGGGGGCGTCACCCTCGTGCAGGCCGCCATCCTCCTCGTCTTCGGCATCGCCCGCCAAGGGAGCCTCGGGCCCGGGGCCGTCCTGCACTCCGCTGTCATCGAGCTGTACATCGTCGTGGCGCTCACCGGGTTGGCGGCCATGGCCCTCGGGCTGCTCATCTCCGCGCTCGTCTCCAACGCCGACAAGGCACTGACCATCCTGCCGGTCATCCTGTTCGCCCAGTTCCTGCTGACCGGCGCCGTGTTCAACCTCTCGCACACGGCCGGGATCAACCAGCTCGGCTACCTCAGCTCCGCCCGATGGGGATATTCCGCCGCCGCGTCGACGGTGAACCTCGACCAGATCCAGCGGCGGGGCTGCAACGGCACATTCACGCCGGCGCCCGTGCCGGCGCCGGCCAGGAGTTGCGACCCTCTACACCGGCATTCGGCGGGGACCTGGGGCGGAGACGTCGGGGCGCTGGTCGGGCTGGGCGTGGCCTCTGCCGCCGGTGCCTGGTGGGCGCTGGTGCCCTTGGGGCAGCCGCGTCGCCGGCGGGCGCGCGCCACCAGGCTGGAAGTGGGAGTGCCGCCAGGTTGACAGTGGGAGCCGGCGGGGGTGACTGTGGAACTGGCGGGCCGGCGGGGGTGACTGTGGAACTGGCGGGCCGGCGGGGGTGACTGTGGAACTGGCGGGCCGGCGGGGGCTCGGTGCACAGCGGGCCGGATTGCTGCCCCTATGCCCCCAGCTCCATCGAACGCACCGAGGTGGATGGTCGACGGCTTGGTGGGCTGTGGGTTGTGGGCTGTGGGCTGTGGGCTTGCTCGCCCAGAAAGCCAAGGTCGCCGGCGCGGAGGTTCGACACGACTTCGAAGCCGGTGCCGTCTCCCGGGACCGGGAGGCGCACGATGAAATCGAGGAGCAGTTGCTGGGACGCCTCACTCCGGGGCTGTGGCTGTAACCAGCGTGTCGTAGGCCGTCCCCGCCGGCGTCGATCGCTCCACAGTGGAGCAGGTGTCGACGGTCAGCCCGGAGTTGGTGAGCAGGGAGCGCAGCCCCCCGGGCGTCCAGAGCACGGCGGGGTCCTGCGGGCCGCCCACGCCGTCCCGCAGGTTCACGAGGTCGTGGCCGACTCCCACCAGCTTTCCACCCGGTCGCAGGCCGGCCCCGGCGTGGGCCACGACCCTGGCCAGGTCCTCCTGGGCGAGGTGGAGGTAGGCGACAACGACGAGGTCGTATGCCGGCGCCGGCGGTGACCAGGTCCGAACGTCGGCGCAGATCCACTCCACACGAGCGCCCACGCCGAGCTCGTCTGCGGCGTGCTCGCCCTTGGCCAGCCCCACCCGGGAGAAGTCGACGGCGGACACGGTCCATCCCTGCTGGGCGAGCCAGATGGCGTTGCGACCCTCGCCGGCGCCCATGTCCAGCGCCCGTCCCGGTGCCAGCGACGCGGTCTCTGCCTCGACGAACTGGTTGGGCTCGGCCGACCACACGAGCTCGCTCCCGGTGTAGCGGTCGTCCCACGAGGCGGCATCCATGTTCCCATCCTGGCGGGGCGCTCGCTCCGGTGTCCAAACGACCAGCTCGCCGCCACGACATCTGCGGCGGCGAGGGCAGCTGAGGACCTGGGGAGCATGCTCGGTCGGGGCGTCGTCACCCCTGATGGACGCCGTCGCGGTGAGCGGTCTACGGTCGCAGGGGTGGAGCGATCAGTTCGACGATGCCTGCCAGCGCACGCCCTCCTGCCCAGCCGGAGACTCGGCCGCCCGGCGTGGGCGCCGGCACCCGCCGGTGCCACGACGCTGGCGGCACGGCCGTCCAGGGCCGGCGCCACGACGCTGGCGGCACGGCGGTCCAGGGCCGGCCATGGACGCCCCGGCCGCCGCTGAGGGCGGGAGCGCCCCGACCGCCGCTGAGGGCGGGAGGGCCTCGCCCCAGCCGGTAGGAGCGCCCCTCGCGGCCCTGGTCGGTGACGAAACGGTGGTGCCCTGCGCCGGCGGCAGCGAGCGCCGGTACGTCAACCTCGACGCCGCCGCCTCGACCGGGGCCCTGCCCGCCGTGGCGGCCAGGGTCGCTGAGTTCGTCCCCTGGTACGCCTCGGTCCACCGGGGCGCCGGCTACAAGTCCCAGCTGGCCACCGCCGCCTACGAGGACGCCCGGTCGGCGGCGCTCGCGTTCGCCGGGCGCGACCCGTCGGGTGACGACGTCGCCGTCATCTGCCGCAACACGACCGAGGCCGTCAACCACCTCGCCTACCGGCTCCGGCTCAGCGCCACCGACACGGTCGTCACCACCGTCGCCGAACACCACGCCAACCTCCTCCCCTGGGCCCGCTTCTGCCGGCGCCGCTTTGTCGAGGCAGGACCGGACGGGACCTTCACGCTCGACGACGTCCTCGAGGCGCTCGACGCCGGGCCGACCCCGGTTCTGCTTGCGGTCACGGCGGCCTCCAACGTCTCCGGATGGTGCCCTCCGGTGGAGGAGATCATCGTCGCCGCCCACCGGCGGGGCGTTCGTGTCCTCGTCGACGGGGCGCAACTGGCCGCGCACGCCCCCCTGCCGCCCGGCGCCGACTTCGTTGCCTGGTCCGGGCACAAGATGTACGCCCCCTTCGGTGCGGGGATCCTGATCGGGCCGCGGGACGCCTTCGCCGACGGCGACCCTTTCCTCGCCGGGGGCGGTGCCGTGGACCTGGTCGACCTGGACGAGGTGGAGTGGACGGCGCCTCCCGACCGGGAGGAGGCCGGCTCCCCCAACGTCATCGGGGCGGTCGCCCTCCACGCCGCCATCGAGGAGCTCGGCCGTATCGGGTGGGACCGGATCATGGCGCACGACGCCGCTCTCGCCGACCGGCTCCGCCGCGGGCTGGCGGCCATCCCCGGCGTCCGCGTGCTCGGCCCCGGTCCCGAGACGCCGACCCTTCCGCTGGCCACGTTCACCGTCGATGGTCTCCCCCACTCCCTCGTCGCTGCCAGGCTCAGCGCCGAGCACGCCGTGGCCGTGAGACATGGCTGCTTCTGCGCCCACCCCTACCTGATCCGCCTCCTCGGCCTCACCCCCGACGACGTCGCTCGCTACCGCAGCGAGGTCCGGGGCGGCGATAGGAGCGCCATGCCGGGAGCGGTGCGTGCCAGCGCCGGCATCAACACCGGAGGCGAGGACATCGACCGCCTGCTCGCCGGCGTGGCGTCGATCGCAGCCGGCGACCCGGCCCCCGTCGGCTACGTCCAGGACGCCTCGACCGGCGACTTCATGCCGGCCGGCGCCGCCGCGCCGGACGCGGGTAGGCGGAGGGCGGCCTGCAACCCGGGCTGATTCGACCGGGCCGGCCCTCGCGGTGAGCCTGCGGGCCCCTGCCCTCGGCAGCCCCAAGCAGCGGAGGAGCCCTCAGCGGATGGGTGGAGCGGAGGGAGCCCTCAGCGGGTGGATGGAGCGGAGGAGCGGTCATGGGACGGGTGGCGCAGCACCCGCAGCGCCTCAGCGCCCTGCATCAGGGCCAGGCGGCGCGCCAGCACGGGGTTGTCGGTCGCCTGGCTCGCGTGGCAGAGGATGGCGTGCTGCTGGACGTCGCGGTCGACCGGAAGCCAGTGATCGACCTCGTCTGCGGTCCGGCCGACGAACCCGGTGGCGAACTCGGTGTTGAGCGCGGCGGCCACCGGCTGGGGGATCGCCCACCCGAGGACCGCCAGGTCCAGGCGCTCGCCGGCGGAGAGGGCGGCGTCCGTCGCCCGCTGGTGGTCGGGGTGGCCGGTGATGCCGCCGTGGTCAAAGGTGAGCAGGGCGTCAGCGCCGCACTGCGCGGCCGCCGTCACGACCGTGCCGGCGAGGTCTTCGAGGCTCTGGGACGCAAGGGCGCCGTCGGGGTGGTCGAGCAGCTGCACCCGCCGCACGCCGAGGACGGCGGCGGCCCGGGTGAGCTCGTCGGCGCGGACAGCGGCGAGGTCGCGGGTGCCGGCGCCGAGGGTGGACGCCTCCCCCCGCGTGAAGCACACCACGTCGACGGGTACCCCGGTCTCGGTGAGGGAGGCGATGATGCCACCCAGGCCGAACGACTCGTCGTCGGGATGGGCGACTACCACCAGCACCGAATGCGGTGGCCATGAAGGCAGGGAGGCGGCGGGCGCCACACCCGAACTCTACCCCTGGGGGTAAAGGGAAAGTCCGGCGCGGAGCGCGGTCGGGTGGTCAGGCGACGCCGGCCCAGTCCCGCACCACCCGCTCCAGCACCGGCATCGGCAGGGAGCCGTGGTCGAGCACGGCGGCGTGGAACGCCGGCAGCGAGAAGCCGGCGCCGAGCGCGGCCCGGGCCTCGTCTCGGAGGCGGGCGATCTGCAGCTTGCCTGTGAGGTAGGCGAGGGCCTGGCCCGGCCAGATGATGTAGCGGTCGATCTCGTTCACGAGGAACGCCTCCGGCATCGGCACGTGCCCCACGAAGAAGTCGATCGCCCGCTGCCGTGACCACCCCATGGCGTGCATCCCCGTGTCGACAACCAGGCGGCAGGCACGCATGAGGGCGTTGGCCATGGCGCCGAGCAGCGCTTCGGTGCCGGAGTACAGGCCCATCTCCTCGGCGAGCTGCTCGGCGTAGAGCCCCCAGCCTTCGGAGAACACGGTGACCGACCGGTGCTGCTGGAGCTCGGTCAGGTCGGTGAGCAACTGGATCCGGGACAGCTGCAGGTGGTGGCCGGGGACGGCCTCGTGGAAGGCGACACCCTCGACGTCCCATCCGGCGCCCGCCGTCGGTCGCTGCGTGTTGAACCAGTAGGTGCCGGGGCGGCTGCCGTCGAGCTTGGGCGCCGAGTAGTGGGGGGCCATGCCGCTCGTCGCCACCACGTCGGGCATCGGCGTCACCTCGCACGGCGGAGGGAGGGGAGGGGGAAAGACCTCGCCGGCGCGGTCCTCGGCCCGGCGTACGGCTGCCACCGCTGCGGCCATCGCCCCGGCCGGCGCGGCGGCGGCCGCGGCATCCCGCATGGCCCGGTGGATGGCGGCGAGGTCGGAGAGGCCGATGGCGGCACCGAGCTCGAGGCAGCGGCCCTCCAACCGGTGGAGCTCCTCCATGCCCGTCCGGTGCAGCTCCTCGGGGGAGAGGGGCAGGGTCGTGTGGGCCCTGACGGCCCGGGCGTAGTCGGCGTCGCCACCGGGCAGGTGGGCCAGGCCGGCCTGCCCCTCGCCTCGGGCCAGCGGTCGCAGCTCGCGCAGCGTGCCCGCCCAGCGGTGGAGGGCCGGCTTGACGACCTCCCGGGCGGCGGCGTCGCGCGCCGGCCGCCACCCCTCCGGTACCTCCGGCTCGGCGAGGGGGGCGGGCACGTCCTCCGCAAGGAGGGCGTCGGCCCAGGCGACCGCCTGGTCCACGACCGGCCCGACCGGGAGGCGTCCCTTGGCGGCACCGGCTCGCAACCGGTCGGAGATCTGGTCGATCCAGGCGCCACTCGCCCGCAACCGGGACACGTAGTCCCCGGCTGCCCGGGCGTCGCCGATCGTGGTCCGGGCCGCGACCGCCATGAACGACGCCGGCCCGGAGAACGGCATCGCCGTCACGGTGTGCTCCACCGGCGCCGACTCGAGGTCGGCGAGCTCCTGCTCCGCCGCCGAGGCGACGCAGGCGAGGACCACGGCGTCGCCGGCGGTGATCTCGCCGGCGTCCTCGATGCGGTGGGCTTCGTCGAGAGCGGCTCGCAGCTCGGCGCGCCGGCGCTCGTCGCCCGCCTCGCTGTCGTCGGGCACGCGGTCGTCGTAGCCGGCGATCCCCTTCGTGGTCGCAGTGAAGGGATGGGCGGCGAGGTACTCGTGGTGGAAGCGATCGGCCAGGTCACGGGCGGTTGTCATGCCGTGCAGTCTGTCTGCTTGCGGCGCTGGTGGGCATGGCCGGGCAGCGGTTCTCGCAGGTGGACGTGTCCGGCGTCGAGCCCTACCGGGGGGAACCCGGTGGCGGTCGTGCGCGACTCCGCCGGCATCTCCGACGGGGAGATGCAGCGCTTGGCCCGCTGGACCAACCTGTCGGAGGCGACGCCCCTGCTGACGTCCTTCAGGGCATTCCGCGCGCACAGTACGGGACCGCGCGCATGGACGACGTCATGGCGGCGTGAGCGCGCGCAGTTCTCCCGGGCGCGCGCGCTTCGGCCTTTCGCAGCACCCGTCGGCAGGTGATGGCCACGGTACGCGGCGGCCGCGGTGCGTTGCGCGCGGGAGGCTTGACCCGTTCCTGCCGGTCTGGTATAACTCTCGGCCCATCCGGTACTGCTACGGGCGGACACGGGGCGCTCATCGACGCGTCGCGCCGGTTCTCCCCGCGCCGATGGGACCGCAACGGGATGGAGCGAGGGGATGGCGGCGACGGGCCGGCGGGGTGGCCGGGCCGCGCCGGGTGACCGGGCCGCGCCGGGTGGCCGGGCCGCGCCGGGTGGCCGGGCCGCGCCGGGTTGGGTTGCGGCGGGTGGCCGGTGCCGTGGCTGTGGTCGCCGTGCTGTGCGGGTTGGTCGCCACGCCCGGCGTCGTGGGGGTCGCCGGCGCGGCCGGCGTAGGGGGTGCGGCTACCACTCCGGTGCCGGCGCAGGCGGTGTTCAACCCGGGGACGGGGCTGTCCACGAACTGGGATTGGGCGAAGCTCGTGCTGGAGGACGGCGGCTGGCCGGTGACGGCCAACAACGAGACGGTGCTCACCCAGTGGATGGCGTCGGAGGAGCCTCCCTCGGACTGGTGGAACCGCGACAACCCGCTGAACAACGGGTACGGCGACGGCGGCGGCACCGGGCTCGGGACCTACCCGGACCTGGCCACGTCGGCCTACTACGTGGTCGCCAACCTCGACTTCGGGGATTACGGGTACGGCGCCATCACCGCCGACCTGGCCATGAGCGCCCCGCCGACCACCACGGCGAAGGCGATCTGGGCGTCGTCGTGGGCCGGGGGCCACTACGGCAACGGCGCCGACTGGTACACCGGGACGCCTGCGACGATCGCCGCGCCCATCAGCGCGTGGACCCCGCAGGGCGAGCTCGTCCAGGTCGACGGCACGGCCACGACGTGGGAGGCAGCCGGCGGCGCCCTGCTGTACGTGTCCCCGCCGGAGGTGAAGGCTCTCGCCGAGCTGGCGGGCCAGAAGGCGCCGCTGCCGATCACGGCGGCCGAAGCGGGGATGTTCTCGGCGGTGCCGGCGGCTGGAACGGTGCTCCGGTCGGCGCAGAGCGGGCAGTACTTCGTCGTCGCCGGCGGGGCGGCGCTGTACGCGCCCCGCTGCTCGGCGCTGCCGGGCTGCGCGAACGCGGTGGCGGTGGACGGCTGGAACCTCACCTCCTCCAACCTCGGGACGCCCGACGACAAGCTGTCGGCCGTACCGGCGGACGGGACGGCGCTCCTCGACGCCCAAACCGGAGCCGGCTACGTCGTAGCCGGCGGGGCGCCCCTCGCCGTCGCCAACTGGTCGGACGTGCCGGGCTCGCCGGCGCCGGTAACCGTCGACAACTGGGACGTCGCCAACGCCGGGGTGGCGGGGATCAGGCCCTTCGATGCACTCGCCCGGTGGCCGGCACCGGGAACCATCCTGCGTGCTTCGCCTTCCGGCCGGACGTACCTGGTCGAGCGGGCCGGCCACGCCGTCTACCAGCAGTCACCGCCGGCGGGCAGTGCGGTCACCGTCGACGAGGCGGCCGTCGAGCGGGCCGGCGCCGGGGGTGTGTGGGACCACCTGGTCAACGCCGTCCCGGCCGTCGCCTTCACGCCGGCGCAGGTCTCCACCCCAAGCAGCACCGTGGTCGTGCACTACCCGATGCCGGTGCTCTCCAGCGCACTGCAGGCCATCTCCGTGCGCTACCGCGTCCGCGATCGTGGCCGCAGCTGGGGGGTCTGGTTGATGCCGGCATCCTGGCGGATGACCGGCGCACCCGACGTCACCTACACCGGGTTGGGGCTCGGGCAGACGGTGTGCTTCGAGGTCAGGGCGACCGACGTCGACGGCGTCGACTCGGCCTGGACGGGTGAGCGGTGCTGGACGAGGCGCTGAGCAGGGCGGCCCGTCCAGCACGCGGGCTCATGGGATCATTCGCGGCGCCGCGGCGACAGTAGTGCGTTTCGGCGGCTTCTTACCATTCGGCAGGGCAGTTCCTGGCGCTTGTTCTCTCGTTCTTCTCTCATGAAGGCGGCGCCGGCGCCTGGGCGTCAAGCCGGCCAGCGGCCGATCCGATGAGGGCGGCAGCAACCGCCCAGTTCGACCCGTGGAGGTGTCCGATGAACGACCGACCGATCGACGGCAGCCGCGACCGCAACCGCGACCGCACCTGGGGTGCCGGCCGCCTCGGCCGAGGAGTGCTGCTGAGCGCCGCCGCCGCCGGCCTCGCTGTTGGCGGGGCGGGGGTGGCGTCCGCCGCCAGCCCCGGCGCGCACCGGGCCGCTGCGTACCCCACCACGCTCCAGCGGAGCGCACGGCGCCACGACCGCGGCCTCGACGGCCGCCTGATCCACGAGCAGTGGACCACGGAGACGCACGCCGGCACCTTCGACAACTACGTCGAGCAGGTCGGGACCGTCGCCGTTCCGACGTCCTCGACGTCGACGAGCGCGCCGACCACGATCACGGTGACGAGCGCCGACAACTTCTCCGAGACCTACACGATCGCCACGACCACCCACGTCTCGCCCCGAGGAGCGACCATCGCCAACGGCGACACCGTCGTCGTCATGGGACGGGCCGGCACTGCGCCGGCGGGGTCGTCGTCGGGCGGCTCGACGACCAGCAGCGCTTCCGACACGGCCGTCTTCGTCCACGACATCACCGCAGCGCGGTCGGGAGAGGCCAACGGTGGAGGCCGCGGCGGTGGCGACGGCGGATCGGGGAAAGGTGACCACCTCGGGCGGTGAGGCCGGTGGCCAGGCACGGCTGACCCTGGTCGAATCGTGGGGTGGAGCGACCGCAAACCCGGGTCGGGTGCCGGGACGTGTCGCCTGCTACGGGCGCCGGCCGGCCCCGGACCGCCGTTGCCGCCCGGCTCCGACCGCCGCCGGGTGGGGGTCGGAGCCGGCACCGGCGGGGGCGCCGGTGGCCGCCAGCCAGGCGCCGGCGTCCGCAGCCGGTAGGGGGCGGCTCCAGAGATAGCCCTGGCCGAGGGGGCAGCCGACGCCGAGCAGGACGTCGCGCTGCTCTTCGGTCTCCACGCCCTCGGCGACGCACACCAAGCCGAGGGCCTGGGTGAGGCCGACGATGGCCCGCACGATGGAGGGGTCGCCCCCCGGCGTGCCCAGCTCCGCCACGAAGCTGCGGTCGACCTTCAGCGTGTCCACGGGCAGGTGGCGGAGGTAGGACAGCGACGAGTAGCCGGTGCCGAAGTCGTCGATGCAGAGATGGACGCCGAGGTCGCGCAGGTTGTGGAGGACCGCCACTGAGGCCTCGACGTCCTGCATGACCACCGTCTCGGTGACCTCCAGGTGCAGCAGGTTGGGATCGAGGCCGGAGGCGCCGAGCACGTGGTCGACGACCTCGGCGAGCCTGGTCTCGACGAACTGGGAAGCGTCTACGTTGGCGGCGACCCAGCATTGCTGGTCGGGGAAGCGGCGGTTCCACTCGGCGGCCTCGGCGACGGCCCGGGCGAGGATGATCTCGCTCAGCTCGACGATGAGGCCGTTCTTCTGGGCCATGGCGATCCACTGCTCGGCGGCGACAGGGCTGCCCTTGGCCCGCACCCACCGGGCGAGCGCCTCGAAACCGATCGGCCTGCCGCTGGCGAGATCCACCACCGGTTGGAAGTGGGGGACGATCTCGCCGCGGTCGAGGGCGGCGCGCAACGCCCGCTCGCCCTCGAGCAGGGCGGCGGCCTTGGCGCGCAGGCTCTCGTCGAAAACTACCGCCTGCCCCCGCCCCAGCTCCTTGGCCCGGCTCACGGCCGCGTCGGCCTCGGAGAGAAGGGACCCGCTCGTGCTGCCCGGACGGCTCAAGGTGATGCCGAGCCCCGCACGCACTGGCATCCGGCGGCCCTTCACACTGAACGGTACCCCCACCGCTTCGGAGATCCGCTCCGACAGCGCGGCGAGCTCCTCGACGTCGACGCCCTCGCAGATCAAGACGAACTCGTCGCCCCCGAACCTCCCCACGGTGTCGTCGGAGCGAACCGCCCGGCGCAGCCTGGCTCCGATCTCGACGAGGACCTGGTCGCCCGTGTCGTGGCCGAGGACGTCGTTGATGCGGCTGAACCCGTCGATGTCCACGAACACCACTCCAACTTCCCGCTCGTCGTTGGCGGCGAGGGCCATGTCGAGGCGCTCGGCGATCGCCAGGCGGTTGGGCAGCCCGGTCAGGTCGTCGTGCACGGCGCGGTGCTCGAGCTCCGCCTCGGCCCGCCTGTGGGCGGTCACGTCCTGGAGCTGGATCATGTACCAGGGAGGGGCGCCGTCCGCGCCGGCCACGAGGCTGGCGTCGATGACCGCCGTCACCACGCTGCCGTCCCGGCGGAGGAATCGTCGCTCCTCGTGTAGTTGCGCCGGCGGCTCGGCGCGGGCGGGGATGGAGCCGCCCGCCGCCGGAGCGCCGTCGCCCGCCACGCCGGCGGCCGGGTCGCCCGCGATCACCGCGGGAGGGCGAGGGGCCCCTCTTTCGTCGGAGCCCCTCCACCGTTGCGTGCCCGGGGGTGGGTCGTCGGGGTGCAAGAAGCTCTCCCACCCGTCGCCGAGCAGCTCGGCCTCGCTGCGCCCGAGCAGCGAGCAGACCACCGGGTTGACCGCCGTCACCCGCATCTCGCGGTCGGCGAGGGCCATGCCGTAGCTCGATTGCTCGAAGGCCGCCTGGAACCTCGCTTCCGCCTTCGCCCGGTGCTCGGCCGCCAGGACCTCCTCGGTCACGTCGTGGACGATGGCCGACAGGCCGACGATGCACGCGCCCTCGCCGTGCAGGGGCGCGACGGTGGCGGCGACAGGCACGGCGGTGCCGTCCTTGCGGAGTTGGCGGGTGCGCACGGCATGGACGGAGCGGCCTTGGGCAGCGGCCTCGACGAGCGCCCGGATCTCCCCCTGCGCATCAGCGGGGGTGAGCTCGGGCCAGCGGCGGCGGCCGACGACCTCCCCGGCCGACCATCCGTACAGGTGCTCGGCGGCGGGATTCCATGTGGCGACATCTCCCTCGAGGTCGAAGGAGATGATCGCGTCACCGGACGACTCGACCACGGCCGCCAGCCGCCGCAGCGCCTCCTCGGTCTCCCGCCGCTCGCTGATGTCATCGGAA
This sequence comes from Actinomycetes bacterium, assembly GCA_021811865.1. The sequence goes on along the minus strand of JAKAQB010000037.1, from coordinate 21,905 downwards.
ACGGTGATCACCGCCTCCACCTTGCCGTCGGCACCGGTCACGGGTGTCACCGAGATGATGGTGGGGAAATGGCGGCCCGCGCGGTCCCACGCCCAGCTCTCTCCTGACCATTTCCGGGCTTCCGCCAGGGCTGTCGCGGCGGGACCCGCCGGCATCTCCCTCCCGCCGGCGAGCAGCTCGGTGAAAAGCCACCCGAGCGCCTCCTCGGCGGTCCACCCGTACAGCCGGGTAGCGGCCTCGTTCCAGTACACGACGTGTCCCCGCGGGTCGACGGCGACGACCGCCTGGTCCACGGCCGCCAGGAGGGTGGCCTGGAACGCCGCCGCCGCAGCGGCGGCGACCCGGGGCGCGATGTCCCAGTAGAGGAGGAGGACCCCCCCGACGCCCGGTTCGCTGCTCAGGTCGGAGAGCACGATCTCCACGTCGTGGCTGGCGCCCTGGGTGTCGACGATGGTGGCCTCGTCGAGCCACACCGCTTGGCGGGGGGCGGAGGTCGCCATCGCCATGGCAGCCCCGAACTCCTCGGCGCTGTCCTCCGCAACCCGGTCGAACGGTGCCCACGCGCCGGCCCCGATCGGTCGGCCGATGCCGCTGCCGATCACGCTGCCGCCGGAGCCGAGCACGGCCCAGGCCTCCACCGAGTAGCCGTGCAGCAGGCGCTGGCGGTCCGCCCCGTTCCTCGCCTCAGCCAACCGGCGGGCCCGCAGGACGGCGGCGTCCAGCCGCCATCCGGGGTCTTCGGGGTCCACCACGTCCTCCGCCCCGGCGGCGATCAGGGCCATGCGGTCAGCGACGCTCAGCACCTCCTCGGCGCCGACCACCAGGGCCACACCCGGGCGGGCCGCTGCCAGCTCCCGCACGCGAGCCACGGGATCGGCCCCCAACTCCCGCAGGGACACGACGACAGGCACCACCGGAGCGCCCGTTGGTGGCCCAGCTACGAGAGGGGCTCCGGCGTCGGCGTGGGACGCCACCTCCCACACCCCCGCGGCCCCGCCCTCCCGGGACGCGACACCGACGAAGACGGGGGCCTTCATCCGGCGAGCCGCCGGGTGTGGCGGGGCCGCCCGGGCGTCCGATTGAGCCTTTCGGTTACCTTCACCTCGACCTCTTGCCGCCGGTTGCCCCGGTCGGGCGATTCCGGCTATCACAGCTCATCCGAACAACAGCGGACCCGTTGAGGGGACCGTGGTGGGCTTATCGGCACTCCAGCAGCCAGACTTTAGGCATGCCGGCACCCGAGCGCTGGCAGGCGATGCCGGCGCGATCATCGCCGGCCCAGCGCGTTCGTTGACGTGCCGCTCTCCGGCGCCTAGGTTGCCGCTCTCGGACTCGACAAGGAATCGGTGAAATGCTGAGGATTAGGTCGACTCGCTCGATTCGCTCGATTCGCTCGATTCGCTGGTGGGGTGGCATGTTGGGCGCCTCCGCCCTTGTGGTTTCGCCTGCGGGCGTCGCGGCGGCGGCGCCGCTGCGCACGGCGCCGCTGGCCCCGGCCCCGGCCACGGCCCCACGTCTCGGCGCCGCCGAGGCACGGGCGCTCTCCCGCAACGTGTCCCAGCGCGTCATCGTCGTGCTGCGGGCCCAGCCCGCCGGCGTTTCTCATCAAGCCGCCCCGCGCCTCGAGGCCACCGTCGCCGGCCTGCAGCGGCCACTGATCGACGAGCTCCGCCAGACGGCGGCGCGCAACGTGCACTCTCTCACCCTCGTCGACGCGGTCGCCGCCACGGTCTCCAAGGGCGAGGAGGCGTGGCTGCGGCGGGATCCCGCCGTCGCCCGCGTCGTCCCCGACGTGCTCATCCCGATGGCGCCCCTCGCGACGATGCCGCCGTCCATCATGCGGTCCGGGCCCGGGCGCGCCTCCCTCGGCTCGGGGGTCACTCCCCCGGCAGGCGCCTGCCCGACCGGCAAGTCCGTGCAACTCAACCCGCAGGCCATCGAGCTCATCCACGCCGCCAGCCAGTCCGGCAAGGGCGACACCGCCGCCACGCTCGGCTACACAGGCGCCGGCGTCCGGGTCGGCATCGTCGCCGGCGGCATCGACGTCAACAACCCCGACTACATCCGCGCCAACGGCCAGCACGTCATCGCCGACTACCGCGACTTCAGCAACACCGGCACGCTCGGCAACCAGGGGTCGGCGTCCATCGAGAGCTTCCTCGACGCCAGCTCCGTCGCAGCGCAGGGCCGGTCGGTGCTCAGCCTCCAGAAGTTCATCGGCAACCTGAGCAGCCCGTGCAACATCAGGATCCGCGGGGTCGCGCCCGGGGTGACCCTCGACGTCATGGACGTGTTCGGAACGGCGCCGGCCGCCTACTCCTCGACGGTCCTGCAGGGCATCGACTGGGCCGTGCTCCACGACCACGTCAACGTCCTCAACGAGTCCCTGGGGTCGAACCCCTACCCCGACAACGGCGCCTACGACCTGACCCAGATCGCCGACAACGCAGCCGTCGCCCGCGGCGTGACGGTCATCTCCTCCACCGGCGACGCCGGCCCCACCAACACCATCGGCTCGCCGGCGAGCGATCCCCAGGTGATCAGCACCGGTGCGTCCACCGCCTACCAGCTGTGGGCACAGCTCGGGTTCCCATCGGCGCCAGGCGTGCGCGAGGCCGGTTGGATCAACGACAACGTCAGCGCCCTGTCGTCGGGCGGGGTGATGCAGTCGGGCCGGACCCTCGACGCCGTCGCCCCCGGCGAGCTCGGCTGGATCGACTGCACGCCGGTCCTGTCCCGGTTCCCCGACTGCACCAACCTCGCTGGCAAGCCGTCGTCGCTGCAGGCCGTCGGGGGCACGAGCGAAGCGGCCCCCCTCACCTCCGGGACGGCGGCCCTCGTCATCCAGGCCTACCGCGAGGGTCACCGGGGCGCCAGCCCCTCGCCGGCGGTGGTGAAGCAGATCATCACCTCGACGGCCCAGGACATCGCCGCCCCCGGCGACCAGCAGGGTGCCGGCCTGATCGACGCCTACGCCGCCGTCCTTGCCGCCCGGTCCTACGGCAGCGCCGCCGGCGCCGCCGGCCATGCCGTGCTGTCCTCGACCAGCCAGCTCGACGTCGCCGGCCCAGCCGGCACCCCCCAGACCCTCTCCGAAACCCTCACCAACGACGGCGCCGGACCGGTCACCGTCCGCCTGTCCAGCCGTGTCCTGTCGCCGTGGCAGGCGGTGGACCAGGCGTCGGCGAGCCTCGGCTCAGGCAACCAGTACACCGTCGTCGAGCACTTCACCGTGCCCCCCGGCCAGGCTCGCCTCGACACGGAGGTGGCGTGGAGCACGCCATCCACGCTCTCCACCAACGGGGCGCCTGTGTCGATCGTGCTCTTCACCCCGGGCAACAGGCTCGCCGGCTACAGCTGGCCGGGCGGCAACGGCGCCCACGGCTCGAGCGCTGTGTCCTTCCCCCAGCCGGGCGTGTGGACCGCCGCCTTGGAGGGTGGTGCCCCCGGCAGCGTCCACTTCCTGGCCCAGGTCGCGACCTGGCAGTCCATGGGCACCGTCAGCCCTCCGACGCTCAGCCTGGCGCCCGGTGCGTCCGGCAGCTTCACCCTTGCCACGGCCCTACCGGGCGCTCCCGGTGACGAGGCGGGCTCGGTCGTGCTGAACAGCGCTGCCCCCGGTGTCCCCGCCTTCACCGCCCACGCCTCGATCCCCGTGGTGCTCCGGGCATTCGCCCCGACGCCGGCGCCGACAACGTCGTTCACCGGGACCGTCACCGGGGGCAACGGCCGGTCGACGGGGACGGGCCAGACCGCCTACTACCAGTTCCAGCTGCCCGCCGGCGCACCGGCGCTCAACGCCGACATCAGCCTCCCGAGCCCGGCAGACACCACCTTCGCCGAGCTGGTCGACCCCAACGGGCTGGCGGCGTCGGCCGCCTCCAGCTCCTTGCTCACCGTCGGCACGAGCGGCCAGCGGCTCACATGGGAGAGCGGCACCCAACTCCACGTCCTGTCACCGGCCGCCGGGCTGTGGACCCTCGTCGTGGTGTTCTACAACCGGGTGTCGGGGCTCGCTGTGTCGCAGCCCTTTGGCGTGACCCTCACCACCGGAGCTGCGACCGTCAGCGCCCCGACTCTGCCGACGTCGGCGTCGACGGACCTGACCGCCGGCGTCCCCACGACCGTCGACGTGAAGGTGACCAACAGCGGGAGCAGCCCGGAGGAGTACTTCGTCGACGCCCGCCTGCCCGGCAGCACCACGCTGCCCCTCGCGCCGGTCACGACCGCCAACGGCCCGGTCCCGCCCAACGGGACGACCTACGTCACCTACCCGGTGCCGTCGCAGACGACCGCCGTCACCGTCACGGCCCACGGCTCCTATCCAGTCGTGTTCGACTACAACTACGGCCCCGGCGACCCTGACATCCTGGCCACCTCGGCGTCGCCGACGACCAACCCCACGTCGACGTACGCGCCTCCCAGCGGCATGGTGCCGAGCGGGACGTGGGTGGTGAGCCCGGAGTACCTCGGCCCCGACGGCGCCCACGGCGACAAGCCGGGCACCATCCGCACCTCGATGACCGCGACGACGGCTCCCTTCGACCCGGCGGTCACCTCCTCCACCGGCGACATCTGGCTGTCGGCTGTCAACCCGGCCGACGCGGCGACGCCGGTGCTCGTCCAGCCCGGCCAGACCGTCACCATCCCGGTGACGTTCACCCCGACGGCCGGCGCCGGCACCGTGGTCTCCGGCACGCTGTACGTCGACGCCTTCACGCCCGTCAACGCCGAGGCGATCACCCAGACCCCGGGCATCTTCCCCTTCGCCAGCGAGCTGGCGGCCATGCCCTACACCTACACGGTGGCTGCCGGCGGCTGAGCTCGGCGGCTGAGCCGGCCGGCTGGCGCCTGAGCCGGCCGGCCGCCGCCGGCGCGCCTGTCACCCCCCGGCCCGCCGCCGCCGCCGGCCGCCCCAGCCGGCCGCCCCGGCGGCCACCGCTGCCACGGCCGTGAGCGCCCACAGCTCCGGGTACCAACCGAAGCCCACGTACTGGAACACGACCCGGTGGGTGCCCGGGCCGACCGAGACGCCGACGACGGCCGGCGCCAGCATCTGCACGGGGGTGCGGCGACCGTCGACCGTGGCCGTCCAGCCCGGATCGAACGACGTGGCCAGCAACACCACCGCCCGCCGGGCGAGGTGCACGGTTGCCGGCATCCGCCCCCACTGGAGCGTCGAGCCGCTCGAGATCACCCTTCCCGGTGGCCCCGCCGGCGCCGGCGCGCCCGGGGCGACGGATGGGGCCGCGGCCGGCTGGCCGGGCCACGAGACGGTGAGATCGCGGTGTTGGGAGAGCAGCGACCCGGACAGCAGGGACGAGGTGACGGGGCCGACGTCGCTGCGGTTGGCCGCGATGGTCCCGACGGTGTCGACGACCGACACGTAGCCGTCCTGGGGCAGCTCGTAGAGCCAGTACGGCCCGCTGTGCATGACGTAGCGGGCCCCGGTCGGCAGCGGCTGGCCCGCCGGGTACAGCAGCCAGCGGATGCCGAAGGCGAGGTAGTCGCCGTTGTCGTACTGGTCGAAGTGGAACTCCGGCTGGCTCATGAGCGATGCGGTCCGCAGCGTGAATCCAACCTCGTCGATGTCCTGGCTCTCGATGTACTTGTAGACCGGGACCAGGCCGACGTCGAAGTTGCTGCCCCAGTTGTTGGGGTTGCCTGCGTAGGTGCGGCCCCCGCCGCGGGCCTTGATGTACCCGAGGAGGGGGGCGATCTCCGCCGCCGCCGGTGCCTGCTCAGCCCTTTGGATGGCGATGTCCCGGGCGTTGCGGGCCGTGTACTGGCCGACGTTGCTCACGACGGGGACGGCGAGCAGGACCACGATGGGGACGGTGAGAAGGGCGCCGATCTGGCCCGCCCGCCTGGCGAGGGCGGTGTCGGGACCGGTCCTGGCCCACCCGCTGGCCACCCGGCCCACGCCGGCGCCGAGCAGCCGGGCCACCCCGCTGACGGCGATGCCGGCGACGAAGATGCCAGCCAGCTGCAAGCCGAACATGAACCGCCGGAAGAAGACGTCGTGGCCTCCCGGCACGAGGTTCATGAGCGGTCCCCACGTCGTGCGCCCCCAGCACAGCAGCATGCTGAACACGCCCATCACCACCAACGCTCGCCCCACTGCCTCACGCCGCCACCGCCACAGGGCGACGAGCGTGCCGACGGCGGCCAACGACGTCACGATCGCCGGCCTCCCGTTGTCGAACACCTCCCCGTCCACCAGCCACGTCATCACCTGCCTGGCGCCGTAGCCGTTCACGAGGGGGCCGTTGACGAGGGCCTGGTTGATGGCGGCCCAGTTGCGGTACACGATCAGCGGGACGACCGCCCACGCTGCCGCTGCGAAGGACAGGACGGCCACGACGGCGGCCCGCCCGACCCGCCGGCGCAGGTCGGAGGGCGCCAGCCACGGCATGAGCATGGGCCCGGCGAGCGCCAGGTACCCGGTCTCGAAGTGGCAGCAGACCGTGGCTGCGATCGCCGCCACCGCCGGCAGCGTCCAGCGCCGGTCGGCGACGGCGCGCCAGGTGCACGCCCACGCCAGCGGCAGGAACAGCATCCCCCACTCCTGCGCCCACAGGCCGTAGCCGATCCACAGGTAGCCGTTCACCTCGTAGCCCACGCCGGGTGCGCTCATGAGCACGGGCGAGACGGCCGCCGCCATCGCCGACGCCCAGCGGTCGAGGCCGAAGATCCGGGCCGAGGCGTAGATGACGATCGGCCACAGCGCCCACAGCAGGTAGAGGCTCCACCGGAAGGCGACGTCCGCGCCGACGGCCAGCCCGACGGCGCCGGTCAGCATCGCCCCGAGGCTCTGGTAGTGCAGGAACTGGGGTGAACCCTCGTTCAGGTAGGGGAACCACCGGGTGAGCGGGTCGAGTCCGTGGGCGAACGACTGGCGGGCGAAGCGGACCATCTGCTCGTGGATGTCGGAGTCGTCGAGGTACGCGACGGGCAGCCGGCTCGCCCGCACGGCGACGACGTTGGCGATGGTGACGCCGACGACAACGAGTTGGGGGAGCAGCCCCACCAGCGGGTTGTGTCGGGGGGGGCGCTCGCTGATCGGTGCAGTCTCCTCGGCGGCCATGAAGGGACGCAACGATTGCGCATGGAGAAAGCCGCCGCGCCGCGCGCCCCCGGCCCGCCCGGCGCTGCGGCCGGGTGGGCGGGTTCCATTCTGACCCACCGGTGCGGTACCCTGGTCAACGGCCTGCCCGGCCGCGCGAGCGCGCCTGGCCGGCGCCGGGTTCCCCGATCGAGAGGTTTCGTTGCCCACCATTGCACAGCTGGTCCGGAAGGGCCGCGAGCAGAAGTCCGACAAGACCAAGACACCCGCCCTCCGCGGGGCGCCGCAGCGCCGGGGGGTGTGCACGCGCGTGTACACGACGACCCCCAAGAAGCCCAACTCGGCGCTGCGCAAGGTCGCTCGCGTCCGCCTGACCAGCGGCACGGAGATCACCGCCTACATCCCGGGCGTGGGCCACAACCTCCAGGAGCACTCGATCGTGCTCGTGCGCGGCGGACGGGTGAAGGACCTGCCGGGCGTCCGCTACAAGATCATCCGCGGGACCCTCGACACCTCGGGTGTCCGCGACCGCAAGCAGGCCCGTAGCCGCTACGGGGCCAAGAAGGGCTAGCCGTCATGCCGCGCAAGGGACCAGCACCCCGCAGGGATCTCCTCCCTGACCCCATCTACCGCTCGCTGCTCGTGACCCAGGTGGTCAACAAGGTGCTCGAGCGGGGCAAGCGCAGCCTGGCCGAGCGGATCGTCTACGACGCCCTCGACCAGCTCAAGGACAAGACCGGTGGCGATCCGGTCACCGCTCTCAAGCGGGCGGTGGACAACACCAAGCCGCAGCTCGAGGTCCGCAGCCGCCGGGTCGGCGGCGCCACCTACCAGGTGCCCGTGGAGGTCCGCCCCCGCCGGGCGACCACCCTGTCGATCCGGTGGTTGGTCGGGTACTCCCGGCAGCGGCGGGAGAAGACAATGGCCGACAAGCTCGCCGCCGAGCTGCTCGATGCTTCCAACGGCGTCGGGAACGCCGTGAAGCGCCGTGAGGACCTGCACAAGATGGCCGAGTCCAACAAGGCGTTCGCCCACTACCGCTGGTAGAGGCCTGGCGAATCCCACCGCCCGGCCGATCAGATCGACCGGGCGCCTCGTCCGCGTCGCTCGCACCCCGACCCGCTACGACTTTCTAGAGAGACCTCCCGACGCGAAAGCGTGAGTACAGACGATGGTTGAAGCCAACACCGCGACCAGGAACAAACCACTGAGCCAGGTCCGCAACATCGGGATCATGGCGCACATCGACGCCGGCAAGACCACGACGACCGAGCGCATCCTCTTCTACACGGGGATCAACTACAAGATCGGTGAGGTTCACGAGGGCGCCGCGACCATGGACTGGATGGTCCAGGAGCAGGAGCGGGGCATCACCATCACCTCGGCGGCCACGACCTGCGAGTGGAGCGGCACCCGCATCAACATCATCGACACGCCCGGCCACGTCGACTTCACCGTCGAGGTCGAGCGGTCCCTGCGTGTCCTCGACGGGGCCGTGGCCGTCTTCGACGCCGTCGCCGGTGTCGAGCCGCAGACCGAGACGGTGTGGCGGCAGGCCGACAAGTACAACGTCCCGCGGATGTGCTTCGTCAACAAGATGGACCGCATCGGCGCCGACTTCTCTCGCTGTGTCGAGATGATCACGGATCGCCTCGGCGCCACCGTCGCCGTGGTCCAGCTGCCGATCGGAGCGGAGTCCGACTTCAAGGGCGTCGTGGACCTCATCAACATGAAGGCGTTGGTGTGGGCGGACGAGGCGGCCAAGGGCGAGACGTTCGATGTGGTCGAGATCCCCGCCGAGCTGCAGGCCCGCTCCGAGGACCACCGCCACGCCCTCATCGACACGCTGTCCAACTACGACGACGTGATCACCGAGAAGTTCCTCGGTGAGGAGGAGATCACCGCCCACGACCTTCGCCGGGCGCTGCGCACGGCGACGATCAGCGGTGAGGTGGTGCCGGTGCTGTGTGGTTCGGCGTTCAAGAACAAGGGCGTGCAGCCCATGCTCGACGCCGTCGTCGACTTCCTGCCGTCGCCGCTCGACATCCCGGCCACCAAGGGCTTGGACAAGAAGGGGATCGAGGAGCTCGAGCGCGAGGTCGACGACAGCGAGCCGTTCTCGGCGCTGGCGTTCAAGATCATGACCGACCCCCGCTCCGGCGGGAAGCTGACCTACATCCGGGTCTACTCGGGGACGCTCCGCAAGGGCGACGCCATCCTCAACTCCACCAAGGACCGCAAGGAGCGGGCCGGCCGGATCCTGCGGATGCACGCCAACCACCAGGAGGACCACGACGCCGCCTTCACCGGTGACATCGTTGCCCTCATCGGCATGAAGAACACGACCACCGGCGACACGCTGTGCTCCCCCGACTCGCCGATCGTGCTCGAGTCGCTCGACTTCCCCGAGCCGGTGATCCACGTCGCCGTCGAGCCCAAGACCAAGAACGACCAGGACAAGTTGTCCCGGGCCCTCCAGGCCCTCGCCGACGAGGACCCGACCTTCCAGGTCCACACCGACGAGGAGACCAACCAGACGATCATCGGCGGGATGGGCGAGCTCCACCTCGAGGTGCTCGTCGACCGGATGCTGCGGGAGTTCAAGGTCGACGCAAACGTCGGCAAGCCCCAGGTCGCCTACCGCGAGACGATCCGCAACACTGTCGAGAAGGTCGAGACCCGCTACGTCCGCCAGACCGGCGGCAAGGGCCAGTACGGCCACGTGGTGCTCACCCTGGAGCCGACCGGCCCCGGCGGCGGCTACGAGTTCGTCGACAAGATCACCGGCGGCATCATTCCCAAGGAGTACATCCCGTCGGTCGACGAGGGGATCCAGGACGCCATGCAGTCGGGCGTGCTGGCCGGGTACCCGACCGTGGACGTCCGGGCCATCCTCACCTACGGCTCCTACCACGAGGTCGACTCATCGGAGATGGCGTTCAAGATCGCCGGGTCCATGTGCTTCAAGGAGGCGGCCAGGAAGGCCGGGCCGGTGCTCCTAGAGCCGATCATGGCCGTCGAGGTGCGCACCCCCGAGGACTACATGGGCGACGTGATCGGCAACATCTCCGCCCGGCGGGGTCGGGTCGAGGGGATGGACCAGCTCGGCAACGTCCAGGTCGTGCGGGCCCAGGTCCCGCTGGCGGAGATGTTCGGCTACGCCACCGACCTGCGCTCCCGGACCCAGGGCCGGGCGACCTACACCATGCAGTTCTCCTCCTACCAGGAGGTGCCGCAGTCGATCGCCCAGGAGATCGTTGCCCGGGTGAGGGGCGAGTAGAGCAGAGCCGGCGACGAGCGCCCAGCGGGCTAAGCTCACGTTGGCCGGCCCTCGGCCCGACGGCTGGTGTCTGGCGCGCGCTACCATGGCGTGTGGCGCAGGGCGGCCCGGAGCGCAACGCCTCGGCTCTTACCCCCCAGCTGACCTGCCGGCGGGCGACCGCCGGCGCTCCGCTACTCTTCACCACCGCGTCAGCCCGGCCAACCGGGTCGGATCCCCAGGAGCCTTCATGTCCAAGAAGAAGTTCGAGCGCACCAAGCCCCACCTCAACATCGGCACGATGGGTCACGTCGACCACGGCAAGACGACCCTGACCGCCGCCATCACGAAGGTCCTCGCCGAACGGGATCCTTCGGGCAACTCCGCGGTGGCGTTCGACCAGATCGACAAGGCTCCCGAGGAGCGCCAGCGGGGCATCACGATCAACATCGCCCACGTCGAGTACCAGACGCCCAACCGGCACTACGCCCACGTCGACATGCCGGGCCACGCCGACTACATCAAGAACATGATCACCGGTGCCGCCCAGGTCGACGGTGCCATCCTCGTCGTGTCCGCTGCCGACGGCCCCATGGCCCAGACGCGGGAGCACGTGCTGCTCGCCCGCCAGGTTGGCGTTCCGTCTATCGTCGTCGCCCTCAACAAGGCCGACGCCGTCGACGACGAGGAGCTCCTCGACCTCGTCGAGCTCGAGGTGCGCGAGCTGCTCAACGAGTACGAGTTCCCCGGTGACGACACCCCTGTCGTGCGGGTCTCCGCCCTGAAGGCCCAGGAGGGCGACAAGGACTGGGAGGAGAAGATCGTCGAGCTCATGGAGGCGGTGGACAGCTTCGTCCCCGAGCCCGAGCGTTCCCTCGACAAGCCGTTCCTCATGCCGATCGAGGACGTCATGACGATCCCCGGCCGCGGCACCGTGGTCACAGGCAAGGTCGAGCAGGGCAAGATCAAGGTCGGCGAGGAGGTCGAGATCGTCGGCCTGCGCCCGACGCAGAAGACGACGGTCACCGGCGTCGAGATGTTCCACAAGCTCCTCGACCAGGGCCAGGCCGGCGACAACATCGGCGCCCTGCTCCGAGGCACCAAGAAGGACGAGGTCGAGCGCGGCCAGGTCCTGTGCAAGCCGGGCTCGATCACCCCCCACACCGACTTCGAGGCGGCCATCTACGTGCTGTCCAAGGAGGAGGGCGGTCGCCACAAGCCCTTCTTCAGCAACTACCGTCCCCAGTTCTACTTCCGCACCACCGACGTGACCGGCTCCATCAAGCTGTCCGAGGGCACGGAGATGGTGATGCCAGGCGACAACACCAACATCGCCGTCGAGTTGCAGAAGCCGATCGCCATGGAGGAGGGCCTCCGATTCGCCATCCGTGAGGGGGGCCGGACCGTCGCCTCCGGGCGGGTCACCAAGATCCTCGAGTAGCCGTACGGTCGGGGGCCCTGTTCCCCGACCGTTTCATCTCCAGCCCCCTTCGCCTCTTGACAGACCGCACCGCCCTGGGAGGGCCCCGATGCCGCCGACGCAGCGGATCCGCATTCGCCTGAAGGCCTACGACCACGAGATCCTCGACCAGTCGACGAAGAAGATCGTCGAGACGGTCCTGCGCACCCAGGCAAAGGTGCGCGGCCCGGTGCCACTGCCCACCGAGAAGAACCGCTACACGGTCATCCGCAGCCCCCACAAGTACAAGGACAGCCGCGAGCACTTCGAGATGCGGGTCCACAAGCGGCTTCTCGACATCGTCGAGCACACCCCCAAGACGGTCGACTCGCTGCAGCGCATCGAGCTGCCCGCCGGCGTGGACATCGAGATCAAGATACAGCAAAACTGACGCGGCTTCTTGCTGTCGGTGATCATGAGGAACGCTCCGATGCGGCGACGCTCACCGACCATTTCGTAGCTCGTTACTGTATACCGCCTGGAGGCGGCCGCTTGGCTCGGGACGAGTTTGAACGGCGTCGATGGCTGCGAGAGACCCTCACAGCCGACTTCTGGCCTCCACGTCGTGAAGGTACGTGAGGTGATCCGGATCCTGGAACGGGAGGGCTGGCGTCTCGAGAGACAGTCCGGTTCGCATCGCCAGTTCCGTCATCCGGATCGCCCGGGAACGGTGACGGTCGCGGGCAAGCCCAGGGATGAAGTGAAGTGCCCAGGGGTACTCTGGCATCGATCTGGAAGCAGGCCCACGGGTCGGAAAAGAGACAGCGTGACTGAGTACGTCGTGGTCATCGAGCAGGAGGGGGAAGCCTGGGGCGCGTATGTGCCCGACCTCCCCGGCTGCGTTGCTGCAGGTGGGAGCCATGAAGAGGTCGAGAGGCTCATTGCCGAGGCCATCCCGCTCCATATCAGTTCTCTTCGAGAGCACGGTGAGCCGGTGCCTGCGCCAACCGCTGCTGGATCAACGAAGGTCCAGGTCCTGTGAGCGGCGAGCCTGAGGATGAGGTTCGTGCAACTACGGTTGTACCGTATATCCCCTTCCAGGAGATCAAGATGCAACAGAATTGACGTCGGTCAGGGGGCGCGGCGGACCGGTGTCCCCAGGGTGAGCTCTTCGTCCGCGGCGACGGCCGCCGCCAGCCGGTGCTCGAGGCCGTGATCCCTCTCGCCATGTTCGCGTCGCAGGTGTGCATCCCCCGCCGGCGCTCTGCTTCAGGGCGCACCGGGCTCGTCGGTGAAATGGCACGATGGTCGGGTGGACGCCTGGGATCTGCTGGGGTTGCAACCGGGAGCGGGGCCGGCGGAGGTGCGCCGCGCGTTCGCTGCCGCGGTGCGTGCCGTGCACCCCGACGCCGGCGGCGACGAGCAGTTCGCCGCCGAACGGCTCGCCGCGCTGGTTGCGGCCCGGGACCTGTTGCTGTCGGGGGAAGGGGACGTGCCGGCTGCCCGGATGAGCAGCCCCGTGCCAGCCGGCCGCTCCGGTCTCGACCGTGTCGCCGTCGTGCTGGCCCGCCTGCTTGCCCGGGCCCGGGGCAGCCGGCCGGCAACGCGCCAGCACGGACGCTGGCCAGCAGAGGGCTAGTCCGTACAGACCAGTAGGAACAAGACTTTCTGGAGCTTCACCGGCCCGCACCGTCGCCCGCCGGCGGTCCACGTGGACGGGACCTCGGTGCGTTGGCGATGCCTCGGTGCATTCAGGCCGGTTTACAGGCCCGAGTGCACCGACCTCCGGCGAGCGGCCCCCCGAGGTACCGCCCGGCGGTCACTTCTGCATGTAGGACAGGAGCGGCTGGCCGGCGATGGAGGGGACGGCGGCGATCGAGGGGGCGGGCTGCGGGCCGGCGCTCGGGATCTCGAGGTCGAGGATGGCGTCTCGGGCGATGGTCGAGAACGCCGGGGCGGCCGCCTCCGCCCCGAACAGCTGGGTGTGGTCCACGACCACCAGGATGCTCACCTGCGGGTCCTGGGCGGGCAGGAAGCCGGCGAAGCTGGAGACGTACCGGCTCATGTCGTACGTGCCGTTGGGCGCCAGGGCGAACGACGTCCCCGTCTTGCCGGCCACGGCGTAGCCGGGTACCTGGGCGGCGAGGCCCGTGCCGTTGGACACGACCTGCTCCAGCATGCCCGCCATGGTCCTCGCCACCCATGTCGGGACCACGCGGTGCGGCCGCGGTGCGGCCAGCGGGTGCTCCCGGCCGTCGGGCCCGATGGTTGCGGTCACCAGCCTGGGCGGGACGTACACGCCGCCGTCGGCGATCGTGTTGATGGCCCCGATCATCTGGGCGGCGGTGACGGCGTTGGCCTCACCGAACGCGAGGGTCGGCAGCGTCGTCCCGCTCCACCTCGCCAGCGGCGTCACGAGCCCGGCGGACTCGCCGGGGAAGCCGATGTCCGTCGCCTGCGTCAGGCCGAACGCCCGCTCGTAGTGGTACAGCCGGTACGGCCCCATCCGCTGGGCGATCTGGATGGCCCCGATGTTGGACGACTGCGCCAGGACGCCGGTGGTGGACAGCAGGTAGGTGGGGTGCGTCTCGGCGTCGTGGAAGATGGACCCTGACACCAGGAGGGTGTTGGGGATGACGAAGGTGTCGTCGGGCGTGATCGAGCCGGAGGCGATGGCCCCGGAGATCGTCACGATCTTCGACACGGAGCCCGGCTCGTAGACGTTGGTGAACGCCGTCTCGCTCGGCGCCTCCGTCGGCTTGCCGCCGTTGCCGTCGGAGACCAGGCTCGCCGTGGCCAGCAGCTGCCCGGTCTTCGTCGACTCGACGAGGGCGACGCCGCCGGTGCCGTGCGAGGTGGTGATGGCCTTGGCCAACGCCTGCTCCACCTGGTACTGGAGGCCCTCGTCGATGGTGGTGACGAGGTCGTCGCCGTTGACGGCGGCCACGTCCTCGGCCACGCCGCCCGGGATGGGCGCCCCCGCCGGGTCGACGGCTTCGACCAGCTTGCCGGGCCTGCCGGTGAGCAGGCGGTTGTAGCGGATCTCGAGGCCGCCAGCGGCGCCGTTGGCGTTCATGAACCCGATGAGGGGCGAGGCCAGCGAGCCGGCGGGGTAGTAGCGGACCGGCTCCTGGTTGATGCCGATGCCTGGCAGGGTGCCGGTGTCGACGACCTCTTGCACCGCGTCGGCGAGCGCCTGGGTCCCGCCCACGACGAGGGGGACGTAGGTGGTGTGCTCGGTCAGCTGGCGCTGGAGGGCGGCCTGCGTCTCGTGGAGGATGGGGGCGAGGGCGGCCGCCTCGGCGCCGGCGTGGGTGATCTCGGTCGGGTCGGCGAAGATCGTCGACCGCATCTCCGACAGGGCGAGCTCGTTGCCGTCGCTGGCGAGGATCGACCCGCGCAGGGCCGGCAGCGTCACGGACCTCTCCGACTGGGCCACGCGCGCCGCGACGAGCCGGCTGGAGTCGAGCGCCTGGATCGACAGGAGCTTCACGCCGATGGACGTGAACGCCACTGCGGAGACCATGAGCAGCACGAAGAGGCGGTGCCGGCTGTGGCGCGCCAGACCGGTGCGGCGGTGGCCGGGGCGCTTGCGCTGTTGTGGGTGTGACGATGGCTTGCCGGGCACGGCGGAACAGACCCCCAACTCGGGTCTCCGCCGCGCCTGCAACTCTACCGGGTGGGGGGTCCGTCATGGCGCCTTGTCCGCACCCACCCACATGCTGCTAACCTGCTCCCCCGGTCGTCACGACGTGTCCGCGGGTGTCCGCCCGCTCCGGTGGTGCGGAGACCCCGCGGCGAAAAAACCGACCTGCGTGTGAAGCGGTCCGGAGTTGTTTGGGACCACTTCCGCCACGAGCCAGAAAGAGCCCTGCTGTGCCTTCCAATGCGATCGTCGGCGAGAAAGTCGGCATGACCCAGGTCTGGGACGGCGACAACCGTGCCGTCGCGGTCACCGTCATCCGGGTCACGCCAGCGCGCGTCGTGCAACGGAAGACCCCCGACCGGGACGGCTACTCCGCCGTCCAGGTCACCTACGGACCGCCCGCCAAGGTCAACAAGCCTCTCGCCGGCCACTACGCCAAGGCGGACGTCGAGCCGGGACGCACCCTGGTGGAGCTCCGGGTCGACGACAGCTCCGAGTACGCCGTCGGCCAGGAGCTGTCGGTCGACGTGCTCGCCGCTGGCGCCAAGGTGGACGTGACCGCCGTCAGCAAGGGCAAGGGCTTTTCCGGCGGGATGAAGCGCCACAACTTCAGCGGCCAGGGTGCCAGCCACGGCAACCACAAGCACCACCGGGCACCAGGAGGCATCGGCGCGTGCGCTACGCCGGCGCGGGTCTTCAAGGGGACCCGCATGGCCGGCCAGCTCGGCAGCGAGAGGGTGACGACCCTCAACCTCGAGGTCGTCTCCGCCGACGTCGAGCGCAACCTCCTCCTCGTCAAGGGCGCCGTGCCCGGGCCCCGGGGCGGCGTGGTCCTCATCCGCGACGCCGTCAAGGGAGGCCGGAAGTGAGCGTCCAGGTCGACATCCGCGACGTCACCGGCGGCGTGACCGGCTCGGCGACCCTCGACCACCACACCTTTGGGATCGAGCCCAACGTCGCCGTGCTGCACCAGGTGGTCACCGCCCAGCTGGCGGCTGCCCGGGCGGGCACGCAGAGCACGAAGACCCGCGCCGAGGTGTCGGGCGGGGGGAAGAAGCCGTTCAAGCAGAAGGGCACGGGACGTGCCCGTCAGGGGTCGGAGCGGGCGCCGCAGTTCACCGGCGGCGGCATCGCCCTCGGCCCGAAGCCGCGCAGCTACCGGCAGCGGACGCCGAGGAAGATGATCAACCTGGCGCTGCGTTCGGCGTTGTCGGACCGGGCCTCGGAGGGCCGCGTCGCTGTCGTGGACGCTTGGCCGTGGACCATGCCGAGCACCAAGGACGCCAAGGCCGCCCTCGCCGCCCTCGGCATCGAGGGGCGTGCGCTGGTAGTGCTCGACCGGGACGACGACAGTGCCTACAGATCCCTGCGCAACCTGCCGCAGGTCCAGGTCCTGTTCAGCGGGGAGCTCAACGCGTATGACGTCCTTTGCAACGACTGGGTCGTCTTCACCACGGCCACCTTGCCGGGCAACGCTGCGGTCGAGGTCGCAACTGTCGCACTTTCGGAGGAGGAAGCGTGAGCAGCGACCCGCGGAGCGTCATTCTCCGGCCCGTCGTGTCCGAGAAGTCCTACGCATTGTTGGACCACAACGTGTACACGTTCGTCGTTTCCCCCAAGGCCAACAAGATCGAGATCCGCCAGGCCGTCGAAGCCATCTTCAACGTGCGGGTCGAGGCCGTGCGCACCCTCAACCGGCAGGGAAAGCGCAAGCGCAGCCGCCGCCAGGCCACGTTCGGCAAGCGGCCCGACACCAAGCGCGCCATGGTCACCCTGCGGGAGGGCCATTCCATCCCGCTGTTCGAGGGGAGCTGAGATGCCGCTGCGCAAGCGGAAGCCGACCAGCGCCGGCCGTCGTTTCCAGACCGTCTCCGATTTCGCCGAGGTCACCAAGAAGCGCCCGGAAAAGAGCCTGCTCGCCCCCAAGCCGGGTACCGGCGGGCGCAACGCCTACGGCCGCAAGACCGCTCGCCACCGGGGCGGTGGCCACAAGCAGCAGTACCGCATCATCGATTTCAAGCGCACCAAGGATGGCGTCCCGGCGACGGTCGCGGCCATCGAATACGACCCCAACCGCAATGCGCGCATCGCCCTCCTGCACTATCACGACGGCGAGAAGCGCTACATCCTCGCTCCTGCCCGGGTGGCCGTCGGCGACATCCTGCGGAGCGGCCAGGGCGCCGACATCCGTCCGGGCAATGCGCTGCCGATGCGCTACATCCCCGTGGGCTCGGTCGTCCACAACGTCGAGCTCAAGCCCGGTGGCGGCGGCAAGGTCGCCCGGGGCGCCGGCATGAGCGTCCAGCTCGTCGCCAAGGAGGGCGACTACGCCACCCTCCGGCTCCCCTCCACGGAGATGCGGCGCGTGCCGATCGACTGCCGGGCGACCCTCGGGGAGGTCGGCAACCCGGAGGCCGAGCTCGTGTCCGTCGGCAAGGCGGGCCGCAACCGCTGGAAGGGCGTGCGGCCCCAGACCCGAGGTGTCGCCATGAACCCCGTCGACCACCCCCTCGGTGGCGGAGAGGGCAAGACCTCCGGCGGCCGCCACCCGGTGTCGCCTTGGGGCAAGCCCGAGGGCCGCACCCGTGACCGCACGAAGCCGTCCGAGAAGCTCATCGTCCGCCGCCGGCGCACCCGCGGCGCCCGGAGGTAGCAGATGCCCCGCAGCCTGAAGAAGGGTCCGTTCGTCGACGACCACCTGCTGAAGAAGGTCGACGACCTCAACTCCCGCAACGAGAAGCGGGTCGTCAAGACCTGGTCCCGGCGCTCGACGATCATCCCCGACATGGTCGGCCACACCATCGCTGTCCACGACGGGCGCAAGCACGTGCCCGTCTACATCACCGAGTCGATGGTCGGCCACAAGCTCGGCGAGTTCGCGCCCACGCGGACGTTCCGCTTCCACGCCGGCCAGGAGAGGTCGGGCCGTCGATGACGGGGCCCAAGACAAACGAGCGCCCCGGCACGCGAGCCGTCCTCCGCCACTCCCGGGTGGCGCCCAACAAGGTCCGGGAGGTGCTCGACCTGATCCGCAACAGGCCGGTGCAGGAGGCGGAGGCGATCCTTCGCTTCTCCGAGCGCGACGCCGCCACCGTCGTCGGCAAGGTGCTGCACTCGGCCATCGCCAACGCCGAGAACAACGAGGACCAGGAGGCCGAGGAGCTGTACGTGTCGGCCTGCTTCGCCGACGAGGGCACCACCGTCAAGCGCTGGCGGCCCCGGGCCCGGGGCCGGGCCACCCGGATCCGCAAGCGGACGAGCCACATCACCGTCATAGTGAGCCGGTTGCCAGCCGACCAGCTCGAGCGCCTGCGTGCCCGGCGGCGGGCCGAGCAGCTGGCGGCGCGCGAGCGGCGGGTGCGCGGCTCCCGGCGGGAGGCCGGCGACACCCGGACCCGTGCCCAGCGCCGGGCCGGGGTGACGGTGGAAGAGCTCGAGGAGCAGGAGGCGGGCGAGGTCGAGGAGGTCGAGGTGTCGCCCGAGGCGGTCGGCACCGGGGCTACGCCGGCGGAGGTCGAGGTGTCGCCCGGCACCGGGGCTACGCCGGCGGAGCCCGAGCCCATGCCGGCGGAGCCCACGCCGGCCGGGGCGGGCCGGCGTGCAGGCGCCAGCTGGGCCGCTCCCGAGGACGACGAGCCCTCCGCCGGGGCCGAAGCCGAGGCGGGGCAGGCCCCGCCGCCCGACGCAGAGACCGCCGCCCCCGAGGAGGAGCAGTAGATGGGTCAGAAGGTCAACCCGTACGGGTTCCGCCTCGGTGTGACGACCGACTGGAAATCCCGCTGGTTCAGCGACCGTGAGTACCAGGACTACCTGATCGAGGACTGGGAGATCCGGCACTACCTGATGAGCCAGCTGGAGCGTGCCGCTGTGAGCCGCATCGAGATAGAGCGGACCCGCGACCGGTTGCGCATCGACGTGCACACCGCCCGGCCGGGCATCGTGATCGGCCGTCGGGGCGCCGAGGCCGACCGGCTGCGGGCGAAGCTGGCGGAGATCGCCAAGAACCCCAAGGTCCAGCTCAACATCCAGGAGATCAAGCAGCCGGAGCTCGACGCCGCCCTCATGGCGCAGGGCATCGCCGATCAGCTGGCCGGGCGGGTGAGCTTCCGCCGGGCGATGAAGCGCACCGTCCAGACCGTGCAGAAGGCCGGTGCCCTCGGCATCCGGGTGCAGTGCGCCGGCCGCCTCGGCGGCTCGGAGATGTCCCGCCGCGAGTTCTACCGCGAGGGTCGGGTCCCGCTGCACACGCTGCGCGCCGACATCGACTACGGCTTCCGCGAGGCCCGCACCACCTACGGCCGGATCGGCGTCAAGGTCTGGATCTACAAGGGCGACATCCTGCCGTACAAGGTCAGCTCTGAGGACAAGATCAGCCGGGAGGCCGCCATGGCCGTCGGCGAGACTGCCGGCCAGGCCCGCCCGCGCCGCATCGTGAGCGCCGGCGGCGGGCGCCGGCGTCCGGACGCCGGGGAGCCCGGATCTGGCGTCGGCGTCGCACCGGGGCCCGAGACCGACGGCGAGGTCGCCGCCGGACCGGACGGCGAGCCGTCCCTGTCCGAGCCGATCGTCAAGGTGGACCCCGAGCTCGAGCGCCTGCTCGCCGAGGAGGAGGACATCGAGCGACGTACCCGAGGCGAGCACCACGAGACCCCCCACTTCCCGAAGGACAGCTGAGCCATGTTGATGCCGCGCAAGGTCAAGCACCGCAAGATGCAGCGGGGTCGGCTGTCCGGCCAGGCGAAGGGCGGGACGACCGTCACCTTCGGCGACTACGGCATCCAGGCCCTCGAGCCGGGATGGATCACCGCCCGCCAGATCGAGGCAGCCCGCATCGCCATGACCCGGCACGTCCGCCGCGGCGGGAAGGTGTGGATACGGGTGTTCCCCGACAAGCCTGTCACCCAGAAGCCGGCCGAGACCCGCATGGGCTCGGGCAAGGGCAACCCTGAGTTCTGGGTCGCCGTCGTCAAGCCGGGCCGGATCCTCTTCGAGCTCGGTGGGGTGGACGAGGCGTTGGGGCGTTCGGCGATGGAGCGCGCCATCCAGAAGCTGCCCATAAAGGCCCGCTTCGTGACGCGCCAGTTGCAGGAGGAGGTGCACGTCTGATGGCCAAGCCGAGCGAGCTGCGGGAGCTCAACGACGACGAGCTGGAGGCGCGGTTGGCGGCGAGCCGCCAGGAGCTGTTCAACCTGCGGTTCCAGCTGGCCACCGGCAAGCAGGACAACTCCTCCCGGATGGGCCACGTTCGCAAGGACATCGCGCGGATCCTCACGATCCTGCGCCAGCGGGAGATCGAGGCCGCCGAGGCGGCGACGGAGGTGTCGGCCTGATGTCGTCGTCGGAGCCTGTCGAGGTGGCGCCCGAGGAGGTGGCAGCCGTCGAGTCCGCCGAAGGGCTCGTGCCGGAGTCGGTGCGCGAAGGCGGTGGGGCGGCGCAGGCGCGTGGCGCAGGCGGTGGCGCCGACGGGCGGACCAACCGGCGCAAGGTCCGGGAGGGCCTTGTCGCATCCACCGCCATGGAGAAGACGGTCGTCGTTGCCGTCGTCGAGCGCGTTCGCCACCCCCGTTATGCGAAGACGGTGCAGCGCACCACGCGCCTGCTCGCACACAACGAGGAGAGCGAGCTGAAGGTCGGTGACCGTGTCCGCCTGGCCGAGACCCGGCCCCTCTCCAAGCGCAAGCGCTGGCGGGTGGTCGAGGTCCTCGAGCGGGCCAAGTAGGGGAAGTCCCGACATGATCCAGCAGGAGAGTCGCCTCCGGGTCGCCGACAACTCCGGTGCCAAGGAGGTCCTCTGCATCAAGGTGCTCGGCGGGTCCAAGCGCCGGTACGCATCGATCGGGGACGTGTTCGTCGCCACCGTGAAGGATGCAATCCCCGGGGCCAACGTCAAGAAGGGTGACGTCGTCAAGTGCGTCGTTGTCCGCACCAAGAAGGAGAAGCGCCGGCCCGACGGCAGCTACATCCGCTTCGACGAGAACGCTGCCGTGCTGATCAACGACCAGCAGCAGCCGCGGGGCACCCGCATCTTCGGGCCGGTCGGGCGGGAGCTGCGGGACAAGCGCTTCATGCGCATCATCTCGCTGGCCCCGGAGGTGCTCTGAGATGGCCAAGATGAAGCTGCGCAAGGGTGACCGGGTGCAAGTCCTGTCCGGCAAGGAGCGGGGCAAGACCGGTGAGATCACCCGGGTCTTCCCCGACAGCAACCGGGTGATCGTCAAAGGGATCAACATCGCCAAGAAGCACCGGCGGCAGACCTCGACGCGTCTCAAGGGAGGCATCATCGACAAGGACATGCCGATCCACGCCTCCAACGTGGCGATCATCTGCTCCAAGGACGGCGCCACGCGCATCGGCTACCGGATCGATGACGACGGCTCCAAGCGCCGCGTCTGCGTGCACTGCGGGAGCGAGCTGTGAGACACCGTTTGTCAACCCCCAGTCAGCCAGCGATTCCTCGCAGGTCGCTCGAGGACTCAGGCGGCAGCCCGAGCCGATGGTCCGGGGGCAAGTCCAAGGGCACGGTTCCGATTCGCCA
>JAKAQB010000115.1 GCA_021811865.1 Actinomycetes bacterium | reverse complement strand
TCCGATCTTCGACGCTGCACGGGGCGTTCACCCGCGGCTATGACGTCACCCTCGTGGGCGACGCCCACACGACCGAGGATCTGACCGAGTACGGTGCGCCGCCCCCGGCTCAGGTCATCGCCCACACCAACCTCTACTGGCAGTGGCAGAGCGCCCCCGGGCGCCGCGGCACCACGCTGAGCGCGGCGGAGATCGACTTCGCCGGCGAGGGCGGCTGAGCCGAGGCGAGCGCCCGCCCGCGTTCATGGACCTGTCCTGTCCGGCCCGTGGTAGCCGCTCGGCGCTCGCCACGATCTCGTCCTGGTCCCGATCCGCCAGATGATCGAAGCCGTCTGCGCACCCTTCGAGCTGAAGCGGGGCGGGAGCGCCTGGTCGTGGGACAGCCTCCTCCCGATGCTGGTCTCGGGAGCGGTTGGGTCGGTCGTGGCCGCCCGCCGCTCGAGCTGGGTGCCGCCAACGAGGGCGGGCGACCGGCCCCGCACCTCCGCCCGCCTGGCGAGGCTGTGACGCTCCGGCAACCGGGGCCGCCCGCCGGCGCGTCGGGTCGTGACAGGAGCCGCTCCCCCGCCTAACGTCTCGCTCACACGGGATGGTCACAAAGGGAGGCTTCGATGGGTCGGTTGCTCTCGTACGCATCGGGGACCTCCGACGTCTCGTTGCTCGGCGAGACCATCGGCGCCAACTTCGAGGCGACGACCGCCCGCTTCCCCGACCGCCCCGCCCTCGTCGACCGGCCCTCCGGCCGCAGGTGGACCTACGCCGAGCTGGGTCGGGACGTCCGCCGGCTCGCACGGGCGCTGCTCGCGAGTGGCATCGAGGCGAGAGACCGGATCGGGATCTGGTCTCCGAACTGCGCCGAGTGGGTGCTCCTCCAGTACGCGACGGCGATGGTCGGCGCAATCCTCGTCAACGTCAACCCGTCCTATCGCACCCACGAGCTCGAGTACGTGCTCAACCAGTCGGGCATCCGCATGCTCGTCGCCGCCTCGGCCACCGGGCGGGCGGACTACCCGGCCATGGTGGCCGAGGTCGCCCCGCGCTGCGGTGCGCTCGGCGAGGTCGTGATCATCGGCACCCCCGGCTACGACGAGCTGGTCGCCAGGTCCGAGGCGGTGGACGAGGAGGCCCTCGACGCCCGAGCCGCCTCCCTCGACCCCGACGACCCGATCAACATCCAGTACACCTCCGGGACGACGGGCTTCCCGAAGGGCGCCACGCTCTCGCACCACAACATCTTGAACAACGGCTACTTCGTCACCGAGCTGCTCGGCTACGACGAGAACGACCGGGTCTGCCTCCCTGTGCCCTTCTACCACTGCTTCGGGATGGTGATGGGCAACCTCGGCGCGACGGCGCACGGCTCGTGCATCGTGATCCCGGCCCCGAGCTTCGACCCGGTCGCCACCCTCGAGACGGTGGTCGAGGAGCGCTGCACCTCGCTGTACGGGGTGCCCACCATGTTCATCGCCGAGCTGAACGACCCCGGCTTCTCCTCCTACGACCTCTCCAGCCTGCGGACGGGCATCATGGCCGGCTCGCCCTGCCCCGTCGAGGTGATGAAGCGGGTCATCTCGGAGATGAACATGAGCGAGGTCGCCATCTGCTACGGCATGACCGAGACCTCCCCGGTCTCCACCCAGACCCGGCGCGACGACGACCTCGACCGCCGGACGGCGACGGTCGGACGCGTGATGCCCCACCTCGAGGTGAAGGTGTGCGATCCCGCCACAGGGGCCATGGTGGCGCGGGGCGAGCCCGGTGAGCTGTGCACGAGGGGCTACTCGGTCATGCTCGGGTACTTCGAGAACCCCGAGGCGACCGCCGAGGCGATCGACGCCGTCGGCTGGATGCACACTGGCGACCTGGCGGTGATGCGGGACGACGGCTACGTCAACATCGTCGGGCGGATCAAGGACCTCGTGATCCGGGGGGGCGAGAACATCTACCCCCGTGAGATCGAGGAGTTCCTCTACCGTCACCCCGACATCGTCGACGCCCAGGTGATCGGGGTCCCCGACGCACGCTACGGCGAGGAGCTGTGCGCCTGGGTGCAGCTTCGCGAGGGTGCCGGCGCCCTCAGCGCGGAGGACCTCCGCCTCTTCTGCGAGGGGCAGCTCGCCCACTACAAGATCCCCCGCTACGTCCAGGTCGTCGAGGAGTTCCCGATGACCGTGACCGGCAAGGTGCGAAAGGTCGAGATGCGCGAGCGTTCGATCGCGCTGCTCGGGTTGGAGGAGGTCGCTCGCGAGCGCCATGCCTGAGGCCGCGGCCAGTGGGGAAAGTGGCGCGGCGCTCCGAGCGGCCCCCTCGGCCTTCGGCGACTCGGTGCGGCGGGTGCTCGCCTCCCTCGGCCCGGGCGAGGTCGTGACCTACGGCGAGGTGGCGAGGGAGGCCGGCTTCCCGGGCGCCGCTCGGGCGGTCGGGGCGCTGCTGGCGGCCTCCGACGACTCGCTGCCCTGGTGGCGGGTGGTGACCTCGTCCGGCCGGCTCGTCCCTGGCCTCGAGGCCGAGCACACCCGGCGACTCCAGAGAGAAGGCGTCGGCCTCTCGGAGGGGCGCGTCCGGCCCCGGCACGCCCGAGCGGCCGGCCGGCAACCCGGGCTTGCCGCCCTCCCGGGCGGCGAGCGGCGCGGGTCTCTGTCGTGAGCCTGCCGGGCGGCGACCGGGGAGGGACCATGACGGCGAGGCTCGAGGTGCTCTTGACGGGCTACGTGGAAGAACGCGACGACGGGGAGCACGTCCGCCCGACGGTCTCGCTCGTCCGCTCCGGCGAGCTCACGATGGTCGTCGATCCGGGCCTCGTCGCCTCTCCCGAGGAGATCGCCGGGGCTCTCGGGGCCGCCGGGGTCGCGATGGAGGACGTGACCCATGTCTTCCTCACCCACCACCACGTCGACCACACCCGCAACGCCGGGCAGTTCCCCGCCGCCGTCGTCGTCGACGGCGGCTCGATCTACCGGGGGGACGTCTGGTCCGAGCACGCCGGCGAGGGGTTCGTGCTCGCCGAGGGCGTCTCGGTGATCTCGACGCCTGGCCACTCGCCCGAGTGCGCCTCGCTCGTCGTCGAGACCGACGAGGGGACGGCCGTGCTCACCCATGCCTGGTGGTTCCCGGACCGGACCCCGACGATCGACCCGCTCGCGAGCGACCAGGGTGCTCTCGAGGAGAGCCGGCGGCGCATCCTCGCCGTCGCCGACATCGTGGTCCCAGGCCACGGTGCGCCCTTCCATGTGACGGGCTGACCCCGAGGCATCGCAGGCCTGGCGCCGACACCGCGGCGGCAGGCGCCGGCGACGCTCGGTGAGGAACCGCCACGGATCGGGAGCTGACCGGCGAGTCCGGTGGATCGGACCCCGGGAAGGGGTACAGCACCGTCGTGACCGATCCACAGCGCGCGCAGGAGGCCATGGCGGACGCTCTCGGCCGGCTCTCTGAGGAGACCGGCGTCCTCGTCCGCAGGGAGCTCGAGCAGGCCAGAGCAGAGGTCTGGTCCAAGCTGAAGGCTGCCGCCCCCGGACTCGGGCTGCTCGCCGTCGGGGGCGCCCTCGGGGTGGCGGCGGGCGCGTCCGGCTACCGCGTCGCCCTCCGGGTGCTGGAGAAGCCCCTGCCGCCGCTCAGCGCCGCCGTGGTGGCGATGGTGGGCTTCGCCGGCGGCTCGGTCGTGGCGATCACGACCGGGCTGCAGCGCCTGAAGGAGTCGCCACTCCCCGTGCCGAGCGAGACGGTGGGAGAGGGAGCCGAGGCGATGCGGGAGGCCGCCGAGCACGTGGCCTGACGGTCTCCCTGGTTTGTGTTGGGCAGGCGCCGTCGAAGGGCGCTCACTCGAGGCGTTGCCGGGTGGGGTCGACGTCCGTCAAGACCCCGCGGGCGGGCTTCATCCGTCTCGCGTCCCGGTCGACGCGTCGAACGCCCCATGTCAACTGAACGAAGGGGCTGCAACTCGTTGATCAGGCCATGCGCCATCAGCCGGCCCCCGAGGTGGGGCCGGCTGATGGCGCTCAGTCCCGGATCAGGAATCCGCCGTCGCAGATCAGGTTCTGCCCAGTGATGAAGTCGGACTCGATGAGCGACACCACCGCGTGGGCGACGTCGTCGGGATCGGCTACCCGGCCGCGAGGGATTCGTTCCGAGGTGCGTTCCAGCGCTGTCTCATAGCGGTCGTCGCCCAGGCTCTCCTGCATCCACTGGCCTTTGACGAACCCGGCGGTGACGCAGTTGACACGGATGGCCGGCGACAGAGCACGCGCGAGAAACATGGTCATGTTGATGACCCCGGCCTTCGCCGCGCCGTAGGCTATAGACGACGACCCCACGGCGCGGATGCCGGCTATGGACGAGATATTGACCACTGCCCCATCGCCGGTCTCCTCCATGAATGACCGGGCGGCGCGGATGCAGTAGAACGTCCCTTTCAGGTTGACACCCAGGTTGCGCGCCCACACTTCCTCGGTGAGCCCCTCAAGGTCCTCGAAGCGGACCCGCACGGTGGTCGCCGCGTTGTTGACGAGGATGTCGAGCCGGCCGAAGGTATCGTGGGCGGCCGCCATCATGTCCCGGACGGCGCCGTCGTCAGAGACGTCGGCCTGCACCACCAGAGCCTCGGACCCAGCCTGCTCTGCTTCCTTGGCCACCACCTGGGCCTTTGAACGCGAACTGTCTCTGGCGTGGTTGACAACCACGCCTCGGGCCCCGAGCTGGGCCAGCCGCACAACCGTCGACCGACCGATGCCGGCCGACGACCCCGATCCGGTGACCACCGCGACCTTTCCCTTCACATCCACGAGCCCCAACTCCTTTATCTGCGTCGCCACGTCCGTAACGTGCTGTCGATTCCATAGTGTTCCTGCCGCCTGCCGGCACATCCCCGTCGCGTCGAGCGATCGCCACCCGGAGGGAGATGGGTTAGCTTGTGACGATCTCGGCGCTCTTCACGCCGAACGTGCCGAGGAGTTCATCCGGTCGTCAGTGGCGAGAGCCCCGGCCACGGTGATCGCCGCGATGCGGGGCGTGTTGGCGACCACCGCCCCGGCGTCGCTCAGCGCCGCAACTTTGCCCTCCGCGGTCCCTCTACCTCCCGTCACGATGGCTCCGGCATGGCCCATGCGCCGTCCTGGTGGGGCACTGCGGCCGGCAATGAAGGCCACCACGGGCACATCGAGTTTGGACACCGCCTCGGCGGCGTCCTCCTCCATTACTCCGCCGACCTCGCCCACGATAACAATGGCCCGGGTGCCCGGAAGGTCAGCCAACTCTTCGATCGCCTCGCGAGTGGTGGTCCCGACGATGGGGTCACCGCCAACCCCGACGAAGGCAGACTGACCCAGGCCGGCTGACACCAGTTCGAGGCAGATCAAGGTGCCGAGGCTTCCACTGCGGGACACAACGCCCACGGGGCCGGTCCGGAAGACCTCGTTCGAGAAGCCGGGCATGATACCCAACGAGTGGGTGCCGGGCACGACCATGCCGGCCGTGTTGGGACCTACGACCCGAGACCCGGTCCGCCGGGCGACCTCCATGATGCTCAGCACGTCATGGCGCGGTACGAACTCGGCCAGAAGCACCAATCGACGCACTCCGGCCTCCATCGCCTCGACGGCCGCGTCGCGTGTCGCGCTCGACGGCGTGAATAGTACCGACGTGCCCACCTGGTGGTGCGCTACGGCGTCGCCCACCGTGTCGTAGACGGGTAGACCCTCGACCTGGCGCCCGCCGCGCCCGGGGCTGGCTCCGGCCACCACCGGGGTCCCGGCGCGCAACATCATGCCGGTCCAAAACGAGGCTTGGCGGCCGGTGATGCCCTGGATGAGCACGTCGTCGTCGCTGGCAGGAACAATGGAAGTGGTCACAGCTGGGCCTCCTTCGCAGCGGCTACCGCCGCCTGCACCGCGTCGTCCATCACCGGGTAAGGCTCGACACCGAGCCGCTGGCGAACACAGGCGATGCCCTCGTCGGCCCCAGTTCCATGGATCGAGAAGAACACCGGCACGTGCCCCGGGTGTCTCACAAGGGCGTCAACGACTCCCTCGGCCATCACGTCGGCGCGTGCGAAGGCGCCGCAAAAGTTGACGAGCACGCTGCGGACGTTCGGATTCGACAGCACCACCTCCATCGCGGAGTCGGCCCGCGTGTAGTTGTCGCCGCCGACCTCCATAAAGTTCGCCGGGCGCCCGCCGTAGTAGACGACGACGTCCAGCGACGCCATGGTCAGCCCGGCGCCGTTGGCCACGATCCCGACGTCGCCGTCGAGCTCGATGAGCATCAGCCCGCGCTGGCGGGCAGCCTCCTCGAGCGGCGTGCCCGCTGGCTGCGCCTGACCGTCGACCAGCAGTTGCTGCAACTCCGGGTGCCGAGCGAAGGCGCTCTCGTCCAAGGCTACCTTGGCGTCGAGCGCCCAGGCCGTGCCGGCCGCATCCACCACCAGCGGGTTGACCTCCACCAGTTCGGCCTCCGTCGAGCGATAGCAGGCCCATAGCCCGGCCAACATGTGGGCCACGGCTGTCACTCGCTCGGCGGGGATGCCCGCTCGCTCGGCCAGCGCGTGTAGGTCGGCCGGGTCGACATCGCTGCCGATGTCCGCCACCAGGCGCTGCACGCTGCCGGGGTGAGTCCGTTCCCGCTCCTCGATGTCAACACCACCGACCCCGCAGCACAACAGCACCGGGGAGCGTTGCAAGGGATCGTCGAGCACCGCGCCGTAGTACTCAGCGTCATGGTCGATGCACGGCTCGACCAGGACCCGCTCCACGGGAAAACCGAACAGAGCCGAACCGAGCAGCCGGTCAGCGCCGGCGCGGGCGTCCTCAGGGGTCACAGCGTGAACCACGCCGCCCGCCTTGCCCCGGCCGCCGGCAGGCACCTGCGCCTTCACCATGGCCGGCAACCCCACCGAAACAGCCGCCTCGGCCGCCTCCTCCGGCGTCGACACCACGACGCTTGCCGGCACACAAACCCCGGCTGACGCCAGGATCTGCTTGCCCACACCCTCTTCCAGCATCATCGCGGTATCTCCCCTGTTTCAGCGACGGTCACATCGCGGCCCGTGGTACCTGCCGCTGGGGTACCGCGTTGACCCTTGACAAGGACGGCCACAGCCAGGGCGTGGTCCTCCTCAGGCGCCCGGCCGCTGACGCCAAGCCCACCCACGACGCGGCCCCGGCCATCTGTAAGCGGCACTCCGCCGGGCAAAGCGGTGAACGAACGGTCACCGTACTCGGCCAGCGTCCGACCCGACTCCTGCAGCGTCTTAGCCACGGCCGCGGTCTCCCGGCCGAAACGGGCCGCCGTGTACGCCTTCATCACGGCAATGCGGACGGCGCGTAGCGGCGCGCTCTCGGAGCGCAGAAAGGCCACCAACTCGCCGGTGCCGTCCACCACTCCGGCGGCTACCCCGCCGCCGTCGTCCGCGTCGGCCAGAGTGACGGCGGTGCTGACGAGACGGAGGGCATCGGACAAGCGGACTCGGGCCACTCCGGGGCCCGCTGCCACGACACCGACGGTGGCGTCAGGCTGACGTACGGCGACGGGCGAGGTACCCGGCGTCATCCGGCGGTCGCCTGCTGCTCCACGAGCTGCTTCTCGTTGATCTCCTCGAGTGACACGCCGCGGGTTTCGCGACCCATGGCGACGACGACGATGACCGCGATGACGGCCACGCCGCCCACCACGCTAAACACCCCGACCACTCCCGTGCTAACTAGCAGGAATGGCACTATGGCAGGCCCGATAATGCCCGATATTAGTCGACCGAATCCCTCGGTGGCATTAGTGCCCGTAGCGCGCACGGACGTCGGGTACTGCTCGGCCGTGTACACCTTGACGGCGGGATCGACGCTGATGCCGAAGAACGACATGAAGCTACCGACGATGATGACAGGCACCGCGCCCCGAACGAAGCCGAAGGCAAAGGCGGCGGCCGCAGCGAGCAGCGTAAACGAAATGATCACAGGCTTGCGTCCCCAG
>JAKAQB010000114.1 GCA_021811865.1 Actinomycetes bacterium | reverse complement strand
GACGGTCGCCGGCGGTCCTCGGGTCGCCCGGGTGGCGGCCGAGCAACCGGGCGGCCTCACCGACGAGGCGGTGCCGACGGACGGTCTCGCCGTCCTCGGCGGGGTCGTGCCGGCAGCGGAGCGGGGGCGCATCTTCAGCGCCGTCGCCGAGAACGCGAGCGGGCACCCGCTCCAGTCGCTCGGCTTCCTCCTCGGCTTCGGGCCCCGGCTCCAGGGAGGCGCCGGCGGAGCCGCTCTCACCCGGGCGGCGGGCTGCGGCGCCTGGTCGGCGCCGGGCTCGGTTCGTCCTCCGGCCAGCCCGCTCCTCGCCGCCGCCTCGGTCGTCGCGGCCTTCCACCAGGCCTTCGACCCCCCGAACGACGCGCTGGCCGCAGCGATGTCCGCCGTCGAGAGCACCCCGGCGCTCGGCCGTTCGGCCGGTGTCGGCTCGGGAACCACCTCCGACACGGCCAACGGGGCAGCGGGCAGGGCGGCGCAGTCTCGCAGGTCGGTCGTCGTGGCCGACGTCGCCTTCATCTCCTCCCGACGAGCCGAGGTCGTCTACCGGCTGGCGGGGCGCTCGTGGAGCACGGCCTCGGCGGTGCTCGACGCGGCCGGAGCGTGGCAGGTCGGGATCGACAGCTTCTGCGGGGTGACGAGCGCCGGCGGGGCGGCCGGCCTCAGGCCTTCTCCGGCGATGGCGAGAGCCTGCCGGACGGCGATGAAGCGCTGAGTGCGGGGGGCCTCAGGAGGCCCGCCGCCGGCGGGCGGCCAGCCAGGCCTTGCGCAGCTTGCGCCGCTCCTCCTCGGAGGTGGCGCCCCACACGCCGGACTCCTGGTTGGTGGCGAGGGCGAACTCGAGGCAGGCTTCGCGCGCCTCGCAGCTGACGCAGACGGAACGGGCGGCTTCGATCTGGTCCACGGCCTGACCGGTCGTGCCGACCGGGAAGAACAAGTCGGGGTCTGTGTCCCGACAGGCAGCGTTCTTTCGCCAGTCCTCGGCGTCCCACTCGATGGAGCGGGTCCAGGTCAGTGCCACCCTCGCCTCCTGTGCGGTGCGGTCGTCAACATGTCCGGGGGCCACAGGTGAACACAATCACAAGCTCTGGCCACTGCAGAGAACCTCTGGGTCGAAGCGGGAACCGGCCGGGTCGGCGAGCGGATCTCTCCCCGCGATGATAGGACCGTGACGAAGCGCCTGCAAGCATGTGAGCACGAGCACAGACGACGACCCTTCCTTCACTTGACGGCCTCTCCTACCCCCATCGTCACGGCCGCAAACGGGCGGGCGCGGTGGTGCGCGCCCCCGGGCAGACCGGTCCGGTGACCCTCGTCTTTGCCCATCGCGGGGCCGGTCCGGGAGGTCCCGAGCGGGAGAACACGGTGGCCGCCTTCCGGGCGGCCGCCGCCCTCGGGGCCGACGGCGTCGAGCTCGACGTCCGCCGGGCGGCGGGTGGGTCGCTCGTGGTCCATCACGACCCGGTCCTCGCAGACGGGCGGGAGATCTGGCGCCTCGCTCCGGCCGAGCTCCCGAGCGAGGTGCCCTCCCTCGGCGAGGCGCTCGAGGCCTGCGGGAGCCTGGTCGTCAACGTGGAGGTGAAGAACCTGCCCGGGGAGGTGGACTTCGACCCGGGTGAGGAGGTCGCCCGGACGGCGGCAGACGTCTGCCGCCGGGCGGACGTCCCGGTCGTCTTCTCGAGCTTCTCCCTCTCCTGCCTGCGTGCACTCCGGCGGGCCGACGCCGGGGCGCAGCCCGCCTGGCTCACCGTCCCGGCGGACGCCGCAGAGGCCGTGGCGGTGGCACGCCGTCTCGGCCTCGGGGCGCTCCATCCCTTCGAGGCCTGCGTCGACGCCGCCCTCGTCGAGGCGGCGCACCGGGCCGGCCTCGCCGTGCGCGCCTGGACGGTCGACGACCCCGCCAGGGTGGCCGAGCTCGGCCGGCTCGGGGTGGACGCCGTCATCACGAACGACGTCACCCTCGCCCGCCGAGCCCTCGGGCGAGGTCCAGTTGGCTAAGCGAGTGCCGGGTCGGGAACAATCAGGGGCATGAACGTCGCCGTCTGCGTCAAGCAGATCCCCGATCCGGCCGGCGAGCTCGCGCTCGACCCGTCGACTCACACCCTCGTGCGGGAAGGCAAGCTCATCCTCGACGACTCGGACTCCTACGGGGTCGAGATGGCACTGCAGCTCGTCGAGTCCGCCGGCGGGGGAGAGGTCACCCTCGTGTCGATGGCACCCAACAACGAGACGTCCGGCCTGCGGACGGCGCTCGCCATGGGAGCCGCCAAGGCGGTGCTCATCAGCGACGAGGCGCTGGCGGGCTCGGACGCCCTCGGCACGGCCAAGGTGCTGGCCGCCGCGGTGTCCCGGATCCAGCCCGATCTCGTGCTGGCGGCGACCGAGTCGACCGACGGCTACACCGGCACCACCCCGGTGCAGCTCGCCGAGCTCCTCGGATGGCCGGCCGTCACCTTCGCGAAGAAGGTGGAGGTGAACACGGAGTCGGTGACGGTCCGGCGCCAGACCGAGGCCGGCTACGACGAGGTCGTGAGCCCGCTTCCCGCCGTCGTGACGGTGACGGCCGGCGTCGTCGAGCCCCGCTACCCCTCCTTCAAGGGGATCATGGCGGCCCGCTCGAAGCCGGTCGAGGAGCTGACGGTCGCCGACCTCGGCCTCGAGGCCTCGGCTGTCGGCGCCGCCGGCGCCCGCCAGCAGGTCATCTCGGTCCAGGCGGCCGAGGAGCGCAAGGCGGGGGAGATCGTCACCGACGAGGGCGATGCCCACCAGAAGATCGTCGCCTATCTCGAGCAGATCAAGGTTCTGTAGGAGGATCGGACGTGGACAGGATCTGGGTACTTGCCGAACAGCGCGACGGCGAGCCGTCGACCGTGGCGCTCGAGCTGCTGGCGGCCGCCCGCAGCTTCGCCGGCGCCGTCGCTGCGATCACCTGGGGGAGCGGCGCCGCCGAGGCGGCTGCGACCCTCGGAGAGCACGGGGCCACGAAGGTCTACGACGCCGGAGAGCTCGGCGACTCGCTCCCCGGCCCGAGGGTGGCGGCCGCGATCGCGGCGCTCGTGGCGGCCGAGGGCGCGCCCGACGCCGTTCTCGTCGGCCAGACCTACGACGGCCGCGACGTCGCCAGCCGGCTGTCGGCCCGGCTCGACCGCCCGGTGCTCACCAACGTCGTCGGCCTCTCCTCCGAGGACGGCGCCCTCGTCTCCGAGCACGCCATCTTCGGCGGGACCCGGGTCCTGAAGGCGCGCTTCACCGGTGAGGGCCCCGGGATCTTCCTCATCCGTGCCAAGTCGTTCGCAGCCGAGGCCGCCGGCGGGGGCGCCCCCGAGGTCGTCTCCATCGAGCTCCCCGACACCGGTGCCACCGACGGCGCCAAGGTGAAGGGGCGCCACGAGGAGGAGAGGTCCGGGCCCCAGCTCGACGAGGCGGCGGTCGTCGTCTCGGGCGGCCGGGGGCTCGGCTCGGCCGAGAGCTACGCCCTCGTCGAGGAGCTGGCGAGCCTGCTGCACGGGGCGCCGGGCGCATCACGGGCGATCGTCGACGCCGGCTGGGTGCCCTACTCCCACCAGGTCGGCCAGACCGGCAAGACGGTGAAGCCGACGGTCTACATCGCCTGCGGGATCTCGGGCGCCACCCAGCACATGGTGGGCATGAAGGGTGCCAAGAACATCATCGCCATCAACAAGGACGAGTCGGCGCCGATCTTCACGATCGCCGATCTCGGCGTGGTCGGCGATGTCCACACCGTCTTGCCCAAGCTGATCGAGGCGATCAAGGCGCACCAGTAGCCGGCCCAGAGCCCCCGCCCCGCCGCGAGCAGGCAGCCGCCTTCGTCGCCAGCCGTCCCGCAAGCTGAAGGGACCGGCCGGCGTCAGAGCTTCCGTGACGCCGCCAGGCGCGTGCCTGTGAACGACTCCTTGCCCGATCTCTCGCCTTCATGTTGGCTGAGTAACGTTCCCTCGTCGGTGCGCGCCGGGTGCGCCGGCGGCGCGTTCTGAGGCTGGCCGTTGCTCTTCCCCACGATCGACTTCGCGATCTTCTTCGGGATCGTCTTCACCCTGAACTGGCTGCTCGCGCCGTTCCCCAAGTGGTGGAAGGTCTTCATCCTGGCCGCCAGCTACGTCTTCTACGGCTGGTGGGACTGGCGTTTCGTCTTCCTGCTGGCCGGGTCGACCGTCGCCACGACGGTCGGAGGCCTCCTCGTCCACCGGGCGCCGACGCTCGGCCGCCGCCGGGCGATGCTGATCCTCACCCTGGTCGTCGAGCTCGGCCTGCTCGGGTGGTTCAAGTACTACGGGTTCGCCTCCCAGAACATCGACAACGCCCTGCACAGCCTCGGGCTGCACGGCTCCTTCCCTCTGCTCAACATCACGCTTCCGGTCGGGATCAGCTTCTTCACCTTCATGGGGCTGTCCTATGTCATCGACATCTTCCGGGAGCGGCTCGTCCCGGCGCCCCCGCTCGACGTCGCCGTCTTCGTCGCCTTCTTCCCCCACCTCGTCGCCGGCCCGATCGTGCGCGGCTCGGATCTCCTCCCCCAGATCGAGCGGGCCCACCGGCGCAACCCGCGCCACATCGATCTCCCGCGGGCCGCCTACCTGATCATGGCAGGGCTGTTCAAGAAGGTCGTCCTCTCGAGCTACGTCTCCTCGGCGATCGTCGACCCGGTCTTCGCGGCGCCGAACCAGCACTCTGCCCTCGAGGTGATCTTCGCCGCCTGGGGATACGGCGTCCAGATCTACTGCGACTTCTCCGGTTACACCGACATCGCCATCGGCTGTGCCATGCTGCTCGGCTTCCGGTTCCCGGAGAACTTCAACGCCCCCTACACCGCCCGCAACCTGCAGGACTTCTGGCGTCGCTGGCACATGACGCTGTCGTTCTGGCTGCGCGACTACCTCTACATCCCCCTCGGCGGCAGCCAGGGCGGCCTCGCCATGCTCTACCGCAACCTCATGATCACCGAGCTGCTCGGCGGCCTGTGGCACGGTGCCGCCTGGACCTTCGTCGCCTGGGGCGCCATCCACGGCGTCGGCCAGAGCATCGGCCACTACCGCCGCCAGCGCCGGGTGAGGGCGGGCCTGCCGCCGATGGCCGAGGGGCGGCTGGCGGTGGCCTGGCAGCGCTTCGCGACCTTCCAGTTCGTCTGCCTCGGCTGGATCTTCTTCCGGGCGACCGGCTTCGGCAACGCCTGGGACATGCTCACCCGCCTGGTCACCGGCTGGACGATGCCCTCGCCGATGGTCACCTTCCCCGTCGTCCTCGCCATCGCCGTCGGGATCGGCATCCAGTACCTCCCGAAGGGGTTCGCCACGGCCTGCCAGGAGGCCTTCAGCCGTTTCGGCGTGCTGCTCCAGGGCGCGACACTGGCAGGCATCCTTCTGTTCATCACCACGCTCGGCCCGCCGGGCGTGGCGCCGTTCATCTACTTCCGCTTCTGACCGTGGACCGCCACCCCACTCCGCCTTCCTCCCCCGGCCAGCAGCCGCGCCACGTCCGCATCGTCGGTCGCGCCCGCCAGCCGGCGCCACCGTCCGACGAGGCGATGGACGACGGGCCGGAGCCGGCGGGAGAGGGCGCCGGCGCCGTGCCCACCGGCGGGCGCGATCGTGCCCGGCGGGAGCGTGGCGCGGCGGCGAAGCGGGGCAACGGGGGACCTGCGGGGGAGACGGCGAAGGGCACCCCGCCGGCCTCTCCCGAGCGCTACCGGAGCGAGCGGCGGGCGAACGGCGCCACCGGCTCGCCTGCCGCCAAGGACGGCCCGGCGCCCACGCGCAACCCGCGTCGATCCGGCACCGAGCGGCGGCCGGCCGACGAGCGGGGCACTCCCGCCCGGGCGGCCAGCACCCCTGCCGCCAAGGACGGCCCGGCGGCCACGCGCAGCCCGCGTCGGTCCGGCACCGAGCAGCGGGCAGACGACAGGCGTGCCACGACGGCCCGGGCGGCGAGCACCCCTGCCGCCAAGGACGGCCCGGCGGCCACGCGCAGCCCGCGTCGATCCGGCACCGAGCGGCGGACAGACGACAAGCGTGCCACGACGGCCCGGGCGGCGGACGGTGCCCGCCGGGGAGCCCCGAATGGGCGCACCCGGCCGCCCGCCGGGAGCGAGGCGGCCCGGGGAGAGGGCACAGCGAGACGGCGCCCCGGCGACCCGCCACCGGCTCGCCGCCCCTCGCACCCCGAGGGCGCACCGGCGGGGCCGAGGCGGGGCGCGCTCGCCACGGCGGCCGCCGTCGCCAACAGGGTGCAGGTCGTCGACAAGCGGCTCCCCGGCCGCAGGGTGCTGACGGCCCGCCTCGGGGAGAAGGCCCCGCGAGTCGACCGGGCGGTCTTCGGACAGCCGAGCGGGTCGAGAGCCTCGGCGGGCCGGGTTCTCGCCGTGGGCCTCCTCTGCTTTGCCATCTGGACCCTCTTCGACGCCAACCAGCTGTACCACAATGCCCTCTCCTCGCCCTTCGGGACGCGTCGCAGCGTCGCCCTCTCGGTGCTCCGTCCCCTGGCGGCGCTGAGCAACGTCCTCCACTTCTCGGGGCCGGTGAACGCCGCCGACAGCGCCCTCGGGCGGAACGGACCGGCGACGAACCCCGTGCTCCCGCCTCCGCCCGGGCGGTCTGTCGCTTCCCGGGCGCCGAACGACGCCGGAGCCGCCGGTCTGGCTCCCCATCCCCACACCCGCGTCGGCGAGGGCGTGTCCACCGTCACGCCGGTGACCGCCTGGCCCCCACCGCTCACCCAGCCGACCGTCGCCCACCCTCTCGTCATGCTGGACATCGGCGACTCGATCGGAGAGGACCTCGGTTTCGGCCTCGGCGACGTCTTCAGCCACGACCCCTACGTGCGCGTCGTGCAGAAGGCGCAGATCGACACCGGGCTGGCGCGTCCCGACTACTACAACTGGCCCGCCGCCCTCGCCGCCGAGGTGAAGACCTACCACCCCGGCGTGGTCGTGATCATGATGGGCGCCAACGACGACCAGGCCCTCTCCATGCCGAACGGCCAGGCCGTCGCCTACGGCACGACGACGTGGAACACTGTCTATCTCCAGCGGATCAACCTGCTCATGGAAGAGGCGCTGGCGTCCGGCTCGCACGTCGTCTGGGTCGGCCTTCCGCCCCTCAACTCGCCGGCGGTCAACTCGGCCTTCGCGTCGCACGTGAACCGCCTCGCCGAGGAGGCGGCCGGCTCGCACTCGGGCGTGACCTATGTCTCGTCCTGGAGCACCCTCTCCGGCTCGCACGGCACCTTCGTGCAGTACAAGAAGGTGAACGGCAGCGTGCAGCAGATCCGGTACTCCGACGGCGTCCACCTGGCCCCGACCGGATGGGACCTGCTCGCAAGCTCGCTCCTCGCGCCGATGAGCCACGCGCTGAGGATCAACCTCCACGCCACCCCCTTGCTCACCGTCGGCTGACCGGCCGGTCCCGGCGGAGAGAAGGTGGCGGCGACCGGCGCGCGGGCGCGCTGATCTCCCTGGCGGCAGGGGGCCGGCGCGTCACTCGCCGGCCGGCGGTGGGCTTGTCCGGCGGCCTTCTTCCGCTTCGCGCCGGCGGTGGCCGGGATCGGTGTCGACACCACGAGCGGCGCAGTGCTGTACCGACGAGCTCGAGGCCTCTTCGCCGGCGCCGGTTGTCAGCCGCCGAGGGTCTTCATCCGAGATGACGCCATCCGGGTCGCTCTCCCGAGAGCGGGCGGCGCGCAGGACCGGAGCCGCTCGGGTCCTCGGGTCCGCTCGTCGCCGCCCTGGGCGACCGGAGCTCCGGGCACTCATGGCGCAAGGGTGTCACATCTCGCGGCCGGAGATCTCGACGAGGCGGCGGGGCGCCGCCGCCCGTCGCCGTGGCGTTGGCTGGTCTTCCCGCTGCCCTGGCGACTGCCGTCTCACCCGCCGGTGCGACGGCGCACCGACAAGGTGGAGGAGCTGGCCGGACGGAGCCGGGTGGAGGCGCCGAGCCCCCTCAGGGCTCTTCCGG
>JAKAQB010000036.1 GCA_021811865.1 Actinomycetes bacterium | reverse complement strand
GGTCGAGTCCCATCGCGTGGTGTACGAGCTATCGGGTTTCCGACGGTTCTCGCATCAACCTGAGTTGATCGGTGCCGATCAACTCGCGGTCAGCAGCATATCAAGTTGCGAGGAAGTTGTAAAGGGCGTTGTCGGGGAATATCGATCGGCGGATGGGCGCGCGTGTATAGTCGGCGGCGGTTCGAAAAGCAACGACCGTGTCGACGTTTCGATGGGATCATCGCATCGGGGTCATCCAGCGGCGGCGTCCGGCACCGGCGGGGGGTTCGCCGGGCTCAGTTCCCGCCCGACGGTGGTCTTGAGCGACTCGACGCTCATGTAGCGCTTGGTGATCGCCCACTCGTCGCTCTGCTCGGCCAGGACGGCCCCGACCAGGCGGATCACTGCCGTGCGGTTGGGGAAGATCCCCACCACGTCGGTCCGGCGCCGGATCTCTTTGTTCAACCGCTCCTGCGGATTGTTCGACCGGATCTTCGGCCAATGCTCGGGCGGGAAGGCGGCGAACGCCAAGATGTCGTCAGCGGCGTCCAAGACGAAGCCGGCGGCGTCGGCGAACCCGGTGGAGCTGAGCCGCTCGACGACATCGCCGAGCTGGGCCCAGGTGGTCTCACGGTCCGGCTGCTCGAAGATCGAGCGGACCAGCGTGGCGACCATCGGCCACGACGCCTTGGGGACCCGCGAGGCCAGGTTGGCCATGAAATGGGTCCGGCACCGCTGCCAGGTGGCGTCGGCGAGCACCGTGGCGATCGCCGCCTTGATGCCACCGTGGGCGTCGGAGATCACCAGCTCCACCCCCGACAGCCCCCGGGCCACCAGGCCACGCAAGAACTCGGTCCACGCCGCAGTGTCCTCGGTGGTGACAATGTCGAACCCGGCGATCTCCCGGCGGCCCTCGCCGCCCGTGACCGTCGCGATCACCGCAGACACGTTCACCACCCGGCCGCCCTCACGGACCTTTTCGGTCAACGCGTCGATCCACAGGTACTTGTAGGGTCCGGTGTCGAGAGGCCGGTCGCGGAACTCGGCGACCTTGGCGTCGAGCTCGGCCGCCATGCGCGACACCTCCGAGCGGGAGATCCCCTCGATGCCCATCGCCTTGACCAGATCGTCGACCCGACGGGTGGAGACCCCCTCCACGTACGCCTGGCAGACCACCGCCACCAGCGCCTGCTCGGCCCGCCGGCGGGGCTGGAGCAAGAACTCCGGCGAGTACACACCCTGGCGCAGCTTCGGCACGGCAAGGTCGACGCTGCCCACCCGGGTGTCCCACCGGCGGTGCC
The DNA here is from genome assembly GCA_021811865.1 of Actinomycetes bacterium. Next base: position 33,910 of record JAKAQB010000036.1, on the reverse strand, counting down.
GGTAGCCGTTGCGGGAGTTGACCCGCTCGTCGCTGCGCTCGCCCAGCCCGGCGCCGCACTGCATCGACGCCTGGGCCGACATCAGCGTCTCCGCGAACGCCTGGAGCATCGCCCGGGGCAGGTCCGTATCAGCGTCGTCAGCCTCGAGGTACTTGCCCAGCCAGCCGGCCGGGTCGATAGTGGTAGGGACAGTCATCGTGATCCTCCTCAAGCAGTTGGTCCGAACTTCTCCTTGAGGTTGACGCGATGACTGTCGTCGTTGGGGGACCCTCCCTCAACTCACCCGCCCGTACACCACCCCCCGGGACTCAACTGTCGACCTGCACGATAGAGGTGCCGCCACCGGCGGTCCCTGCGCTGTTGTTGAAGTCTGCGACCAGCAGGTTCCCTGCAACCAGGTTGCCGGTCGTTTGGGGTACGACGGCCATCCCGTAGGGGTTGGCGTCGCCGTTGGTCGCAGCTGCCGATGCGAGGGGCTGGCCCACGGGCTGCCCGGAAACGTGTCCGTGGGTAGGTGAAGCGCCGGCAGCCGCCGGCGCCAGGGTCATTCCAGCGCCCAGAGCAAGAGCGCCCAGCAGGCGGCCGGTGCGAAGCGATCGTCTCACGTGTGTTGTCTTCTCCCAGGGTCTCGGTCCAGAGGGCAACGTGCCCTACCCGACGTCTACGCCTGCGGCCGTTGCAGAGTTCAACCCTGGTCCAACTCGGCATCTCGGCCGACGGTACGGGTGCCTGGGCGGTTCGGCACCAACTGTGAAAGTCCCATGCAAGGGACGCTCACCACCTTCGATGGAATGGCGGCTTGCCGGAGAGGGTTGCATGGATGGTGGACATGACCGGACCGGACCTCGTAACCGTCTACTGGCGCCCCGGCTGTCCGTACTGTGCCGGGCTCCGCCGGGGACTGCGCCGCGCTGGCCTCCAGGTCACCGAGGTCAACATCTGGAAGAACCCGGAGGCGGCGGCGGCGGTCCGGGCGCTGGCCGGTGGGAACGAGACCGTGCCCACCGTGGTGGTCGCCGGCGCCGGGATGGTCAACCCGAGGCTCTCGGCGGTGCTCGACGCCGTCCGGGACGCCGCTCCCGAACTGCTCGCAGGCCCGCTCCGGAGCCGAGCTGCCCCCAGGCGGGGCATACACCCCGCTCCAGTGGACGCCGGTGGCCGTCCTCCTGGTAGCTAGCGGTAGCTAGCGGAGATTAGCAGATAGCTAGCGGGCAGCCAGCGCCGGGTCGGGCCGGGAAGTGGGCGGCCGCACCGTCACCGGCGGGTGGTCGGCGCCGGTCCGGCTGCCCGCATGACGTGAGACCCGCCGTGAGTCCTGGCGGGGGAGGCCGGCGTGGCGCGCCCCGCGGTGCAGGCCGAAGGCCACCGCGCCTATGAGCGCCGCTGCTCCCGCGTACGCCCACCGGGGCCCGGCGGCGGCGCTCACGGCGCCGGCGAGGACGGGCACGAGCACGGTAGCCACGGCCCAGAGGCTGTTGAGGACACCGAGCACGGCGCCGCGGCCCGGCCCGCCGGGGTCCCGGTCGTCGCTCGCGAGGGCATAGGCCACCGTGCTGATCACGGCGCGGGGGAGCACCGTCAGGACAACCGCGGCCACCACCCACACCAGCGCCGAGCCGACAATGGCCGGTACGAGCGCCAGCCCCAGCAGCACGGCCAGCCAGGCGTTGGCCCGCAGGTTGGTGAGGCGCGGCCCGAGGTGCACGCAGAGCGCGCTGACACCGATGTAGACGAGGGCCCCGGCCGACAGAACCACGCCGATGTCCTGGGCCGAGTGACCGGAGGCGTTCAGCTGGAGCGGGACGAGCAACTGGAGGAGGGATGCCACGCCGCCGGAGAGGGCCAGGGTGGCGGCGCCGGCGAGCACGGCCGGCCGCCGCAGGAGCCCCAGGGTGGACCCGCCCCACGGGTACCGCCACCGGGGCCCGGCGGCCTGCAGCGGTGCCGGCAGGGGGGCGCCGGCGACCGCAGCCGGGCGGGCGGGCTCCGTGCCGGCGACCGCAGCCGGGCGGGCGGGTTCGGTGCCGGGTGCCGCGTCCGGGCGTGCGGGCTCCGTGCCGGGTGCCGCGTCCGGGCGGGCGGGCTCGGTACCGGGTGCCGGGGCCGCCACGACCAGGGCGGTGAGCACGGCAGCGACCAGAGCCGTTGCCACGCCTGCGACGGCGAAGGGAGTGGCAAAGCCGAAGTGGCTCGCCAGCGTCCCCGAAAGGATGGGGCCGATCGTCGAGCCCACCGCCGACGCCGTCACGGTGGCGGCCATGCGGCGGGAGGAGCCGCCGGAGTCACTGCCCGCCAGCCAGGCGAGGCCGGCTGTCCAAAGGGCCCCGTAGCCCACGCCGAACGCCATGCGGGCGACGACCAGGGCTCCCAGCGACGGGATCCCCTGAGCGAAGGCCGACAGTGCGATCAGCACACCGGCGGCGGCGGTGACGCGGCGGTTGCCGACACGGTCGCCGAGGACGCCGAGCGGCGTGGCCGTCACCAGCATGGCCAGGCTCGGCAGGGTGAGGATCCACGCCAGCGACGAGGCGTCGAGGCCGTAGCGGTGCTGGACGGTCGGCAGGAGGGGCACGATCGTCGCCTGAGCGACAGCCGTCGTGAACATCAGGGCGTAGACGGCGCCGCTCGCCCGGCTGGCTGCCCTCGCCCGGCTGACTCGCCTCGCCCGGCTGGCGCCCGCCGCCCGGGTGGCGGCGCTCACCCGCATCCCGGGTGCCAGGTCCGATCGCACGGAGTGTCTCCTCGTTGAGCCTCGTCGACCCGTCGTGGCGAGACCCACGGCGAATGTACGCATGATAGCTGGACGCGTATCCTGGTTAGGTGGAAAGAATGTTGCCTGAACGATCGACTGCTTCGATCGAAGGGCGGGTTGGCCTGCGGGAGCTGCGAGCCCTGGTAGCCGTTGCGGACACCGGGTCCTTCCGCAGGGCGGCAGACCGCCTCGCCTACACCCAGTCGGCGGTGTCCCACCAGATCGCCGTGCTCGAGGCCGCCCTTGAAACGCCGCTGTTCACCCGCCCGGGTGGCCGGGGGGCCATATCGCTGACGGCCGCCGGCCGGGGGGCCTACCGCCACGCCCGCCGGGCCCTCGCCGCCGTCGAGGCGATGGCAGCCGAGGCCCGCCAGGCCAGCCGACCGGGCCCGGCGCAGATCCGGGTCGGGGCTTTCCACACAGCGGCCGCCGAGCTCCTCCCCGCCGCCCTGCGGGCCTTCAGCGAGGAGCGCCCCGGGGTGGAGGTGCTGCTGAGCGAGACCACCGAGAGCCAGGACCTCATCGCCTCCCTCGCCCAGGGAGAGCTGGACCTGGCGTTCGTGCTCAACCCCGAGCCCGACGAGCGGGTCGAGATCGTGCCCCTCGTCGAGGACCCCTGGGTGATCCTGACGCCCCGGGACAACCCGATCAGCGAGGACCCCCACCCGAGCTTCGACGTCCTCGACGGCGCCCGCATGGTCGCCTGGCAGCTCCGGTGGCGGACCCAGGTCCAGCTCGAGGAGCTCCTCGCCCGGCGGGGGATCACACCGGTCGTCGTCTACCGCACGGACGACAACCTGGCCCTCCAGCGGCTCGTCGCCGTCGGCCTCGGCCACGCCTGCGTCGGCCGCCTGGCGGCGCGCGGCGCCGTCGACCGCCGGCTCACCTGGCTCCAGCCCCGAGAGGAGCTCGTGCGCCGCCAGTTCGCCTTGTGCTACCCCCGCCAGCGGGAGGTGTCAGGAGCCGTCATGGCTCTCGTCGCCGCCGTGCGTGCCCAGGCCGGCGCCTGACTCACTCCTCGACGAGCGACTCGGGGAACAACGGCGCGCTACCGGATGTGCCACAATCCGGCGCCGCGCCGGTAGGCCGGCGACCAACGCAGGGAGGCAGAGGGCGGTGCGCGTCGCCGAGGTCGAGACGATCGTTGTCGGGGTACCGCCCCCGCACTTCGGGGGGCGGTACTGGATCTTCGTCCGCCTCACCACCGACGGCGGCGTGCAGGGCACGGGCGAGGTCTACGGGGTCCCGTTCCACCCCGACGCCGTCCGGCTCATGGTCGCCGACATCGCCGAGAGGTCGGTCGTCGGCTCGGACCCGTTCCAGGTCGAGCACATGTGGAGGCAGGTCTACTCCCGGAACTTCACGCAGCGCCCGGACTCGTCGGTCGTCGCCATCCTCGCCGGCATCGAGATGGCCTGTTTCGACATCATGGGCAAGGAGACCGACCGTCCCGTCCACGACCTGCTCGGAGGCCGCGTCCGCGACGCCGTGCGCTCGTACAGCTACATCTACCCGGCGCCGGGTGAGACCGACGCCGTCTACACCGACGCGGAGATCGCCGGCGAGCGAGCCGCCGACTACGCCGCCCTCGGGTTCACGGCCCTCAAGTTCGACCCGCTGGCGTGGTACTCCTCGCTCGACCCCCGGCAGCTGTCGACGCGCACCATCGACGAAGCGGCCCACTACGTCGCCGTCATCCGGGATGCAGTCGGCGACGGCGTCGACCTCCTCATCGGCACCCACGGCCAGATGACCCCGTCTGCCGCCATCCGCCTGGCCCGCAGCATCGAGGCGTTCGACCCCCTCTGGTTGGAGGAGCCCACCCCCCCGGAGATGCCCGAGCAGATGGCCCTCGTCGCCCGTGCCACCTCCATCCCCGTGGCGACAGGGGAGCGCCTGTCGACCAAGTACGAGTTCGCCCGGGTCCTCGAATGCCGAGCGGCCGCGATCCTCCAGATGGCCCTCGGACGCGTCGGGGGCATCCTCGAGGGCAAGAAGATCGCTGCTGCGGCCGAGACCCACTACGTCGACGTCGCCCCGCATCTCTACGCCGGTCCGGTCGAGGCCGCCGCCAACATCCACCTCGCCGCCGCCACGCCCAACTTCCTCATCCAGGAGAGCATCGAGCGCATGGACGGCTTCGCTGCGCAGATCCTGAAGCGCCCCTTGCGGTGGGAGGACGGCTTCCTCCTCGTGCCGGACGGCCCGGGCCTCGGCGTCGAGCTCGACGACGAGGTCGTAGCCCGCCACCCCTACGAGGGGCGGAGCCTGCACCTGGAGATGACCGACCGCGAGGAGTGGACAAGACCGTGAAGGCAGCTGTCTGCCGCCAGTTCGGCCGGCCCCTCGTCGTCGAGGACGTCGAGCTCAGCGGGCCCGGTCCCGGCGAGGTGAAGGTGGACATCGCCGCCTGCGCGGTTTGCCACAGCGACCTCACCTTCGCCGATGGGGCCTGGGGAGGCGACCTGCCGGCGATCTACGGGCACGAGGCGGCCGGCACGGTGGCCGCCGTGGGCGAGGGCGTGACGGGGCTGGCCCCCGGCGACCCGGTCGTGGTGACCCTCATACGCTGCTGCGGGCACTGCTGGTGGTGCCGGCGCGGAGAGCCGACGTTCTGCGACCGCCGCTTCCCGCTCGACGAGCACAGCCCGCTACGAGACGCCTCCGGCGGGCCCGTCGCCCAAGGACTGCGCGTCGCCGGCTTCGCCGAACAGGCCGTCGTGCACGCCTCCCAGGTCGTGCCCGTGCCCCCCACGCTGCCCCTCGACGCGGCATCCCTGCTCGCCTGCGGCGTGATCACCGGAGCCGGTGCCGTCCTCGAAACCGCCAGGGTGGAGCCGGGCAGCACGGTAGTCGTCATCGGCATCGGCGGGGTCGGTGTCAACGTCGTGCAGGGGGCCCGCATCGCCGGCGCCGAGCGCATCATCGCCGTGGACGTCGTGGCCGAGAAGCTGGAGCTGGCGGCCCGCTTCGGGGCGACCCACACACTCGGCGCCGGCGGGGGCGACCTTGCCGGCGCGGTTCGGGAGCTGACGGGCGGGCGCGGCGCCGACTACGCGTTCGCCACGGTGGGCACGCCGGCGGTCATGGAGCAGGCGGTGGGCGTGCTGCGGCGGGGAGGGACAGCCGTGATGGTAGGGATCCCAGGCAACGGCGCGTCGCTGACCCTCGATGCCGTCACCCTGCCCGACAGCGGGCTGCGCATCCTCGGCTCGAAGATGGGCTCGGCCCGGCTGCCCGACGACATCCTGCGCATGCTCGAGCACTGGCAAGGCGGCCGCCTGGAGCTGGAGGGGCTCATCTCCAGCCGCCACGGGCTCGCCGAGATCAACGAAGCCTTCTCCGAGCTACGCCGCGGCGGGGCCCTGCGAACCGTGATCGCCATGAGGTGACCCGGGTCGTCGTCGAGACCGGCACGCGGTGGGTGTTCGCCTCGGCACTCGACTGGCCGGGTTGGTCCCGCCGGGGCAGGGGGGAGGACGCCGCCCTCGAGACCCTGCAGGCCTATGCCGCTCGCTACCGGACGATCGCGGAGCGGGCAGGCCTGGACTTCTCCCCGAAGGAGCTGGAGGTGGTCGCCAGGAGCGGCGCCGGCACCATCGTCGACTTCGGGGCGCCGGGCGGTCCCAGCCCGTGGGACACCCGATCGTGGCCGGCGGAGGAGGCAGCACTACACGTGACCCTGCTGCGGGCCTCGTGGGATGCCTTCGACGCGGGCGCCGCCGGCGCCCCGCTCGACAACGGCGCCCCGCTCGCCGCCGTGGCTGCATGGCCCGGGTCGTACTTCGTCCGCCGCGCCACGTGGCACGTCACGGACCACCTGTGGGAGATCGAGGATCGGGCGACGGCTTGATGACTCACCCGCCGGTCCACTCCCGCCGGCGCAGCTCGTAGAGGGCAACGGCGGTCGCGACAGCGACGCTGAGCGAGCCCACCCGCCCGAGTTGGGGCACGAAGGCCACGGCATCGCACGCAGCCAGGGTGGCAGCCGACAGGCCGTGATCCTCGTGGCCCACTGCCAGGCACACGTCACCGGCCACGCTCAGTTGGTGGAGAGGGACCGCCGCGTCGGCGAGCTCGAGCCCCACCACCGTGTAGCCGTCCTCCCGCGCCGCGTCGGCGGCGTCCGGGCTGCGCTCGAAGCTCGACCACGACAGGTACCGCTCCGTCCCCATCGACGTGCGCCCCACCCGATGGCCGGCCGGCGAGAGCGCCCCGGCACCCAGGTAGAGGTGCTCGACCCGGAGCGCCGCGGCCGTTCGTACGATCGCACCGACGTTGAAGGGGTTGGCCACCCCGTCGAGGAGCAACGCCACCCGGGCGCGGCTGCGACGGCTCCACTCGCGGTGCAGCCGCTTGAGATCGGTCGGCCCGAGCTGCTTCACGCCCTCGCCTCGACCCGCAGGAGCCGGTAGCCCTGTTTGGACGTCACCCGGGTCACCGTCCAGCCCCGGCCGGCCATCCACGCCGCCAGGCTGTCGGCGCCGAGGTGGCGCTGGACGACCAGCCAGGCACTGGCGGTGGGCTCGAGCCGCACCAGCCAGGTGTCGAGCAGCGTGTGCAGCCCCGCCTTGCCGATCCTGATCGGCGGGTTGGACCACATGCCGTCGAACCGCGTCCCGGGGTCCACCTCGCAGGGGTCGGCTACGTGCACGTTGGCGAGCCCGAGGGCGGCGGCATTGGCCTGCGCCAGCTGGCGGGCCCGGGTGTTGACGTCGAGCGCCCACACGTCGGCGCCCGGCGCCCGGCGAGCGATCGTGCACGCGATCGGGCCGTACCCGCAGCCGAGATCGAGCAGCGTCCCGCCGGCCGGAGGGGGAGGCGCCTCACGCAGCAGCAGCATCGTGCCGGGGTCGACGCGGCCGGCGGCGAACACCCCCCGGTCGGAGCGGAGCTCGACGGTCGCATCGGGCAGGCGGAGCTCGACGCTCGAGGGCCGGGACGCCACCGCCGGGTCGGCGTCGAAGTAGTGCCCACTCGCCATCCGCCGGGGCAGGGTAGCCCTCGCGGGCCGCCACCGGCAGCGAGAAACGCTCGGGCGACCACTACCCTGCCCTCCGTGAGCTACCGCCTCCGCTACTGGGGCGACCCCGTCCTCACGGAGCGGGCGAGCGATGTCGGCGACATAGACGGGTCGGTCGCCGCGCTCGCTGACGCGATGGTGGCGACCATGCGGGAGGCGGCAGGCCTCGGCCTGGCCGCTCCGCAAGTCGGCGTGCGCAAGCGGCTGTTCGTCTACCACGACGGCGACGGTGGGCCTGCCCGCACGATCGTCAACCCGGCGATCGCCGAGAGCGACGGCGAGTGGGAGTACGACGAGGGCTGCTTGTCGATCCCCGACCTGTACTTCCCGATCCTGCGCCCAAAGCGCGTCCACCTCACGGGCTGGGACCTCGACGGCCGGGAGGTCTCGATCGAGGCCGACGAGCTGGAAGCCCGATGCTTCCAGCACGAGCTCGACCACCTCGACGGCGTCCTGCTCCTGTCCCGGCTCGACGAGCCGCAGCGCAAGAAGGCGATGCGAGCGCTGCGCCGGCGCCCGCCGGGGCATGGCGAGGGCGCCGGGACCGCGCCGGGGGGCTGACACTGCGCCTGGCGTTCCTCGGCACGCCCGACGACGCCGTGCCGGCGCTCGAGGGCCTCCTGGCCGCCGGCCACGACGTGGCGGCGGTGGTGACCCGCCCCGACCGGCGGCGGGGCAGAGGGGTGGCGCTGTCGCCGAGCCCCGTGAAGCAGGCTGCCCTCGCTGCCGGCCTACCTGTCACCGACCGGGCCGACGATGTCCTCGGCGCTGGGGTCGAGCTGGGGGTCGTCGTCGCGTTCGGCCGGATCCTGCGAGCCCCCCTCCTCGGCGGTGTGCCGCTGGTCAACCTGCACTTCTCGCTCCTGCCTCGCTGGCGTGGCGCCGCACCGGTGGAGCGAGCCATCCTTGCCGGCGACGAGGAAACAGGCGTGTGCCTCATGGAGGTCGTCGCGGAGCTGGACTCCGGTCCTGTGTACGCGCAGGTGCGCACGGCCATCGGCCCGGAGGAGTCTGCCGCGCACCTACGGCAGCGCCTCGCAGTGCTCGGCCGGGACCTCCTCGTCACCCAACTGGCCGGAGGCTTGGGCGAGGCGCGACCCCAGTCGGGCCGCCCGACCTACGCCCCCAAGATCGACCCCGCAGAGCTGCACCTCGACTGGGAACAGCCGGCGGGGCAGCTCGCCAGGGTGGTGAGAGTCGGCCGGGCGTGGACCACGGCGGCCGGCCGGCGGCTGCTGATCCTCGCCGCCACCCCCGAGCACCCTTCCCCCGACGGCCCCCCCGGCTCGCTCGAGGGCACCCTGGTGTCGACGGGCGCCGGAGGTCTCCGCATGCGGCGCGTGCAACCCGCAGGGGGCGCGCCGCTCGACGCCGAGGCGTGGCGCCGCGGTGCCCGCCACCTCACCGCCCTCGGCCCGTGAGCGGCCCCCGCCAGCGCCGGTCGCCGCCGGGTAAGGCACCCCGGCCGCCCGCGACCGCCCGCGGCCTCGCCCTGCGCGCCCTGCTCGATGTCGACGCCGGGGGCAGGGCCAACGTCGTGGTCCCTGCCCTGCTCGGGGTGAGCGGCCTCGACCAGCGCGACCGCTCCCTCGTCACCGAGCTCGTCTACGGCACGTGCCGGATGCAGCGGGCGTGCGACTGGCTCGTCGACCGCCACGCCCGCGGAAGGACGGATCCCGCCGTCCGCGCCGCCCTGCGCCTCGGCACCTACCAGCTGGCGTGGACCCGCGTCCCCCGCCACGCGGCCGTGTCCGCAACCGTCGCTGAGGTCGACGGTCCCGGCCGGTCAATGGTCAACGCTGTGCTGCGTCGGGTGGCCGACGACGTGGATCGGGGCCCGATTCGCTGGCCGGACCCAGCGACGGCGCTCAGCTACCCGGACTGGATCGTCGCCCGGTTGGCTGCAGACCTCGGACCAGGGGTGGCCCGGGCCGCTCTCGAGCAGATGAACGTCCCGGCCCGAACGACCGGACGCCCCGATGGCTACATCCAGGACGCCGCCAGCCAGATGGTCGCCGCCCACGTAGGACCGGCTCCCGGGGAGCTGATCCTCGACCTGTGCGCCGCCCCCGGTGGCAAGGCGACCGCGCTGGCCGGCGCGGGCGCCGCACTCGTCGCCGCCGTCGACGTGGATCCGGGACGCGCCGCTGTCGTAGCCGCCAACGCGAAGGGGCTCGAGCTGCCCCACCTCGCCACGCTCGTGGCCGACGGGCGGCGGCCGCCGTTCCGGGCATCGAGCTTCGACCGGGTCCTCGTCGACGCACCGTGCTCAGGTCTCGGCGTCCTCCGGCGTCGACCCGACGCCCGGTGGCGGGGCCGGCCGAGCGACCTGCCCCGGCTCGCCACCCTCCAGCGGCGACTCCTCGACGCAGCGGCGCCGCTCGTCCGCCCTGGAGGAGTCCTCGTCTTCAGCGTCTGCACGCTGACCCGAGAGGAGACCGCTGGGGTCGACCGGTGGCTCGCCTCAGAGCATCGTGAGCTCGAGCCGCTCCCGCCGCCGGCGGCTCCGTGGATGCCTGCCGGCCGGGGCGGCCTGTTGCTCCCCCAGGCGGCTGGCACCGACGGCATGTTCGTGCTCAGCCTCCGGCGGCGCTGAGCGCACGCCGCCTACGCTCGGGTTCATGATCCGCGTGGCACCGTCGATCCTCTCCGCCGACTTCGCCGCGCTCGGCGCCGCGATCGACCAGGTCGCCCCCGAGGCGGACTGGCTGCACGTGGATGTGATGGACGGCCATTTCGTACCCAACCTGACGATCGGGCCGCCGGTCGTGAGGGCCATCCGCAGGCACACCGACCTGTACCTCGACTGCCACCTGATGATCACCAACCCGGGTGACCACCTGGAGGCGTTCCGGGCCGCCGGGGCCGACTCCTGCAGCGTCCACGTCGAGGTCGGCGGCACCGCCGCCCTGATCGGCACCATGCGGGACCTCGGGCTCGGCGTCGGCCTGGCCGTCAACCCGGAAACCCCCTTCGACGCCGCCCGACCGTGGCTCGACCAGATCGACCTGCTGCTGGTGATGACCGTCCACCCGGGGTTCGGTGGCCAGAGCTTCATGAGGGAGGTGGTGCCGAAGATCGCGGCGGCGGCGCAGGCCATCTCGGAGCAGGAGCTCGATGTCGTCCTCGAGGTCGATGGCGGGATCGACCCCGCTACGGCGCCGGCAGTCGCCGGGGCCGGAGCGCGCATGCTGGTCGCGGGCAGCGCCATCTTCGGGGCACCCGACCCGCTCGACGCCGCCGCCGCCATCCGCCGGGCCGCCGCGGGGGCCCTGCGGTGAGCGAGCACCGCCACCAGGCCAAGGTTGTGACCGTCTCGGACGGCGTCGTCGCCGGAACGCGCGAGGACCGCTCGGGCGCAGCCCTCGCGACCGCGCTGGAGGAAGCCGGCTTCGAGGTCGTCGAACGCTCGGTCGTGCCGGACGGCGTGGCTTCGGTGGCCGGTGAGCTGGCCCGCGTGACCGGCGCCTTCACCGGTCTCGTCGTCACCACGGGCGGCACCGGCTTCGCGCCACGGGACCACACGCCCGAGGGCACGCGCGAGGTCCTCGACCGGGAGGCGCCGGGCCTGGCGGAGGCGATGCGCCTGCGCAGCCCGCTCGGCCGGCTGTCCCGGGGCATCGCCGGCACCCGCGGTCGGACGATCGTCCTCAACACACCAGGATCCCCCTCCGGTGCCGTGGAGTGCTTCCAGGCGGTGGCCGACGTGCTCCCGCACGCCCTCGAGCTCCTCGCGGGCGAGCCGACCCAGCACCCGTGACGCCTGACGAGGCGTTCATGGCCGAGGCGCTGGCCCTCGGCCGCTCGGTGCGCCACATCACCTCACCCAACCCGTGGGTCGGCGCCGTCGTCGTCCCGCACGGCGATGCCCCGGCGTACGAGGGGGCAACCCAGCCCGCCGGCGGACCCCACGCCGAGGTCGTCGCCCTGGGCCTCGCCGGCGGCGACGCCCGCGGTTCGACGGTCTACGTGACCCTCGAACCTTGCGCTCATCACGGTCGGACGCCTCCGTGCGCCGATGCGCTCGTCGAAGCGGGGGTCCGGCGGGTGGTCGTCGCCGCCTTGGACCCCGACCCGCGCGTGGCCGGCCGGGGAGTCGCCCGCCTCCGCGAGGCGGGCATAGCCGTGGACGTCGGCACCGGCGCAGAGCAGGCGACACACGATCTCGCGCCCTACCTGAAGCACCGCCGCACGGGACGTCCCTGGGTGGTGCTCAAGCTTGCCACCACCCTCGACGGCCGCACAGCGGCGCCCGACGGCACCAGCCGCTGGATAACCGGGGCGCTGGCGCGGGCCGATGCCCACGGGCTGCGGGCGCAGAGCGACGCCGTCGCCGTCGGTGCGGGCACCGTGCGGGCCGACGACCCGGCACTCACCGTTCGCGACGCTCCCGGCCGCGACCCACTCCGGGTGGTGCTCGGCCGGATCCCGCCGGGCGCCCGGGCGGCACCGGCAATCGAACATGACGGCGATCTGGGGGAGCTGCTGGACCTCCTCGGACGGCGTGACGTCCTGCAGCTGCTCGTGGAGGGCGGGCCACACGTCGCGCATTCGTTCCACCGGGCCGGCCTCGTCGACCAGTACGTCCTCTACGTGGCCCCGGCCCTCCTCGGCGGCGACGACGGGTTGCCGCTGCTCGCCGGCCCGGGTGCAGCGTCGATGAGCCAGGTGTGGCGCGGCCGCCTCGACCTGGTACGCCGGCTCGGCGACGACGTCCGTATCGACGTGTGGGCAACGACGGAGGCGCCGGCACCAGACTAGCTTCCCTGCAGTGTTCACCGGGTCCGTGCAGTGTTCACCGGGATAGTCGAGGAGCTCGGCCGGGTGCTCTCCGTTGACCCCAGCCCTGCCGCCACCCGGCTGGTCATCGAGGCGGCCGTCGTGTCGGAGGGCGCCGCCGTGGGCGATTCCATCGCCGTCAGCGGCGCCTGCCTGACCGTCGTGGACATCGGACCCGGGTGGTGGGCCGCCGACGCGGTGCCCGAGACGCTGCAGCGGACCACCCTCGGCCGGTTGCGGCCAGGGGACGCGGTCAACCTGGAACGACCGATGCGAGCCGACGGCCGGTTGGGCGGCCACCTAGTCCAGGGCCACGTCGACGGCGTCGGCGAGATCGTGGCGCCGGCACCGGCCCTGCAGGTACGCGTCCCGAGCTCCATGATGCCCTACCTGGTGCAGAAGGGCTCGGTGACGGTGGACGGCTGCAGCCTCACCGTTGTCGATGTCGGGGAAGACTGGTTCTCCGCCGCCATCATCCCTCACACCGCGGCTGTCACTACCCTTGGGGCAAGGGCGGCCGGTGACGGCGTCAACCTGGAGGCCGATGTGATCGCCAAGTATGTGGAGCGCCTGCTCGGAGCGGGGACGGTCACGCCGTACGCCGAGGGTCGATGATGGCCTCCGACACCGTCGAGGAAGCGGTCGAAGCCGTTCGCAGCGGCGAGATCGTGGTCGTCGTCGACGACGAGGACCGCGAGAACGAGGGTGACCTCATCGTCGCAGCGGCCCATGCCACGCCCGAGACGATGGCCTTCATCGTGCGACACACGTCGGGGCTCATCTGCGCGTCGATCACCGCCGAGCGCGCCGACGAGCTCGACCTGCAGCTCATGGTGGCACGCAACACCGAGAGCCAGCGCACGGCGTTCACCGTCACCGTCGACTACCGCCACGGGACCACGACGGGCATCTCGGCGGCGGACCGTTCGGCAACGGCCAGGGCGCTGGTCGCCCCTGAGGTGAGCGCCAAGGACTTCAACCGCCCCGGCCACCTCCACGTGCTGCGAGCCCGCGAGGGTGGCGTCCTGGTGCGAGCCGGGCACACGGAGGCGGCTGTGGACCTCGCCCGGCTGGCCGGGCTGCCCCCCGCTGGGGTGCTGTGCGAGGTCGTGAGCGCCGACCGCCTGTCGATGGCCCGCCGAGCGGAGCTCGAGGCTTTCGCCGCCGAGCACGGCCTGAAGCTCATCACCATCGCCGACCTCGTGAGGTACCGGCGGCGCACCGAGCGCCTCGTGGACCGGGTCTCGTCGGCCCGCATCCCGACGGACTACGGGGAGTTCGAGTGCATCGCCTACAAGAGCGAGCTCGACAACCTGACGCACATCGCCATCGTGAGGGGGCAGCCTGCAGGTAAGGACGGCGTCTTGGTCCGGGTGCACAGCGAATGCCTCACCGGTGACATCTTCGGCTCCCGCCGCTGCGACTGCGGGACCCAGCTGCACGAAGCCATGCGCATGATCGACCAGGAGGGCCTCGGGGTGATCGTCTACCTACGCGGCCACGAAGGGCGGGGGATCGGCATCGCCCGCAAGCTCGAGGCCTACCGGTTGCAGGACCGCGGCTACGACACCGTCGACGCCAACATCCACCTGGGCCTTCCGGTAGACAGCCGCGAGTACGGGATCGGCGCCCAGATCCTCGTCGATCTCGGAGTCACCACCATGCGGCTCATGACCAACAACCCCGCCAAGCGCGGCGGCCTCGAGGGCTACGGCCTCCAGATCGTCGAACGGGTGCCGATCGTCACAGCGCCCACGGCCGAGAACATCCGGTACCTGCAGACCAAGCGCGACAGGATGGGCCACGACTTCCCGGAGGCCAGTGCCGACCGTGAGTGACGCCACGGTCTATGAAGGGCGCCTCGACGGCGCCGGCATGCGCATCGCCGTCGCCGCCAGCCGGTTCAACGAGCTGGTGGTGGGCCGCCTGCTCGAGGGCTGCCTCGACGGTCTCCGCCGCCACGGGGTGGCGGACACCGACGTGGCCGTGGCCTGGGCGCCAGGCGCCTTCGAGTTGCCCGTCGTCGCCGCCCGCCTGGCGCGCACCGACCGCTTCGACGCCGTGATCACCCTCGGCACGGTCATCCGCGGAGCCACGACGCACTACGACCTGGTCGCCGGCCAGGTCGCCGCCGGGGTCGCCCGGGTGGCCCTCGACACAGGGGTCCCGGTGGTCTTCGGGGTGCTGACGACCGAGAACATCGAGCAGGCCCTCGAGCGGGCTGGGACCAAGGCGGGCAACAAGGGGTACGAGGCTGCGGCCAGCGCGATCGAGATGGTGGACCTGTTCCGCCACCTCCCTGACCCGGCCTGAGCCGCGCCTTGCTCCGACTCGTCCTGCCGAAAGGGTCGCTCGAGCTGGCGACTCTCGAGCTGTTCGAGGCCGCCGACCTGGCGGTGTCACGCAGCTCGTCAGTTGACTACCGCGCCAGCATCGCCGATCCTCGCATCGCCGAGGTCCTGATCCTGCGGCCCCAGGAGATCCCCGAGTACATCGCCGAGGGGATGTTCGACCTCGGCATCACCGGCCGCGACTGGGTGGAGGAGACCGGCAGCGACGTCGTCAGCCTCGGCGAGCTGCACTACTCGAAGGCGACCGACCGACCCATACGGGTCGTGCTTGCCGTGGCCGACGATTCCCCCGTCCGCGAGGTCACCGACCTGCGCCCAGGGGTGCGCGTCTCGACGGAGTACCCGCGGCTCACAGCGCGCTTCCTCGAGAGTCACGGCATCCGGGCCGAGGTACGGCTGTCGCACGGTGCGACGGAAGCCAAGGTTCCCGAGATCGCGGACGCCGTCGTCGAGATCACCGAGACGGGAAGGGCTCTGCGCGCCGCTGGACTCCGGGTGGTCGCGACAGTCCTCACCTCGTACACGGAGCTGATCGCCAACCCCGCGTCGCACGCCGACGACGGCAGGCGCCACGCCATGCAGCAACTCCGCACCCTGCTGCAGGGCACACTCGTCGCGCGTGCCCGCGTCCTGGTGAAGCTCAACGTGTCCGCCGCCGACCTCGACCGGGTGATCGGCGTCCTCCCCGCCATGAAAGCACCTACGGTGTCGCAGCTCTTCGGCGGGGATGCCTTCGCCGTGGAGGCCGTCGTGCCCAAGAAGGACATCAACGTGCTCATCCCTGCCCTGAAGGACCTGGGAGCGGAGGACATCATCGAACTGCCCATCGCGAAGATCGTGCCGTGAACGTCCGCCGCCGCCCCACCGTCGCGACCGGGCGCGTCAGCGAGCTCGACGCCGGAACAGGCCTCGGCACGGTCACCGCCGACGACGGCACCGAGGCGCGGTTCCACTGCACTCAGATCGCCGACGGCACGAGGGACGTCCCCGTGGGGGCGCGCGTGAGCTTCACCGTGCTCGCCGGGCGGGGCGGCCGGTGGGAAGCCGGGAACCTGGTGACCACGCCGCACGAGGGCTCCGCCAACGGCTAGCGTCCGGTCGGGCGCGTCAGAGGGGGGTCGTGGAGATGAACAGACGGGGAACCAGGGTCGTGGGAGCCCTAGCGGTGGCGGTCGTGCTGGCCGGAGGGGCGGCGGCGTGCGGCGGGCCGAGCTCCAACGGGGAGGCGGCGAAGAGCCCCAGCCAGATTCTGAGAGACGCCCAGGCGGCGACCGCGTCGGCTTCGAGCGTCCGGGTGAGCGGGACCGGGACGTTTGGCGGCAAGCCGATCAGCCTCGACATCGTCTCGTCGGCAACCGGCGGCGGGGGGACCATGAGCGTCAACGGTGCCAAGCTGGACGTCGTGGCAGGGAAGGGCAACGTGTACCTGAAGGCGGCGGCGTCGTCGTGGACCGCTCTCGGCGCGCCGGCGTCTGCCGGCAGCATCCTCGCCGGCAAGTGGTGGTACGCCCCGGCCACCAACTCGAACTTCACCCAGCTCGCCCGGCTGCTGTCGGTTGCGGCGCTCGTCCGGCAGCTCCAGCCGACGGGCACGATAACCAAGGGCAGCACCACCACGGTCGACGGCCAGTCGGTGATACCGCTGCGCGACTCCACCGGCGCGACGCTGTACGTCGACGCGACCGGCAAGCCGTACATCCAGAGCATCTCGGCCCCTCGCAACCAACCGGGTCAGATCCGCTTCTCCCAGTACGGCACGGCCAGGCCGCCGGCGATCCCCAACGGCGCGACGTCGCTATCCGCCCTCGGCGGCGGCTGAGCCCCGTGAACAGGGCCGATCCCCGTGAGCGCCCCTTGAGCGAGACGGGCTCCCGTGGGCGGCAGGCGAGCCGCCGCGGACCGCGCTCCCACCTGGCGCGGCGGCTGTGTCTGCCGGTGGAGAAGACGATCGACTGCGTTGCGAAGGCAGCCAGCCACGGTGCGCGGTGAGCTGCTCCAGAGCAGAGATGACCACCACGCATTGGAGGTGGTCGACCACCGAGGGACGTGAACGGCGGGGTTTCCGACACGACCGCACGGCCTACCGCGCGCAGTCGGCCCAACTGCGCGCAACCACAACGCTATATCGTCGCCTGTGCGCGCAGTTGTCCCGCGTGCGCGCGGTTTGACGCCTGCGCTGCCCCCGGAACCCTGGTGCGGGGCCGGCGCACCCCCCGCCGGCTCACCCCGCCGGCTCACCCCGCCGGCTCACCCCGCCGGCTCACCCCGCCGGCGCACCCCGCCGGCTCACCCCGCCGGCTCACCCCGCCGGCGGAGCCCCGCCAGCCGAGCGGGCCTCGTTGGCGATCTCGACGAACACGAGCCGCAACTGGCCCAGTGCCTCGACCAGTTGCGCCTCGGGCTTGCCGAGGCGCCCCCGCATCCCCTCGACGAGGGCGGCGAGGGCGTCGATGGCGGTGCGGGCCTGGTCGAACTGCGGGGGCTCCAGCGACAGGTGCAACGCCGCCAGCTCCCACAACCCGTAGGCGTGGTTGGCGACGACGACCTCCGCCGGGGTGCGTGAGAGCCGGTCCCGGGCCTCGGCCAGCTCGGCTGCGAGCTCTTCGTCGGTCGGCCCGGGCGGCTCCAGCCCCGACCCGCCGGCAGGCGGCTGGTCGGCCCGGGGGATGGGGCGCTCGCCGTCGGGTGTCCAAAGCGTGCTCATCGCGCTACCCTATGAGCTGGACAAGACAGGAAGCGGGGCGCTTGCGCCCCCACCTGGCCACCTCCGCCCCCCGGGGACCGGCAGGTGCGTCCAGGTCGGGATGACCGCCTCAGGGTGGGCGTTGCTTCCTGACGCCTGCCCTCTTCGCGTCCGCAAAGGGGGACCAACACAAGGAGTGATGTCGCAATAGCCGCCACAGCCGAACAGGGTGACCACCGCATCAACGAGCGGATCCGGGCGCGTGAGGTGCGCCTCATCGGCCCGGACGGGGCCCAGCTGGGGGTCAAGCCCCTGCCCGAGGCGATATCCATCGCCCGCTCCATGGACCTTGACCTCGTCGAGGTCGCTCCGGACGCCAACCCGCCCGTGTGCCGGATCATGGACTTCAACCGCTACAAGTACGAGGCGGCGCAGCGGGCGAGGGAGTCCCGTAGGAAGACCACGAGCACGAGCATCAAGGAGATGAAGTACCGGCCCAAGATCGGGACCGGGGACTTCGACACCAAGACGCGACAGGTCGCCAGGTTCCTCGGCGAAGGCCACAAGGTCAAGATCACGATCATGTTCCGGGGCAGGGAGATGAGCCACCCGGAGCTGGGCAAGAAGATCCTCGATCACGTGGCGGACACCGTGGGGCCGGTGGCCAAGGTGGAGGCGGAGCCCAAGCTCGACGGCCGCAACATGACGATGGTGCTCGCACCCGACCGCCGGGCCCTCCAGGCGGCTCGCGGCGACGCCCGCAGGCCCGAGGGCACCCCCGGGCAACGGCGGCCGGCCGCGGGCGGCACCCCCGAGCAGGCTGCGGCTCGCTCCCAAGAGCCGGCGGTGGACGGCGCCCCGGCGGCGGTGGACGGCGCCCCGGCGGCGGTGGACGGCGCCCCGGCGGCGGTGGACGGCGCCCCGGCGGCGGTGGACGTCGCCCCGGCGGTCGCTCCGGCGCTCGGCGATGGGGACTCCGGACCGGGAAGAAGTCCCGGGCCCGGAGGGCCCGGGCCGGCAGCCGTCCCCGACACCCAGACCCAGCCGTAGGAGAGCCCGACATGCCGAAGATGAAGACCGACCGGGGCGCCGCCAAGCGCTTCAAGGTGACCGGGAGCGGCAAGCTCCGGCGCCGCCGCGCCTTCCGCAACCACCTCTTCGAGAAGAAGCCGAGCACGCGGATGCGTCGCCTCGCCCACGAGACCGACGTCGCCGCCGCCGACGTGAAGGCCGTCAAGCGCCTCCTCGGGCTCTGACACCGCAGCGCGAAAGGAGACCGTCATGGCACGAGTGAAGCGGGCCGTTCACAGCAAGAAGCACCGCCGCGCCGTCCTCGAGCAGGCCCAGGGGTACTTCGGCAACAAGAGCCGGACCTTCCGGGCGGCCAACGAGCAGGTGATGCACTCCCTGCAGTACGCCTACCGGGACCGCAGGGCGCGCAAGGGCGACTTCCGCCAGCTCTGGATCCAGCGGATCAACGCCGCCGCCCGCCAGCACGGCATGAGCTACAGCCGCTTCGTCGCCGGCCTGCGCGCCGCTGACGTCGAGGTGGACCGCAAGGTCCTCGCCGACCTCGCCGTGCGCGACCCCGGGGCGTTCGCCGCCCTTGTCGAGGTGGCGCGCCGCGCCCTGCCGGCCGGCAACGCCACGGCCTGACAGCGGGGATCCCCACTGCCCGCCCTCGGCTACCGCCACCAGCGGGTGCAGCGCCTGCGGCGCCTCTCGGGGCGCCGTAGCGCGCGGGTGGAGGAGGGGATGTTCGTGGTCGAGGGCGCCAAGGTCCTCGCCGAGGCGCTCGCCGCCGGCGTCGTCGAGTCGGTGTACCTCGACCCGGCCGGCGCCGGGCCGGCGGAGCTGGAGCTGGCACGGCGGTGCCTGGACGCCGGCGGGCGGGTGTTCGAGCTCGAGAAGGGTGTGCTGGAGAGGGTCACCGACACCGTCACCCCCCAGCCGGTCCTCGGCGTCGCCGTCGACCCGACCGTGGCGCTCACCGCGTTGGAGGGGACCGGCCCGACCCTGGTCGTCGTCTGCGCCGAGGTGCGCGACCCCGGCAACGCTGGGACGCTGCTGCGCTCGGCGGCAGCCGCCGGCGCCGACGCCGTCGTCGCGTGTGACGGCTCCGTCGACGTGCTCAACCCCAAGACGGTGCGGGCCTCGGCGGGGGCGGTGTTCCGGGTGCCGGTGGTCAACGGGGGAGCTGCCCCCGAGGTCCTCGCCACCCTTGCCACATGGGGCCTGCGCCGCCTCGGGGCCGTGGCGCGCGGCGGCGTCGACCACGTCGAGGCGGACCTGCGGGCCCCGACCGCGCTGGTGCTCGGCAACGAGGCGACGGGACTGCCGGTCGAGACGGGCGGCTACCTCGACGGGCGGGTCACGATCCCCATGGCGACAGGAGCCGAGTCGCTCAACGTCGGGATCGCCGCCGCCGTGCTCTGCTTCGAAGCGGCCCGCCAGCGGCGAGGGGCCCGGCGGTGACCGCCGTCCTCGGGGCGGGCGCCGCCCTCCGCATCGACGAGCTCCCGGACCCGACCGTGCTGCTCGACGCCCAACGCCGCGTCGTCGAGCTCAGCGCCGGCGCGTGCCACCTCCTCGGCCGCCGGCCCGACGAGCTCGTCGGGCGCACCCTCGCCGACAGCGTCGGGGCGCGCGACGCCGGCGGCCGGCCGGTGTGGGCCGACGGGTGGGGCCACGCGGCGGTGCTGCGCAGCGTCCGGCTCGTCCCCGAACAGCTGCTGCTCTTCCGCCGACCCGACGGACGCGACCAGATCGTCGGCGCTGCTGCTGCCTACCGGAGGGACGCCGGCGGGGGCGTCACGGGCGCCGTCGTCAGCCTGCGCGACCTGCGCCGCCGGGCGCGGGGGGAGCGGGCGGTGGAGACCGTGTCGACGGTGAGCCACGAGCTGCGCTCCCCCCTCACCTCGGTGAAGGGGTACACGAGCCTGCTGCTCAGCCGGTGGGACCGCATCGGGGACGGCGACAAGAAAGCGATGCTCGCCCAGGTCCACCACGACGCCGACCGCGTGACGCGCCTCGTCACCGAGCTGCTCGACATCAGCCGCCTCGAGTCCGGTCGCCTCGCCCTGGGCCGGCGGCGGGTGGACCTGCCGGCGCTAGCGGACGACGTGGTCCGCAAGGTGCGCCTCGAGTACCCGGAGCTGTCGGTGGAGACAGACTGGCCGAAAGGCCTCCCCCTCGCCTGGGCCGATCCCGACAAGGTCGAGCAGGTGCTCACCAACCTCGTCGAGAACGCCTGCAAGTACGCCTCTCCACGAGATCTCACCCTGCGCGGCGGGCACGAGGGCGACCAGGTGTGGGTCAGCGTCGGCGACCACGGGGAGGGGATCCCCGATGAGGACCTGCCCCGGCTGTTCACCAAGTTCTTCCGGCGGGACCGGGGACGGCCGACCGGCTCGGGGCTCGGTCTGTGGATCAGCCGTGGCCTGGTCGAAGCGCACGGCGGGCGGCTCGAGGCCACCTCCAGGCTTGGTGAAGGCTCGACGTTCCGCTTTACGCTGCCGGCTTCATGAGCGACGCCGACGACATCCTGCGCGAGCTGGCGGCGGTCGAGGCGGCCGGGCGCGCCGTGCTGGGCGCCGCCGGCGACCGCGAGGCGCTGCGGTCGGCCGAGTCGCAGGTGCTCGGCCGGCGCTCCGGCCTCGCCCGCCTCAACCCGCGCCTCGGGCCCCTCGAACCCGACGACCGCCGCCGCGTCGGCGCCGCCGTCCACGCTGCCCGCCAGGGCCTCGAGGCGCTCGCCGCCGGCCGGCGCGCCGAGCTGGAGTCGGCCGCCCGCGCCGCCGCGCTGGCCGCCGACCGCCTCGACCTGACCGAGTCCGTGCTGCTCGGGCCGGCGGCCTGGCCGTCGGGGCGGCCCGATCGCGGCCACCTGCACCTGGTGACCCAGGCGCGCGACGAGCTCGAGGACACCTTCGTCGGCATGGGCTTCGTCGTCGCCGAAGGGCCCGAGGCGGAGACCGACTGGTACAACTTCGAGGCGCTCAACATGCCGCCAGCCCACCCGGCGCGCAGCATGTGGGACACCCTCTACCTCGACCTGGGTGAGGCGGAGAGCATCCTGCTGCGCACCCACACCTCGCCGGTGCAGGTCCGCCTCATGGAGCAGCAGGGCCCCCCGATCTACGCGGTGATGCCGGGGCGGGCGTACCGCAAGGAGACACCTGACGCGAGCCACCTGGCGGTCTTCCACCAGATCGAGGGTCTGGTCGTCGACGACGGCATCAGCTTCGGGGACCTGGCCGGCACCATCGAGACGTTCACCGAGGCCTACTTCGGCAAGGGGATGCGGACCCGGCTGCGGCCGTCGTTCTTCCCTTTCACCGAGCCGTCGGCAGAGTTCGACATCACCTGCCCGATCTGCGCCGGCGCCGGCTGCCGGACCTGTTCCCAGTCCGGCTGGATCGAGCTGGGCGGCTGCGGCATGGTCGACCCCAACGTGTTCGACGCCGTCGGCGTCGACCCCGAACGCTGGACCGGCTTCGCCTTCGGCTTCGGCATCGACCGCCTCGCCGCCCTGCGCGCCGGCGTCGCCGACCTGCGCAGCCTGACCGAGAACGATCTGCGCTTCCTCCACCAGTTCTGAATCGTGCTGCTCCCCTGAACCATGCTTGCCTGAACCATGCTCACTCCTCTCTCCTGGCTCCGTGACTACGCCGCCTTCGACCAGCCGGTCGACGAGCTCGCCGACGCGCTCTCCGAGCTGGGGCTGGTCGTCGACGGCGTCGAGCGCATCGGCGAAGGCGTCGACGAAGTCGTCGTCGCCCGGATCCTCGACATCCGCGCACATCCCAACGCCGAGCGGATCCGCCTGGTGGACGTCGACGCCGGCGACGGCGAACCCCTCCAGATCGTCTGCGGCGCGTGGAACATGCAGCCCGGCGACCTGGTCCCCCTCGCCCGCGTCGGGGCGAGCCTGCCGGGAGGTGTGCAGATCAAGAGGCAGAAGATGCGCGGCGAGTGGTCGAACGGGATGCTCTGCTCGCCCGTGGAGGTCGGGCTTTCGGGGGGCGCCGACGGCCTCCTGGTCCTCGGCGCCGGGTCGGCGCGACCGGGCGAGCCCCTAGCCGATGCGCTCGGAGGTTCCGACGTCGTCTTCGACCTCGACATCTCGCCCAACCGGCCCGACGCCTTGTGCATGGCGGGCGTGGCGCGCGACCTGGCTGCCGCCCTGGGGCTGGCGTGGTCATGGCCGGAGGCGGCACCCCTCGACGTCGACCCTCTGGTGGGCACCGCCGGCATCGACGTCGAGGCGCCGGAGCGCTGCGCCCGCTTCACCGCGACCGTCCTGTCCGGCGTGCAGGTGTGCCCGTCACCGGCGTGGCTCGCAGCGCGCCTGACCCGCGCCGGCATGCGACCCATCAACGTGGTCGTGGACGTCTCCAACTACGTGATGCTCGACGTCGGCCAACCCAACCATCCCTACGACCTGCACCGCCTCGGCGGGGGGGGGATCCTCGTCCGCCGGGGCCGCGACGGTGAGCAGCTCGTCACCCTGGACGGCCATACCCGCACCGTCGGGCCGGATGACTGCGTGATCTGCGACGCGCACTCCACGCCTGTAGGCGTCGGCGGCGTCATGGGCGGCGCCGGCTCGCAGATCACCGACGCCACGACCGAGGTGCTCCTCGAGGCGGCGTGGTTCGACCCTACCGGGGTGGCGGTCACCGGCAAGCGCCTCGGGGTGCCCTCCGAGGCGCGCTACCGCTTCGAGCGGGGGGTCGACCCCGAGCTCGCCCCGCGCGCCGTCGCCCGCTTCGCCGAGCTGCTCGCCGCCGCTACTCCCGGCGTGCGCCGCGGCCCGACCGTCGACGTGCGCTCGGACGCGGACCTGCCGGCGCCGGCGAGCCTCCCGGTCCGCACGGCGCGGGTGAACCTCGTTCTCGGCACCGGCCTCACCGATGACGAGGTCGCCGCCCGGATCACGCCGCTCGGATTCGCCGTCCGCCCCGACGGGCCGGGGCGCGCCGTCGTCGACGTGCCGACGTGGCGCCCCGACACCACCCGGGAGATCGACGTCATCGAAGAGGTCGCCCGCATCCACGGCTACCGCAACATCTCCCGCCGGGTCCCCCCCGGCGGCCACCGCGGCGGCCTGACCCCCCACCAGCGCGAGCGGCGTCGGGTTCGCGACATCCTCGCCGGCCTCGGGCTCGACGAGGCGTGGACGACCGCCTTCTTGTCGGCCTCCGACCTGGTCCGCACCGGGCTCGGCACCGATGCCGTCGCCGTGACCAACCCGCTCGACCGGGCCGAGCCGTTCCTGCGGCCCTCACTCCTGCCCGGGATGCTTGGAGCCCTCCGCTTCAACGCCGACCGCCAGCGACCGGACGCCGCCATCTTCGAGACAGGACGGGTCTTCGCCCCCCCGGAGGGTGGCGCCCGGCCACCCCTGCCCGCCGAGCACGAGTGCCTCGGTGTGGCCGTGGCGGCCGCCGCCGCGCCGGCCACCGTACGGGTCTGGTCGGTGCTGGCCGCCGCCATGGGCCTCGCCGACGTCCGCCTCACCGCCGCCACCCGCCCCGGCATGCACCCCACCCGCACGGCAGCCATCACCACCGCTGCGCAGGAGCCGATCGGGGCCGTCGGCGAGGTCGACCCCGATGTCGTCGCCGGCCACGGGCTCTCCGGGCGAGTGGCGTGGCTGGAGGTCGACCTCGACCGGCTGCTCCTCGTTCCCCGCCTGCCGCGCGCGGCCCGACCCGTGTCGCGGTTCCCGGCCAGCGATGTCGACCTGGCCCTCGTCGTGGCCGATCGGGTGGCGGCCGCCGACGTCGCCGGCACCGCCAGGGCTGCCGCCGGGGCGCTGCTCGAGGAGCTGTCGCTCTTCGACGTCTACCGCCTCGATGCCGAGCGGCGCAGCCTCGCCTTCCGCCTCCGCCTGCGCGCCCCCGACCGCACACTCGACGACGCCGAGATCGCCGCCGCCCGCGACCGGGTCGTCCAGGCGGTGGCCGGCGCCCACGGCGCCGAGCTGCGTTCCTGACGCCGGTAGGTTCGGGGGCGTGCTCGCCGGGCCCCAACGCCTCCTCCCCATGGAGGGGTGTTTCAACTTCCGGGACCTGGGGGGGTACCGCTCTGCCGACGGCCGCCGCGTGCGGTGGCGGATGCTGTTTCGGGCCGACGGCCTTCACCGCCTGACCCCCGCCGACCTGCGCTCGCTCCGCCGCCTCGGCCTGCGGACCGTGATCGACCTCCGCACCGCCGGCGAGGTCGACGACCGGGGGCGCATCGATGCCCACCCCGACGTGCGCTACCACCACCTGCCGATGTTGGACGTGCTGCCCCCGGTGGAGGAGCTGCCGCAGTGGGAACGCCCCGAGTTCGTCGCCGCCGAGTACCTCCGCATGCTGGCCGCGGGGTCGGCCACCATGCGGGCTGTCCTCGGGATGCTCGCCGACCCGGCGACCTATCCCGCCGCGTACCACTGCTTCGCCGGCAAGGACAGGACCGGCATCCTGAGCGCCGTCGTGCTGGAGCTGCTCGGTGTCTCCGACGAGGACATCATCTCCGACTACGCCCTCTCCCGGGAGGGGATGGACCGGATGCTGGCGTGGCTACGCGAGGGCAACCCCGACCGGCTGGAGCAGATCGACGCCAGGGCCTCGGCGATCATCGCCGCCGAGCCTGCGTCGATGGCCGCGTTCCTCGAGGGCCTGCGCTCCGAGCACGAGAGCGCCGCGGGCTACGCCGAGTCCCTCGGTCTGGCCGGCATCGGCGAGCGCCTGCGCGGCGTGCTGCTGGAGCGATGACGCCCTGCGGTCACAGCCGGCGGATGCGGGTGATGCGCTCCGTCCGGTAGCTGGCGACCTTGATGGACCAGCTGTCGAGCGGGCGGGGCCGGTCGTTGCCGTAGAAGGTGGTGAGGGGACCCTCCAGGGTGTAGGAGTCGGCCCCGTCGACCTGCTCGGTCGTCTCGTCGGTGAGGGTGATCTCGAAGGCCATGCCGGTATCGTGCGGCAGCCCGCCTGTGCGTCGCCAGGGGCGCAACCCTGTGTCTTTCGGAGGTTGTCCACAGGCTGGCCGGGGGAGGAGGATCGGGTGGAACGGATCAGGCAGCTGATCGCCGGGCTGGACCGCTGGCAGGCCCGCCACCGCCCGGCCGCGGTCGCCTGGGCGCTGCAGCGCAAGTTCGGCGACGACCAGGCCAACCTGCTCGTTGTCGCGCTCGGCTGGTACGGCTTCACCGCCATCTACCCGTTGCTGCTCGCCGTGGTGACCGTGCTCGGCTTCATCGGCGTGCGCTCGCTCGGCGCCGGCCTGGTGACGACGCTCCACCAGTTCCCCGTCATCGGCCAGCAGTTCAACCCCAGCTCGCGCCACGCGCTGCACGGCAGCGTCCTCGGGCTCGCGATCGGCCTGGTCGGCCTGGTCTACGGTGCGCAGGGCGTCACCCAGACGGCGGAGACGGCCATGGACCGCGTCTGGAACGTGCCCCAGCTGGAGCGCCCCGGGTTCCTCCCCAGCCTGCTCCGCAGCCTCGGCGCACTCGCCACCATCGGCGGGGCGTTCCTCGTGAACGCCTTGGCGGGCGGGCTGGCCACGAGCAGCGGCGCCGGCGGCCTCGGCGAGCGGGTGGGCATCGTGGCCAGCCAGCTGGCGGTCAACGTCGGGCTGTACCTCCTGTCATTCCGCCTGCTGCTCGCGCCCAAGGCGCAGGTCCCCACCCGCCGGCTGCTGCCCGGCGCCGCAATGGGGGCGGTGGCGTTCACGGCGCTGATCACCGTCGGCACCGGCCTCATCGAGCACCAGTTGAAGAACGACAGCGCCACATACGGGGCGTTCGCCTCCGTGATCGGCGTGGTCACCTTCCTGCTGGCGCTGGCCAAGCTGACCATGTACGCCGCCGAGCTCAACCCCGTGCTGGCCAACCGCCTCTACCCGCGGGCCCTGCCGACGACCCCGCCCCGGCCGGCGGACGACCGCGCCCTCGAAGGCCTCGCCCGGCAGGAGCGCCGCCGGCGCGACGAGCGCGTGGGGGTCTCCTTCGAGTCGCCGGCCCCGCCCTCGCACTGACTGTGCATCTCTATGCAACGATCTGTATAATGTGTCGGTGCACAAGGCCGGCGTCATCGGCGCCTCGGGGTTCGTGGGTGGGGAGCTGCTGCGCCTGCTGGCCCGCCACCCCCACATCGAGGTTGCCCTCGCCGCCGCCGGCCGCCAGGCGGGCCGCGACGTCGCCGACGTCCACCCCCACCTGGCCAGCTACCGGGGCCTGACGCTCGCCGGTCCCGAGCCCGACGGCCTCGCCGGCCTCGACGTCGCCTTCCTCGCCCTGCCGCACGGCGCCTCGGCGACCCTCGTGCCGCAGCTGATCGACCGGGTCGGCCTCGTCGTCGACCTCGGAGCCGACTTCCGCCTGCGCGACCCGGCCGCCTACCCGGCCTGGTACGGCCTGGACCACCCGGCGCCCGCCCTGCTCGACGAGGCGGTGCACGGCATCCCCGAGCTGGTGGGAGAGCGCCTCACCGGAGCCCGGCTCGTCGCCGCCGCCGGCTGCTACGTCACGGCGGCGGCGCTGGCCCTGGCGCCGCTTGCCGCCGCCGGCACCATCGAGGTGACAGGCGTGGTGGTCGACGCCGCCAGCGGGGTGTCGGGGGCGGGTGCCGAGGCAAAGGAGGCGACCCGGTTCTGCGCCGTGGACGAGGACTTCACCGCCTACGGGCTGCTGGCGCACCGCCACACTCCCGAGATCGAGCAGGCCACCGGCTGCCAGGTGCTGCTCACGCCCCACCTCGCCCCGATGAACCGGGGGATCCTCGCGACCTGCTACGCGCGGGCGGCGGGGGACGCCGATCCTCTGGGCGTGCTGGAGTCCGCCTACGCCGACGCTGCGTTCGTGACCGTGAGCGGGCGCATCCCCTCCACCAAGGCGGTGCTCGGCTCCAACGCCGCCCACCTCACGGCCAGGCACGACCGGCGCACCGGGTGGGTGGTCGCCATCGCCGCCATAGACAACCTGGTCAAGGGGGCGGCCGGACAGGCGATCCAGTGCGCCAACATCGCCCTCGGCCTGCCGGAGACGGCCGGGCTCCCGCTGGAAGGCCTCTGGCCGTGAGCGTCGCCGCCGTGCTCGTCGAGGCGCTGCCCTACATCCGGGAGTTCCGGGGACAGATCGTCGTCGTCAAGTACGGCGGAAGCGCACTCGCCGGCAGCTCCACCCTCGACTCGTTCGCCGCCGACGTCGTCCTGCTGCACACCGTCGGGATCCGGGCGGTCGTCGTGCACGGCGGCGGACCCCAGATCGGCGAGCTCATGGAGCGGCTCGGCAAGGTGCCCGAGTTCGTCGACGGGCTGCGCGTCACCGACGCCGAGACCCTCGACATCGCCCGCATGGTGCTCGTCGGGAAGGTGAACCGGGACATCGTGGCCGCCATCAACGTCCACGGGCCGCTGGCCGTCGGCGTCTCCGTCAAGGACGCCGGCATGATCACGGCCTCGCCGCTCGACCCGGCGCTCGGCTTCGTGGGCGAGGTGGGCGCGGTCAACCCTGACATCCTGCGCCGGCTGCTCGCCGAGGAGCTCGTGCCCGTCGTCGCCACCATCGGCAGCGACAGCCGGGGCCAGTCCTACAACATCAACGCCGACACGGCCGCCGGCGCCGTGGCCGAGGCGCTCGGCGCCGCCAAGCTCGTCTACCTGACAGACGTGGAGGGCATCCGCTCCCGCCTGGACGACCCCGCCAGCCTCGTGCACACGGCCACGCCCGACGACCTCGACCGCCTCGTCGCCTGCGGGGCCATCGCCGGCGGGATGATCCCCAAGGTCGCCTCCTGCGTGCGGGCGGTGCGCAGCGGGGTCGGCCGCGCCCACATCCTCGACGGCCGGGCCGAGCACGCCCTGCTCGTGGAGCTGTTCACCCGCCAGGGGGTCGGCACGATGGTGGCGCCGGCATGACGGCGCCCCTCATGCCGACCTACGGCCCGCGGCCTGTCACTTTCGTGCGGGGGGAGGGGACCCGGCTGTGGGACGACACGGGCAAGGAGTACCTCGACTTCCTCTGCGGCATCGCCGTGACGTCGCTCGGCCACGCCCACCCTGCCGTCGCCTCTGCCGTGTGCGAGGCGGCGTCCACGCTGCTTCACACCTCCAACCTGTTCTGGACCCTGCCCCAGCAGGAGGTCGCCACCACCCTCGACGGGCTGCTCGGCGGCGGGGGATCGGTGTTCTTCGCCAACAGCGGCGCCGAGGCCAACGAGTGCGCCATCAAGCTCGCCCGCCGCTGCGGCGGGCGGGGCCGGCACACGGTCGTCAGTGCCTACGGCTCCTTCCACGGCCGGACGCTGGCGACGCTGCACGCCACCGGCCAGCCGGCCAAGCACGAGCCGTTCCAGCCGCTGCCCGAGGGCTTCCGCCACGTGGCGTGGGACGACGTAGCGGCCCTCGACGCCGCCGTGGACGGCTCGGTCGCCGCCGTGCTGCTCGAGTCGGTCCAGGGTGAGGGCGGGGTGAACGTGCCCTCCGCCGGCTACCTGGCGGCGGCGCGCCGCCTCTGCGACGAGCGCGGCGCCCTGCTGATGATCGACGAGGTTCAGACGGGGCTCGGGCGGACGGGGCGGTGGTGGGGCTTCCAGCACGACGACATCCGCCCGGACGTGGTCACCTCGGCCAAGGCCCTCGGCAACGGCGTCCCGATCGGGGCCTGCTGGGCACTGCGGGAGGTGGCCGAGGCGTTCGCGCCGGGGGATCACGGGTCGACCTTCGGCGGCCAACCGCTGGCGGCCTCGGCGGCGCGCGCCGTGCTCGCCGAGATGGTGCGCATCGATGCACCGGCCTGTGCCGCCACCGCCGGCGCCCGCTTGGCCGGGGCGGTTCGCGCCCTGCCCGGCGTCGCCGCCGTCAGGGGGAGGGGCCTGCTCCTCGCCGCCGAGCTGGCCGCCGGCCTGGTCGCCGGGGACGTCGCCGGCGCCGCCCTTCGCGCCGGCCTGGTCGTCAACGCTGTATCGCCGAGCGCGCTGCGCCTGGCCCCGCCGCTCAACGTGACGGCCGCCGAGATCGACGAGGGGGTGGCGCGCCTGGCGACGGCGCTACAGGGATGAAGCCGCCCGGCGCCGCCCGGAGCCGGCCATGAGGCTCAGCAAAGCCGCCCGCCAGCACCGCATCGCCCAGATACTGGAGCGCGAACCCGTGACCAGCCAGCAACAGCTCGTGGACCTGCTCGCCGGCGGCGGGGTGGAGGCGACCCAGGCGACAGTGTCCCGGGACCTCGAGGAGCTCGGAGCCCTGAAGGTGCGGGCCCTCGGTGGCGAGGCCGTCTACGCCGTACCCGAGCTGCCCCGCGACCAACACGTCCCCGGGGACCACCTGCGCCGGGTGCTCGGCGACTGGGTCGTCGAGGTGGCGGCGTCGGGCAACCTGGTGGTCGTGCGAACACCGCCCGGCTCGGCCCACGTGGTGGCGTCGGCCCTCGACCGGACGCCGCTGCCGCACATCCTCGGCACCGTCGCCGGCGACGACACGCTCATCGTGGTAGCGGTGGAGGACGTGGGCGGCGCCGAGGTATCCCGCCAGCTGCGCGAGCTGGCCGGCCTGTGACCGAGCTGGAGTCGGAGAGGGCGAGGACTTTCCTCGCAGATCAAGGAGAGAGCTGAAATGGCCAAGCGTGTCGTGCTGGCATACAGCGGCGGGTTGGACACCTCGGTGGCCGTCCGGTGGATGACCGAGGAGATGGGCGTCGAGGTCATCGCCCTCGCCGCCGACGTCGGGCAGGGAGGAGACTTCGACGCCATCAAGTCCCGCGCCCTCGCCGCCGGCGCCGTCGACGCCGTCGTCGTCGACCTGCGGGAGGAGTTCGCCGACGACTTCGTTGCCCCCGCGCTCAAGGCCAACGCCAAGTACGAGGGCAAGTACCCGCTGATCTCCTCCCTCTCCCGCCCCGTCATCGTCAAGCACCTCGTGGATGCGGCCCGCGCCTTCAACGCCGACGCCGTCGCCCACGGCTGCACGGGCAAGGGCAACGACCAGGTCCGCTTCGAGGTCTCCACCCACGCCCTCGCCCCCGATCTCGAGGTCATCGCCCCCGTACGCACCTGGGGCCTGACCCGGGAGGACTCCATCGAGTACGCCGCCCGCTGGGACATCCCGATCACCGTCACCCACGACAACCCCTACTCGATAGACCAGAACCTCTGGGGCCGCACCATCGAGTGCGGCGTACTGGAGGACCCGTGGGAGGCGCCCCCCGAGGAGATCTACGAGCTCACCACGCCGGCGGCAACAGGCCCCACCGAGCTCGTCATCGGCTTCGAGCAGGGCCTGCCCATCACCCTCGACGGCCGCCGCCTCCCCCTGCACGTGCTCGTCGGTGAGCTGGACCGCATCGTCGGCTCCTACGGCTGGGGCAGGATCGACATGGTCGAGAACCGGCGCGTCGGGATCAAGAGCCGTGAGATCTACGAGTGCCCCGGCGCCCTCGCCCTGCTCATGGCCCACGCCGACCTCGAGGACCTCACCCTCGAGCGCGACCTCGCCCACGAGAAGGCCCGCCTCGAGCCGCGCTACGCCGAGCTCGTCTACGACGGCCTGTGGTACTCGCCGCTCAAGGAGGCCCTCGACGCCTTCGTCGACTCCAGCCAGACGTACGTCACCGGTGAGGTCCGCCTCCGCTGCGAGCCGCCCGGGCGATGCATCGTCGCCGGCCGGCGCAGCGATCTCGGCCTCTACGACTACTCCCTCGCCACCTACGACAAGGCCGACCGTTTCCGCCACCAGGACGCCGAGGGCTTCGTCCGCCTGTGGGGCCTAGGCGTGGCCACCTGGGCCACCCGCCAGGTCAACGCCCTCCCGCCGGCGGGTGGCGGCACCGGGCGGCGCGGCGGGCCCAACGGGTCGTGACCCTCTGGCACGGGCGGCTGGGCGACACGCCCGCCGACGAGCTGCTCGCCTACACCGCCAGCCTCCCCTTCGACCGCCGCCTCGCCGAGGACGACCTGACCGGATCGCGTGCCCACGTGAGGGGGCTAGTGCGCTCCGGCCTGGTGTCGGACGACGACGGTGCCATCCTCCTCGCCGCCTTGGAGCGGGTCGGAGTGGAGCTGGCCGACGGCACGTTCGGGTTCCGGCCCGGCGACGAGGACATCCACACCGCCGTCGAACGCCGGGTCACCGAGATCGCCGGCGACGTCGGCGCCCGCCTCCACACCGGGCGGAGCCGCAACGACCAGGTCGCCACCGACCTGCGCCTGTTCGCCAAGCGGGAGCTGGCTGCGATCACAGGTCTCGTCGTCGCGCTCGAGGAGGTGCTGCTGGCCCGGGCGGAGAGCGCCGGCGACGCCTACCTGCCCGGCTACACGCACCTCCAGCGCGCCCAGCCGGTGCTGCTCGCCCACCACCTGCTGGCCCACGGCTGGGCGCTCGCCCGGGACGTGGACCGGCTCACCGACACCCGCCGGCGCCTCGACGTGTCACCCCTCGGCGCCGGCGCCCTCGCCGGGTCCTCCCTGCCGCTCGACCCCGACGGGGTGGCGTCGGACCTCGGCTTCGCCGGGCGCTTCGAGAACTCCGTCGACGCCGTGTCCGACCGCGACTTCGTGGCCGAGGCCCTCTTCGCCCTCACCCTCACCGCCGTGCACCTCTCCCGCATGGGCGAGGAGCTCGTGCTGTGGTCGACCGAGGAGTGGGGCTTCGCCACCCTCGCCGACGCCTACGCCACCGGCAGCTCGATGCTCCCCCAGAAGAAGAACCCCGACATCGCCGAGCTCGCCCGCGGCAAGGCCGGCCGCCTCATCGGCGACCTGACCGGGCTGCTCGCCACCCTCAAGGGCCTCCCTCTGTCCTACAACCGCGACCTGCAGGAGGACAAGGAGCCGCTGTTCGACGCCGTCGACCAGCTGCGCGGCGGGCTGGTCGCCCTCGCCGGCGTGTACGCCACCGTCACCTTCGACCTGGCGGCGATGCGCCGCGCCGCCGACGGCCCGGCGGGGGCAGCCGTCGACCTGGCCGAGTGGCTGGTCGAGCGGGGCATGCCTTTCCGTGAGGCCCACGCGCTCGTAGCGGGCCTCGTGAGGGGCTCGGTCGAACGGCGTGTTCCGCTGGCGGAGCTGGTCTCGGCGCACCCCGCCCTCGGCGACGCCGCCGTCGAGCTGCTCGGCCCGGGCGTCGCCGTCGCACGGCGCTCCACCCCGGGCGGCGCAGGGCCAGGGCCCGTCGCCGACCAACTGGCCCGCTTCGCTGCCACCGTGGCGACGCAGCGCCGCGCCCTCGGGGACGCCGGCGACGGGGGTGGCCGCGCCGGCGTGGTGGGGAGGTGACCGGGCGGTGGCGGTGGGGCGGCGTGGTGGGGAGGTGACCGGGCGGTGGCGGTTGCCTGGGGCGGTGGCGGGGCGAGCCGTCGCCCGCTGCGATCTCGCCCGGCCGTCCAGCGAAGTGGCGCCCGAGCTCCTCGGCATGCTGCTCGTGCGCGACGACGGGCGGGCCGCCCGCATCGTCGAGGTCGAGGCCTACGACGGGACCGCCGACCCCGCCAGCCACGCCTACCGAGGGCCGACCCCCCGCAACCGCACCATGTGGGGCCCCGCCGGCCACCTGTACGTGTACCGGTCCTACGGCATCCACTGGTGCGCCAACGTCGTCTGCGGGCCGGACGGAGTCGCCAACGCCGTCCTCCTGCGCGCCGCCGAGCCGGTCGCCGGGATCGAGCTCATGCGCGCCGCCCGGTGGCGCGACCAGCGCCAACAGCGCGACCGCGACCTCTGCCGCGGCCCCGGGCGCCTCGGCGAAGCCCTCGGTCTCGACCGGAGCTACGACGGTGCCGACCTGCTCACCGGCTCGCACGGCCTGCGGCTCGTCGACGACGGCGGGACCACCCCCGCCGTCCGTGGCCCGGTCGCCGTCACCGGGCGGATCGGGCTGTCC
The DNA here is from genome assembly GCA_021811865.1 of Actinomycetes bacterium. Next base: position 455 of record JAKAQB010000036.1, on the reverse strand, counting down.
CGGGCGGCCGACACGCCGTGGCGCTTCTTCCTGGCCCGCTCGCCGGCGGTGTCGGGGCACCGGCCGGCGTAGGGGGGCGTGGGGGGGATCTGCCGCGGTCGGACGCGGAGGCGGGACCCCGCCCACGTGGAGATGAGCCTTCAGAGCCGAACCGCGCGCAGGCGGCCCAACCGCGCGCCCCCAAGACGAAATGGCTGCGTCTGTGCGCGCGCTTCGCCTGCGCACGCGCGGTTTGACCGGGCAGGCACCCAACGCCCCCCAACGCCCCCCAACGCCCCCTGCCCCCTGCCCCCTGCCTCCCCCTACCTCCGCGCACCGGAGCGCCCAACCGGCGCGGCATGCAACCCCCTCGGCCGGTGTCGAATGCCTCCACCACCGCCGCCCCCCCACCGCCGCCCCCCCACCGCCGCTCCACCACCGCCGCCCCCTCCACCGCCGCCGCCCCTCCGGCCCTC
>JAKAQB010000113.1 GCA_021811865.1 Actinomycetes bacterium | reverse complement strand
CCCCTCCAGCCGATGGGCGGCGTCGGCCAGCTCTGCCCGCCGGACGTCGATCCGCTCGAGGGCGGCCAGGGCGACGTCCCGGGCCTCCCGCTGGCGGCGCTCGGTCTCGGTGACCTTGTCGAATTGGGTGTTGGCGCTGCGCACGGCGTCGGACCGGCGCCTGGTCTGGAGACGTGCATGGGCCCGGTAGTGGTCGAGGAAGCGGTGCAGCTCGCCAGCGGCGGCCTCCAGGCGCTCGATCTCCGCCGTGTCCTCGTCGAGACGGGCGAACGCCTGCGCCAGCGACTCCATCCGCGAGCGCTCGAGCGGCGGCAGGGCCTCGCTCAGGTACTCCCGCAGGCGGGCCAGATCGAGCTTCTCGGACAGCTTGGGCCGGCGCAGCTGCACGAGGAGGTGGAGCAGCGACTCGTAGCGGTCGGGACCGAGGTCGAAAAGGGCGTGGTCGACGGCCGCCCGATGGTCTCGCACCGTCCGGGAGAAGACGCTGCCGTCCGGCAAGGCCTCGCGCAGCCGCTCGGCGGTGAGCGGGGTACCGCCGGGTGCCAGTTCCACGTCGACGCCGATCCGCCCGGGCGTGACGGCGAACCAGGTCTCGACCTTGCGGGTCGAACGCTGCCCCCGCATCCCGACCAGGCAGGTGACGAACCGCTCGACTCCTTCGTCGTCGACCCGGCCGAACTCGACCCACACGTACCCGGTGGCGGTAGAGCGCTCGTCGTCGAACTCGACGAGGTTCCAGTACATGGTCTTGATGCGGCCGCCGAAGGGGTCGAGGCGCTCAGGGCGCGTGTCCCCGTCGAGCACGAACGGCAGCAGCACCTCGAGGGCCTTGGATTTCCCCGCCGTGTTCTGCCCCCGCAGGATGAGGCGGCCGCCCTCGAACCAGAACTCCTGGTCGTCGTACTCCCAGACGTTGCGGATCCCCGCCCGCAGTGGCCGCATCCGACCCGGCTCGGGACGGGGCAGGAGGGGTGCGGTCGGCAGGTGTTGGATGACGGCGTTCACGCCTCGGCCTCCTGTTGGTGATCGGGGGGTGTGACGATGCTCATCTGCTCGGTGCCCCCTGCCGAGATGGTGGCGCCAGCCGGGGCGGCGGCGTAGCGGGCGGCGGCCGGGCGGGCGACGACGCCGTCCTGCCGGCCGGCGACCAAGCGCGCCGCCGTGAGGATTCCGATGGCCTCGGTGGCGAGCAGGTGGGCGCCGGCGGTGGTGTCGGTGCCCTGCTTCCAGGCGCCGGCGTACTCGGCGGCGAGGCTCCGGGTGAAGGCGACCACCTCCGGCCACGGCCAGACAGCGGGCTCGCCCCGGGACTGGCGGCAGCGCAGCTCGTCGCAGAGCCGGAGGGCGGTGGTGTTGGCAGCGCCGTAGTCCGGCCAGCGCAGGTCGGTCAGCTCGCCAGTCTCGTCGACGGCCACCCAACCCTCCGCCCGCACCTCCAGGATGAGACCGACCTTGTCGGCGAGGAGGCGTTCGAGGCGGCCACGCTGGGAGCGGAGGTACTCCCGCTCGTCATCGGTCAGATCGTCGTGGTAGACGACGGGCTGCTCGACCAGGGCCCTCGTGACCCGGTGGCGGCGCCGGCGGACGCGGCCGTCCTCGGTGTCGGGATAGGCCTCCCGGGCGACGTCCTCGGGACCGGCGGCCAGCGACGGGGGCTGGGGGGCGGTGGGCAGCAGGGCCAGCCGCTCCCGGTCGATGCGGTACAGGGCGTCGCCGCCCGGATGGCCGCGTGCGAAGCGCTCCTCGTCACCGTCGGCCAGCTCCAGCACCCCGAGGTCGACGGCGGCCTGCACCGCGTGGATGAACACCCGGCGGTCGGCGGCGACGTCGCTCTGCCACGCCAGGCCGTCGACACCGGTCGCCCGCAGGCTCACGTCCTCGAAGAGCCGGGCCAAGGTGGTGCGCTCCCCGGCACTCTCGGCGGAAGCCAGAACGAGGCAGGTGAGGGCGTAGCGCCGCCCATCGAACGGCCGCCCCGCCCGGGAGGCCAGCCCCCTCGGCTCGTGGCCCGGTCCGGGCAGCTTGGCGAGGCGCACGACGCCGGCTCGAGCGGCGTCGAGGCGGTAGCCGAGCTCGTCTGCGAAGAAGCGGGTGAGCTCGCCGCGGTGCCGGCGGACGAGCGCCACGGTCGGATGGCCGCCGCCGACGATCGGCTCGGCGAGGGCAGCCCGGACCGCCCGGCGCAGCCCGTCGTCGCGGTCGGTCATGCCCGGGCCTCCCGGCGGGCGCCACCAGCAAGGTCGACCTCGAGCCATTGGTCGGCGCAGCGGAACGTGCCGGACGGGGTCACGATCCGCGCCTCCGCCGCCCTCTCGGAGATCGGGCGGACCGTCACCGTGCCGAGCGGGGTCGGTGCCACTCGGGCGCCGTGTGGGCCGGGGCGGGCCCCGAGCGCGGCGGCGAGCACCTCCAGGAACTGAACGAACTCGTCGGCGTCGAGGTCTCCCAGCTGCGACAAGCGGGTCGGGGTGCGGGCGGCAAGGCGGGCCATCGCCTGCTCCATGCGGCGGCGCTCGGCCCGCAGCCGCAGCAGGCCGGCAGCCTTGGCGTCCGAGTAGTCGGCCGCCCGGCCCGGCCGGCCCGGTGGTGCCCGGGTGCCTGCCGCCCGCAACCGGGGGGCCACCTCCGCTGGGCTGGCCTCGGCGAAGCTGCGGCCACGGTCCTCGGTCTCGTCGCCGGCCCGCTCGGCGAAGTGCCGAGCCGGGTACAGGCCGAACGCCTGGTCCCACAACAAACCTGCGTCGGCGTCGTCGGCGACGGCGAACCAGCGGGCCAGCTGCGTGAAGTCGGCCTCCCGGGTCACGCGTCGCAGGTGGCGCTCGTTGAGCCGGTCGAGGGCGGCGAGGATCCGGTTGATCGCTTCCAGCATCGCCATGCGCAGGGAGGCCACGATCGGCTCGGTGTCGCCGGTTGGGACGAACCAAGCCCGCACGCCGGCCCACCGCTCGGCGAAGCCGCGCTCGAGGGTGTCCTCCTCCCCTGCGACGGTGGGGGTCGCATCCGCCTGGGCGGCGATCTCGAGCAGCCGCGGCATCCCGGCGTCGAGGTCGCTGATGAGCGCGGCGATGGCTGGCACCGCCTCGGCCAGGTGACCCACGAACTCGTCGAGGTAGACGAACACCGCTCGCTTGTAGGCGACGAAGCGCTCGTCGTCGGCAGCGATGGTGGAGGTCTCGACCGCCAGGTCCTGCATGTAGCGGGCGGCGTTGGCGGCCAAGGTGGTGAAGGTGGCGAACAGGTCGATGAGCGCGTTGTACAGGCGGGCCGCGTCCGGCTCAACATGGCCGCCCTCGGCGCGGATCGCCTCCAGGCGCTCCTCGATGCCGGGCAGCAGCACGGCCGACAGCCTCCCGGTGTCCAACCCCGCCCGCCGGACCGCCCGCACGCCCTCGTGAGCGGCGACGCCCGCCTCGGTCAGCTGGTACAGGAACCGCTTGGCGTAGAACTGGTCCAGGGTGTCCGGAGCGGCGGTGTCGTAGAACTTGGTGACGTTGCCCCAGGCTGCCAGTGCCTCGAGGGCGTCGGCCACGTCGGTGGGCTGGGTGCCGCCGTCGAGGTCACGCGCGACCTCTGCGGGGCGCAACTGCAGCACGAAGCGCTCCTTGGCGGCCATCAGGGCGTCGACGATCGCCACGTAGAGCCGTGCCTTGTCGGCAACCACGTAGGCGAAGACCCGGAGGCCCGGATCCGTGCTCTGCTCCACCAGCCTTGTTTGTAGTCGACGGGTGCGACAGGCACGAGGCATTCTCGGACCCGTCGGCGTCCGGCGGGCCGTGACAGCTCGGAGCCTCCACGGGTGCCGAGCCGGTGCGGGTCTCGAGCGGCGCCATCGGCTACTCCATGTCCTGAGTGGAGATCCACGACTCCGTCTGAGCCACGGCGTTCGTGACGAGGACGTCGACCACGCCCTCACGCACTCGGTCACCTCGATGGGACTCGGCGAGGTCCGTCGCGTCACCTGCGTCGGGCAGACAGGAGCCCGCTCGAGCTGGTTCTCGTCGACGCGGGAGGAGAGGAACGGGTGAGTCACGCCACACCGCTTCGGCGATCGGCTCCGAGGAACTGTGCGGAGGCGAGAGATGACCAGCCAGCGCACCTACGGCCAGACCAGAGCGGCGAGCCCATCACCGAGGCATCGATCGAGCGGTGTGTCGAGGAGGCGGCGCGCGGTTACGAGCCTGTGCAGCTGAAGAGGCGTCGCCGGAGGCCCGGGCGGCCACCCCTGGTCGACGCGATGGAGTCGGTGCGCCTGGAGCACGATCTTCGCCACGCGGTCGTTCGGCGGCAGGAGGCCGAGGGCGTCACCGTCTCCGAGGGCGTCCGCCGAGCGCCCCGGGCGTAGCTGAAGATCTCTTCAAGGCCATCGACCACGACCTCGTCGACTCCTACGAGCCCGGTCCGAGATCGTCGGAGCCGAGTGGATCCACCTCCCCGGCGCCGGTCACATCCTCTCGACCTCCGGACCCCGGTTGTCGCCGCCGTCGGGCCGGCGCTGGTGTGGGTCCTGACATTCCCGGTCAGCCACCGGACGCGACGTCAACGAAGGAGGCATCATCGTGCGATCTGATTCGAGCGCCCGCAAGAGCCGGCGCGGCCGGTCCCGCGACCGCCTGGACGTCGCGGTGGCACCGCTGCTGGTGGCGGTCGCCGCCACCGTGCTCGCTGGCTTCGCCTGGACCCGCCCGTCCACCGTCTACCTGACCGTCCCCTACGAGCAGTCGGCCAGTCTCTCCTACACCACCCCGGTGAGCTCGCGCTCGGTCCAGGGAACCGGACGGGTGGCCACGGGCCAGCCCGGCTACCTGTCGGCCATCTGGACCCGCGACCTCTCCTACGACTACCGCTTCGCCTCGTCGGCAGCCAGCTCACTCTCGGTCACCGAACAGCTCGTCGCCACCATGAGCGACGGCCAAGTCTCACCGACAGCATCCCGCTCCAGCCCGTGACACCCTTTCGCGGTGAGAGCTTCGTCGCCTCGGCGCGCCTCCCGCTCGCCCGCCTGTCCGCAGTGGCGACACAGTTCGCCAAGGCGCTCGGCGGGCAGAACGCCACCTACAACGTCCAGGTCACTCCGAGCGTGAGGGCCGGCGGAACCCTCGCCACGGCGGTGGTGCGCACGCACATTGACGGGGCGGCGAGCTTCGAGTTCACCGGCTCGGCGCTCGTCCCGGCCGCGGCGGTGGCAGGAAGCAGCACCGCCTCGAGCGCGCCGGTCTCTCCCACCTCGTCTCTTCGGCACGTGAGCACTGGTGCCGCGGAGGCCCAAGGGGGGAGCCCAGCGGTGATGTTCGGCCACCTCCCGGTCGCCGAGGTCCGGCTGGACGCTCTTGTTGTCCTCCTCGCTGCTCGGCGGTCTTCGCTTCGCCTTCCCGCTCCTCGGTGAGTTCGTCTCAAGCGAGGAGCGGGTCCGCATTGCCGCCCGCTACAGATCGGCCCTGGTCGAGATCGACATGCTGGGCCTTCCCACCGGGGCGACGCTCGTCCAGGTGAGCTCCTTCGACGGCGTGTTGCAGATGGCCAAGCGCCTCGAGTGCCCCGTCCTCCGCGAGAGCGGCGAGGTGGAGCGCTACGTCGTGGTCGACAACGGGACCGTCTACGAGTACCCCGTCACGACGCCGAGCCCCGATGGCCCGGCCCGGGTCGCCGGCGAAGGGACAATGCTCTGTCGGAACGGCAACCACGCCGTCGGTCTGCACCCCTCCGACTGACCCGGGCACACCTGCCGCCGCGCCGGGCGGCTCAGCCGGTCAGCTGCCAACCGGCCCGCGCCGCCATGGCGACGGCCTCGAGCTGGCTCCTCACGCCGAGCTTCACCAGGATCGCACGGACCTGGGTCCTCACGGTCGCCTCCGAGACCACCGACTCAGAGGCGATCCTCTCGACCGACTTCCCGGCCATGAGCTGGCGGAGGATCTCCGTCTCGCGATGGCTCAGCTGGTGGAACGGCGCCAGAGCCTTCTCCACCGCCACCCTCCGCTGGCGGGCGCAGCGAACCAGGCGGTCCCTCTCCCCTTCCGGCGTGAGCTCCCCGCCCGAGAGGAGGGCCGTCACGGCGCCGAGGAGCTCGTCGTAGGGAGCGGACTTGGAGACGAAGCCGCATGCCCCGAGCTCGAGGCACTCCCCGATGTCGGCCTCGTCGCTCGTGGCCGAGACGACGATGACCTTGGATCCTGCCTCGGTGGCAGACGAGATCACGCCCTTCCCGGACCCGGCCCCGCCGAGGTCGAGATCGAGGAGCGTCACCTCCGGGCTGACCCCGCGGAAGAACGATGGCGGCGGCACCCCCTCCTCGAGCGGCGCCACCACCGGCTCGTATCCCTCGGCGCTGAGAGCGACCGACAGCGAGGCCGACAACAGCTGGTGGTCCTCCACGATCGCCACACGGACCGGGGCCGGGCGTTCGGACGAGGACGCCGAGACGGCGGTCTCGGTCATGCATCCACCCCGTCACCGGGCTCGGCGGTGACCCGGCGAGGCGTGGAGCTGCCGGGGGCGGGAGGAGTCATGGCGCCGCCGTCACCGCGGACTCGGCGACCGCGTCGGCGCCGCTCCGGCGTGCCATCGGCACCTCTACCAGGAAGCAGGCGCCACCCCCGCGGGTCTCCTCGAGGCGGAGACTGCCGCCCATCTCTCTCATCAGGCGGGCGGCGATGAACAGGCCGAGGCCGCTGCCGCTCGTCTCCGCGCTGGACGAGCCCCGGACGCCCCGGGAGAACATGGAGGCCCGCTCGTGCTCGGGGATGCCGGGCCCGCGGTCCCTCACACGGAGCTCGATGCGCCCGCCCCGCGCCCTTGCCGAGACCTCGACCGGGCCTTCGCCCGCGTAGCGGCGGCAGTTCTCGAGGAGGTTCTGCATCACCTGGGCAAGCGAGGCGGGGTCGCCGACACCGACCAGCTTGCCGAGGTCGAGCCGGATGTCCGCCCCGTAGCTCCGCTCCACCGTGACGACGGGGGCGATCGCCTCCTCGATCGGGAACTCGACCGGGTCGGCGTTACGCGCCGGTTCGATGAGCACCTGCAGGCGGCCGAGCTCGGTCGTGAGGGCGTCGGCCAGCTTGCTGCGCGAGACCTCGTCGAGCCGGCCAGCGTACCGCCGCAGCGTGGTGTCGGCCGACCTCAGGGCCGCCACCGCGTTGCGCAGGTCGTGCAGCCGGTCCTCGAGCGAGGTCCGCTCGGCTTCCATCTCCCGGCGGAGGGTGTTCAGGTCCAACCGCAGGCTCATCGAGAGCCGGTCCTGACTGCGCAGGATCCAGCGCAGGTCGCCGAGCGAGGCGGTGGCGGCGAGGACGAAGGCACCGAGGATGATTCCGCTTCCGACGAGAGCGGCGATCCCGCCGACGGGAAGGGCTGCCCGCTCGAGCTGGCCGGCGGCGAGGACGCCGAAGACCACCGGGACCCAGGCCGGCACCCCCTCGCCGGCCCTGCGGCGGAGCTCTGCCAACCCGGCGCCGGCACCCCAGACAAGAGTCGCGAAGGCTCGGGCAGCGATCCACGCCCACTCTGTCCCGAGTGCGCCCCCGAGGAGCCCGCGGGAGTCGACGAGGCTCAGGGCGCCAAGGATGGCGAGGCCACCCGCGACGCTGAGGCCGAGGATCGGGATCGGGGCGAGGCCCGAGTCCACCTCCGGGGTGCGCAGCAGCTTCCAGCCGACGGCAGTGCAGATGCCGGTCGTCACGAGCGTCCCGAGGGTCGAGACCGAGACGGGCGACTCGGCGGCTCCAGCCGGCACGAACGCCGTCACGAGCGTGATCAGGGCGAAGTCGGTCATGAGGATGCCGAACAGCGCGGCGAAGGCGCGCCCGAGGATCCTCCAGGCGATGAGGGACGCCACACCGGCCGCCAGGGCGAGGAGCCCTCCGACTGCCCGCAGAAAGCCGGCGGTGCCGAGCTCGCCAGCACCACGAGCGAGGGCGAAGCCGACCGGGACGAGCATCCCGAGCAGCAGTGCGCCCGCATCCTTCACCACGTCGGCCAGGGCCACCCGGCCGCTCCATCCGACCGTGCGCCCGCGCCGGTCAGGTCCCTGATATGTC
>JAKAQB010000035.1 GCA_021811865.1 Actinomycetes bacterium | reverse complement strand
GAACGGCTGGGAGGTGGGACGCGGCTTGCGCACCACCGGGCGCCGCCGGCCCACACCGGCGAGAGTGCGGACAGCTCGGAACTGCTCGTCGGACACGAGCGGCTCGTGGGTGAGCGTCTCGGAGACGATCCAGGCGTCCTCGTCGTTCCAGCGCATCTTGCTGACGTGGCCGAGCGCGACGTCCTCGACGTCGAGGAGCACCTCGTCGCGGCGCTGGCGGTTCCACACCTGGCGTCCGGTGTAGCGCGGGTTGGCGAGGATCGCCCGCACCGCCATCTTCGACCAGGCGAGGCCCTGGCGGTGGGGATTGCGGGCCCGGTCGTGAGCGGAGGGACACGCGATGCCGTCGCGGGTCAGCCCTTCGGCGATGGCGTACAGGCCACGGCCGGCGAGGTACTCGTCGAAGATGCGGCGCACCACCGGCGCCGCGTCCGGGTCCGGCTCCAGGCGGTGGAGGCGTTGGCCCACGGCCGCCTTGCCCGGGTTGGGATGAGGTCCCGCGTCGGCGAGCCGATAGCCGTAGGGCGGGCGGCCACCGAGGAAGCGCCCCTCGGTGCGGGCCTGGGCGGCCATGGCAGCGCGGACGCGGATCTTGATCCGGTTGCGCTCGCCCTTGGACATCCCGCCGTAGAGCGACATGACGAGGTCGTGGGCGTCCGAGCCCGGGTCGATGGCGCCTCCCACCTCGGGCACCCACAGCTCCACGCCGTAGTGGGCGAAGACGGGGAAGGTGAGGCCGAACTGGTTGCCGTAGAAGGCGCGGGCAGGCTCGCCGATGACGACCGCCTCGAAGCCGCGGTCCGGCCGGGCCAGCGCGTCGAGGAGCGATGCCGCCTCGGGGCGGCGCTTCCACGGCAGCGAACGTGACCGGCCGATGTCGAAGTACTCGGCCACGACCACACCGCCGGCCGGCTCGATCAGCGCATGGGACCGGGAGAGCTGCCAGCCCTTGGACGACTCGGGGTCCTGCTGGTCCTCGGTGGACACCCTCCCGTAGAAGGCGAAGCGCTTCACGCTGCTCTCCTCGTCTCATCCGACCGGTCTTCGCGGTCCCCCGCGGTTCTACCTCCACGGGTCCTGGTGGCGGTGCCGGCGTCGTCGGAGGTCAGTCGCTCCGCTTCGAGAGGAGCACGCGCCGGCCGGGCGGCCCGGAGGAGCAGGCGGAGCAGGGCGGCCGCGGCGTCCGGCGTGAGGCGAGGAGGTGCCGGCGGGAGGACGACGGCCAGACCCGGATGTGCGGGAGTCTGCCCTTCGGGGCGGCGGTCGCCCGTCGCCGACGACAGGCCGCCGTGGGCCGACGTCGGCCGCCCGGTGGCGGCTGAGCGGCAGGGCGTACCGGCCGAGGAGACCCCGCGCTCCGGGGCGGCGCGTCGGTGGGGTGGCTGCCGGGCGGTCGTCACCGGCCCGCACCGCGCCGCATCGGACCCGTCCCCAGCTCGGCCAGGCGCCGCCGGCCGCCGGCCGCGTCGGTGGGGAGTCACACGGCGTCGCAGGGCGGCGCTCCCTCGCACGCGGTGGCGACCGGGACGGGCGCGCCGGCGAGCGCCTTCCGAGCGGCGGCCTCACGCTTGGTGCCGGTGAACCAGAACAGCACCCAGAACGGGTCCCGGGCTGCCGCGGCGAGCGTCGCGTAGCCCTCGAGCTTGGCGACGAGGCGGGCGTGGGTCTCGGTGCCCCGGTCGTACTCCAAGAAGAAGGCGACCTCAGCCTCCGCGTCCTGCCAGACGCCGTAGCCGTCGGGGCGCACGACGTCGCCCCAGGTCGCCCGGCAGCGCCGCTCCGGCCACCAGACCCGCAGGTCAGCACCGGGCCGCCCTCTCGCCGCGCCGAGGAGGCCGCAGAAGAAGCCGTTGGCCCCGACCCGGTGGGCGAGCTGGGTGCTGGCGGCCAGCCCGAGCGCCCGGTCGCGGCGCCAGTGCAGCTCGTCGGTCTCCACTCCGCGCTCGGCGGCGACGACCATCGCCCCGATGGCGTCGAGCACCCAGTGGTTCGGCGCGGTGCCCACGTAGGCGGAGCCGCGCCCGGCCGAGGCCGGAGAGGGAAAGAGAAGAAGGAGATGCATGCGAAGTCGGAGGAGGCATCGTCCGGGTCATGCCGCGTCGTCACCGGCGCCTTCGACGACCGAGAGACCCGGCAACTTGAAGCCGTCCGGGCCAGTGTCCGGGGTACCGGCCGGCGATCGTCCGCTCCACCGGCCCCCGGCGCGGAGCTGCATGGCTCGCCGTTGCTGCTCCGACAGCCCGAAGCTCTCCCGGGAGCGGTCCCGGACCAGCGCCGCCCTGCCCGGGACGGCCGCTGGCGCGGGACGGGTGCGGAACGTGAAGGCGGCGCTCTCCTCGCCGTCGACCACCAGGCGAGCGGCGGCCTGGTAGGCGCCCAGATGCGAGAGGTCGTGCGCCATGAGGTCCGGCGCCACGGTGCGCTCCAAGCGGCGGGCGTCCTCGGGCGAGCACGAGAGGATGGTCTTCGAGCGGGCATTTGCTGACACCGCGTCGGCCAGATCGGTGGGTAGCTGGCCGAGATGCTGGTGCGCGAGGACGAGCCCGAGCCCGTAGGCGCGCGCCTCGGCGAGGATGTCCTCCAGGCTGCCGGGGAGCGCCAGGAAGTTCTGGCACTCGTCGAGGTAGAGACCGCACACGCGTCCCCACCTCCCGCCGCGTGCCCGGGAGCTCACGGACTGCCAGACCTGGGCGACGAGGAGGGACCCGAGGAGCCGGGTCGACTCGTCGCCGAGGACACCCTTGGGCAGCCGGCACAAGAGGACCCCGCCGTCGAGGACCCTGTCGAGCGCGAAGCTGGACGTGCCCGTACCCACCACGGCCCGCACGAACGGTCGGAGGAGGAAGGCCCGCAGCTTGTTGGTCACCGGGCCGATCACGGCCGAGCGTGCACCTTCCGACAGCCCGTCGTACCAGTGCCAGAAGCCCCGGAGCACCGGGTCTTTCACTGCGGCCACGAGCGGCGCCCGGTAAAGGGGGTCGCCGAGGAGCTTCGGGACCTGGGACAGGTTGGCGCCGGGATGCTGGCGAAGGGTCAGGCACGCGGCGCGCAGGACGTCGTCGGTGCGTGGCCCCCAGGCCGACTCGAACAGCCGGTGCATGACCCCGACCACCTGGTCGACGACGAGGTGGACGTCGGAGCCGGCGAGCACGTTGAGGGTGGGTGGTTCGGGGTCCTCGGCATCGATGACGACCGTGTGGTCGCCCGCGTGCTCGGGGAGCCGGTCGAGGATGTCCTCTATGAGGGCGCCCTTGGGGTCGATGACCACAGTGCCCCTTCCGCTCGCGATGTCGCTGAGGATGAGGTTGAGGAGCAGGGTCGACTTGCCCGAACCGGTCGCGCCGAGCAGGTGCAGGTGATGGCAGGCGTCGGCGGGCGCGAGGGCTACCGGTCGGCGCGATCCGGTCTCGGCGTCGCCGAGGATCTTGCCGTCGCGGTGGATCTCGGGCGGGGGCGCGACGCTGCGGGCCCCGGCACGGGACACCCCAGGCACGTCGCGGTCGAGCGGCAGGTGGGCCAGCGCGGCGATCTCCGGGGCGGAGTACAGGTCGCCTCCTTGGAGGCGGGCTGACGCGATCACTGCGTCGGGGTGTCGAAGGCGGCGAGCGGCCAGGCTGTTCTCGGCCGCGTACTCGGCGAAGGCGGCGCAGATCGCCCGGGCCCGGCCGCGCAGGTGTCGCTTGGCGCGGTGGGCGGCGCCAGGCGACGAGACGGCGACCCGGATTGCGGCCTCGAAGCAGGGACGCTGGACCTTCTGGCGGGCGGCGCGCAGCTCCGGGTGGGGCGGCTCGCTCCGGCGCGGCACGGGACGTGCCGGCGTCGAAGGGCCAGGGGTCACGAAGTCGAGGACCCCGTGCACGATCGGCCCGACTAGGCGGAGAGCGGGGCTCGGTGCCGCGATCCCCTGCAGGCCAAGCACGGCCCGCTGCGCGTTGGCATCGCGACGACGGGACGCGGGCCGGGCCACGACCTGCACGACGACTTCCTCGTCCTCGTGGAGCTCGGCGGCAGCGCCGAGCACGGAGCGGAGCGGATCGAGCGCGTGGTCGGTGGCGATCGGCAGCCATTGGGCCCGAGCCAGGCAGAGCCGGTAGCCGGCAGAGGCTCGGTGCCCTCGACCCGTCGGCGCCGGCTCGGCGGGCACGACGCTTGCACCGGGCCACGCAGCCATGATCGCCCGGCTCACGTGATCGGCCATCGACCGGGGCGCCGAGACGGCGAAGCGGGCACGCTCGCCGACCGCCCGGATCTCGAAGGCGACCTGGTGGCGGCCGTGGAAGACAGCCCGCCAGGACGGGCGCAGCAGGGCGTGGAGGTTCGTCCAGAAGACCTCCGCGCTCCCTGGATCGACGACTGGCGGCGGGCGGAGCTCCAGGCACACCGCGTCCACCGCGGCCTGCCGTGCCCGCCACCGGGCGAGCAGCACGTGTCCGAGGATGGCAGCGGCGAGCAGGGCTGCGACGGGTGGGCCGACGTGGCCGAGGACGAACCAGCCTGCGTGGGCCAGCAGGCGTCCGAGGTCGCGGAGCGCGGCCTGCGGGTGCAGTAGGAACCGGGCAAGCGGTCCGTGCAGGCTCGGAGGCGTTGGCGTCACGACGCCGAGGGAATCCGGATGGGGAGCGTTCGGTGATGGGGTCACGGTCGGAGTCCTTTCGCTCACGGGCGGGCCGAGACGGGAGCGGTCCGGTCGGTGGAGCACCCTCTGCTTAAGAACATGGGGTTCGGCCCCGTTTTTGGACGATTTGTCGCGGATTTGAGACAGCGGCACTACGCTCGGCTCTGTGAGCAGCGAGTACGCGATGGAACGGGACACGGCGCGGCTGGCCGAGCACGCCGGCGAGGCCACCAATGCGATGGTCCGGTGGGGCCTGGCCGCGCAGGCAGCCAGCGACGTGCCCGAGCGCCTGCAGGCGCTCGCTGCCGCGCGCCGCCAGGCCGAGCTGGCCTTCCACCAAGCCGTGTGGTCGGCGGTGTGGGCCCGACCCCATCGCCATCCTTGGCGCGAGATCGCACCGTTGGTCGGCATCCCGTGGCAGACGCTCTACCGCCGCTACCGGCAGCCACCCGAGCGGCTTCCGCGCGCGAACCGGGCTAGCGATTCTCACGGCACGGTCGGGCCCGGTGTCGAGTAGACGGTCGTGCCGACGCCTCGCCCTTCGGCGACGCCTGGACCTGCAGAAGTAGCGTGAACGCGATGTCGGGGCCGCTGGAGAAGGACACGTGTCGTGACTACGTCGTGCCGCGCCTCGATGCCGCCGGGTGGAAGGACCGCTTCGTCGAGCAGTACCGGGTGACCGACGGGAAGATCGTGCCGGTCCCCCGGCAGCCGAGGCGTCGACGAGACCACAAGCGGGACGACCCGCTCCGTGCCGACTACGTACTGGAGTACGAGCCCAACGTCCCAGTGGCCGTCGTGGAGGCGAAGCGGGAGCACAAGCGGGCCGGCGATGGATTGCAGCAGGCGAAGCGGTACGCGGAGATGCTGCGCCTGCCCTTGGCGTACTCGACGAACGGCAAGGGGATCGTCGAGCACGACTACGACACGGGCCGGGAGTCGAACCTGGACGCCTTCCCGACCCCAGAGGAGATGTGGCAGCGCTACCGAGCCTGGAAGGGCCTCGTGGACGAGGTGGCGATCGAGACGCGACTGCTGCCGTTCAACCGCGACCTGCGGCTGCCCGACGGCCGCGTCAAGGAGCCCCGCTACTACCAGCGGGCGGCCATCGACGCCGCGCTGGGGGCGATGCTCAATGATGGACGCGACCGGGTCCTGCTGACGCTGGCCACCGGCACGGGGAAGACCTTCGTGGCTCTCCAGATCATCTGGAAGCTCTGGCAGAGCCGGTGGCGAGAGGGGCGGAGACCCCGCTTCCTCTACCTTGCTGACCGGAACATCCTCGTCGACCAGCCGATCTCGCGCGAGTTCAAGCCGGTGTTCGGAGACGCGATCTGGAAGGTGCAGGGCGAGGCGAAGACCGGCCGGGAGGTCTACTTCGCGCTCTACCAGTCACTGGCCGACTCCGGCGACGCGCTCGGGGTCTTCCGGGACTATCCGGCGGATTACTTCGATCTCGTCGTCGTTGACGAGTGCCACCGGGGAAGTGCACGGGACGAGTCGTCGTGGCGGGCGATCTTGCAGCACTTCGCACCAGCCGTGCAGCTGGGCATGACCGCTACGCCCCTTCGCGAGGAGAACCGTGACACCTACAGGTACTTCGGTGATCCGGCCTACACCTACTCGCTGGCACAAGGCATCGACGACGGCTTCCTCGCCCCCTACCGCGTGCGGCGGGTCGTGCTCAGTCCCGACGCCGAGGGCTGGTCACCGGCACCTGGCCAGCTCGATCGTTTCGGACGTGAGATCCCCGAAGGCGTGTACGAGACCAAGCACTTCGAGCGCGTGGTGTCGTTGCTGGTCCGGACCGACCAGGCGGCGCGGCACCTGAGCGACTACCTCCGGCGCACCGACCGCATGGCGAAGACCGTGGTGTTCTGCGTGGACTCCGAGCACGCGGACCAGATGCGCCAGTCGCTCAACAATGCCAACGCGGACCTGGCCCGCCAGTACCCGAACTACGCGGTCCGGATCGTCTCCGACGAGGGCGACGTGGGCCGCCAGCACCTGGGCGACTTCGCCGACCCGGAGCGTGAGACGCCAGTCATCGCCACGACCTCCCAGCTGCTCTCGACCGGCGTGGACCTGCCCACCGTGCGCAACATCGTGCTCTTCAAGCCGATCGGCTCCATGGTGGACTTCAAGCAGATCATCGGGCGGGGGACGCGGCTCTACCCCGACGATGACAAGCTCACCTTCGAGATCATCGACTACTCAGGGGCCACGGCCCTGTTCGAGGACCCGGAGTTCGACGGTCCCCCCGAAGCGCCGCCGGTCACCGAGGAGATCGACGACGAAGGCGGGATCGTGAGCGAGCCGGAGGTCGCCGAGCCCGAGCCCGCCTACGGTAACGAAGGCACCGGCTCGGACGAAGCTGACCCGGACGACGTAGAGGACGTCGCGGTCCGGAAGTTCTACGTCGACGACGGCACTGCCTATGTCGCCGTCGAGGGGATCTACCTCCCCGATCCCACGACCGGGCGCTTGCGAGTTGCCGAGTACAGCGACTACCTCGCCGACACGGTCCGCCGGCTCTACCCGAACCCGAACGATCTTCGGGCGGCATGGCGTAGCCCGCCCGGGCGAACGGAAGTCGCCGATGCGTTGCTCACGCGAGGCATCGACCTCGCCGAAGCAGCCGAGAGGCTCGGGCTCAGCGACCTCGACCCGCTCGACCTGCTCGTCCACGTGGCGTGGAACGGCGACGCCATCACCCGGCGAGAGCGAGCCGGGCGTGTCCGGAATCGACAGGCTGCCTTCCTGGGCTCCTTCTCGCCGGAGGCCCGGGCTGTACTCGCCGACCTCCTCGACAAGTACGCCGACCACGGCATCTCCCAGCTCGACGACCTTCGGGTGCTCGAGGTCCCGCCCCTGGACCGGCACGGGAGCCCCACCGAGATCGCCGCCCAGTTCGGCGGACCTCACGGTTTCCAAGACGCCGTCGAGCGCCTCGAAGAGCTGCTCTACGCCTCGTAGGCACGTGAAACTAAAGATTCGATGTAGGATTATGGGGTGCGAGTCGACCGCCAGGATCTCCGACGCCGTCTGGCTGCCCTGGCTGCGACCCAGTCGGGATACTTCAGCGCGGCGCAGGCGCTCGGCGTCGGGTACTCCTACCAGGCGCAGAAGTTCCATGCCGACCGGGGCAACTGGATCCGGGTCGACCGGGGCCTCTTCCGGCTGCCCGAGTGGCCTGTCGGAACGCACGACGACCTGGTCCGCTGGTCGCTGTGGGCTCGTGGACGAGCCGTCGTGTCCCACGAGACGGCGCTCGCTGTCCATGAGCTGGGAGAGGCGAACCCGACCGCCGTCCACCTGATCGTCCCGGCCAACTTCCGCTCGACTGCAGCCGGCGTCGTCCTGCATCGCGGCTCCGTCGACGAGCACGACATCTGGGAGCACGAGGGGTTCCGGGTCACGAGCCCGCTGCGGACGCTTCTCGACGTGGCGGCATCCCACCTCGACCTCGACCAGCTCGCCAGTGCACTCGTCGACGGCTGCGCCAAGGACCCCACCCTGGAGCAAACGATCATCGGCCGGGCGCGGGAGCTGGGCCCACGCGCCGCTACCCGTCTCCACCAGGCGCTCCAGATGGCAACCGCCGCATGACCTACGGAACTGACGGAGCGTTCCGAGCGGCGCTCGAAGCACGGCTGGGCGCAAGGTCGCGTGACGCAGGAGCGGACCTCAACCGGCTCCGCCGGCGAGTGGTGTTCGAGCGAATGCTGGCCCGACTCGAAGCGGCCGAGCCAGGCTGCTGGATCCTCAAAGGCGGGATGGCGCTCGAGGTGCGATGGCACGACCGCGCCCGGAGCACCCGTGACATGGACCTCGCCGCCAGGCATCCGCTGACCACCGGTGTTGACGCCCGGGCAGCGCTCGCCGGACCCCTCGCAGTCGACGCCGACCACGACCGGTTCCGCTTCACGGTCGGCGACGCACGCGACCTGCAGGTGGACGAAGCCGGCCGGCCGGGTTGGCGGTTCCCGGTCGAAGCGACGCTCGCCGGCAGGCAGTTCGCTGCCGTCCGAGTCGACCTCGTCATTCGTGAGACCGAGATCAGCGGGACCGAACGGCTTCGCCTCCCTGGGGCCCTCGCCTTCGCCGGGATCGGTCCGTGCGAGGTAGAGGTCGTCGATCGCTCTCAGCATTTCGCCGAGAAACTGCACGCACTGACCCGGACCTACACTTCCCGGCCGAGCACGCGGGTGAGGGACTTGGTGGACCTCGTCCTGCTCATCGATGACGGGCTCCAGCCCGACACACGGCTCTACGACACGGTCGTCCATGTCTTCGAGGCACGAACGAGCCATCCCGTGCCGGAAGAGCTGCCTGACCCGCCGCCCGATTGGCCTGTCCGCTACCGGGAGCTGGCAGACGACCTCGACGTCAGCGCCGCCACCCTTGACGATGCCATGCACCTTCTGCGTGCCTTCTGGCGCCAGACCCTATCGAGACAGGAATAGCGTCCCATGCCCAAACGCTCCAAGGCCGCCCCCACCAGTCCGCAGGCGAAGCTCTCGGCCGTCATCAAAGCCGCCCGCGACACCATGCGCAAGGACGCCGGGCTGAACGGCGACCTCGACCGCATTCCGCAGCTGGCATGGCTCCTCTTCCTCCGCGCCTACGACGGGCTGGAGGAACGCCGCGAGGTGACCGACCGGAAGTTCCGTCCCGCGATCGAGGCTCCGTACCGCTGGCGTGACTGGGCGGCCGACCCGGTGAACGGGCGCACTGGCGAGGGCCTGCTGGCGTTCGTGAACGACGACCTCTTGCCGTACTTCCGCGACCTGCAAGGCGTCGGGCAGGACGATCCGCGGGACGTGATCGCGGCGGTGTTCAAGGAGACCCACAACCGGATGCTCTCGGGCTACCTCCTCCGAGACGTCGTCAACAAGGTCAACGAGGTCAACTTCACCTCGAGCGACGACATCCACACGATGGCCCATCTCTACGAATCGATGCTCCGTGAGATGCGCGACGCTGCCGGTGACTCCGGCGAGTTCTACACGCCGAGGCCCGTCATCCGATTCATGGTGCAGCAGGTCGATCCACACCTCGGCGAGACCGTGCTCGACCCAGCGTGCGGGACCGGAGGCTTCCTCGTCGAGGCGCTGGGGCACATGCAGCCCGAGGTCCGCAGCGTCGAGGAACTGCGCGCCCTCGACGGCGACATCCGGGGAGTCGAGAAGAAGCCGCTCCCGTACCTGCTCGGCATGATGAACCTGCTGCTCCACGAAGTCCAGCAACCCCACATCATCCGCGACAACGCGCTCGCTCGCCCGGTGACCGACATCCGCAACGCTGATCGCGTCGACGTGGTGCTCACCAACCCGCCATTCGGCGGGGAGGAGGAAAAGGGCATCCAGGCGAACTTCCCCGAGGCCACCCGCACGGCGGAGACGGCGTGGCTCTTCCTCCAGCTGGTCCAGCGCATCCTCCGACCCGGCGGCCGGTGCGGCATCGTCGTGCCGAACGGGGTGCTCTTCGGCGACGGCGTCGGGGCGCGCATCAAGGAGCGCCTCCTGGACGACTACAACCTGCACACGATCGTCCGCCTCCCACCGGGAGTCTTCGCTCCATACACCAGCATCCCGGCCAACTTGCTCTTCTTCGAGAAGACCGGGCGGACCAAGGAGATCTGGTACTACGAGCTGCCCTTGCCGGAGGGTAGGAAGAACTACACCAAGACGAAGCCTTTGCGCTTCGAGGAGTTCGCCGACTGCCAGACGTGGTGGGGCGGGCCAGCTCGGAAGGGCCGGAAGGAGACCGAGCAGGCTTGGCGCGTGCCCATCGGTGAGATCGAGGCCAACGGGTTCAATCTCGATCTTCGCAATCCGAACCGCCCAGACGACCTCGCTCACCGCCCCCCGCAGGAGCTCGTGGCGGAGCTGCTCAAGACGGAGGAAGAGATCCTCAGCCTTATCCACGAGATCGAGTCTGAACTGGCGAAGGGATGAAGAGCCGCTACCCGCTCCGGCCGCTCGGAGACGTGCTGACGCTCGACCTAGACCCAGTGGCCATCGAGCCCACGGCCACGTATCACACCGCCGGAATACTGAGCTACGGCCGAGGCCTGTTCGCGCGGCCAGCGATCACCGGTGCAGAGACCAGTTACAAGCAGTACTTCCGCCTCCATCGCGATCAAGTGGTCTTCAGCCGGCTCTTCGCCTGGGAGGGAGCGGCGGCTCTGGTGGTGCCAGAATTCGACGGCTACTTCGTGTCCAGCGAGTTTCCAACCTTGACGGTCGATGGCGAGCGGGCTGTACCCAGCTACCTCGGATACTTGATGCGCTGGCCTGAGTTTCACGAACTGCTCGCGGGGGCAACGCGGGGCCTGGGCCTTCGCCGCCAGCGCGTACACGTGGACGAGTTCCTTTCGATCAAGGTCCCGCTGCCCGACATCGAAGAACAGCGGAGCGTCGCTGCGCGGCTTCGATCTCTTGATGGCCGGCTGGATCGGGTTCATGCTCTCGGAGAGACCACTTCGAAGATTTCCCGTTCAATCTCTCCGTCCCTACTTAACACCAGCTCCGTGCGGCGACCGGTTGGCGAACTCGTCCAGCAAGTCCGACGGGAGGAGTCCGTGGATCCGGCTATGGAGTACCGCCTCCTGGGGGTGCGCTGGTACGGCGAAGGCCTCTTCGCCCGGGAGCAGAAGATGGGCCACGAGGTGGCCGCGGCGAAGCTTCACCGGCTGAAGCAGGGCGATTTTGTGTACAACCGCTTGTTCGCATGGAAGGGATCGTTCGCCGTCGTCGAACCTCATCTTGACGGCTGCTACGTGTCAGGCGAGTTTCCGACGTTCGAGGTCGATCACGCGAACCTCGATGTCCGTTATCTACTCGCCCTCTTCACTGACCCGGCGATTTGGGGACTCGTGGAAGACCGCAGCACTGGCGGGACCCCAACGAGCCGGAACCGTCTGAAGGAAGCGGCGTTCCTCAATCTCGAGATCCCAGTGCCCCCATTGCCTGAGCAGGTTCGCCTGGCAGCCATGGTGGACATGGTCCGCACGACTGGGCTGCTTCGACAGCGTCGAGGGGTGTACATCGACGGGTTGCGAGCATCCATGCTGAACCAGGCACTCGCGGGCCTCACGCAGTGATCCGATGCCAGC
This sequence comes from Actinomycetes bacterium, assembly GCA_021811865.1. The sequence continues at coordinate 23,660 of JAKAQB010000035.1, read as the reverse complement.
GATCTCCGGCGACGACAACGTGATCGAGAAAGCGGAGACCTACGACGTTGGCTGCGGCGGCGAGGGCGCGCGTGGCAAGCACATCAGCTTCGCTGGGAGTTGGATCTCCTGACGGGTGGTTGTGAGCGACAGCGAAGGCGCGGCCATCGTGCCGAAGAACGCAGTTGAGGATCTCCCGTACCGGAAGCGCCGAGCGGTCGATGGAGCGCTCCGCCACTGCTTCCCTCCTTCGAAGACGGTTGCCGGCATCGCAGACCAACACAAGGACGTGCTCGCGGCGCTGTCCGGCCAGTTCCAGCCGGCTAGCGGTGAACACGTCATGCGGGCCCTGAAGTTGGACATCCACGGTTCCCTCGTTGGCCGCCATACGGCCCAACTGGAACGCAGCGACCAGTGCGGCGGCCTTCGCCTCTCCGACCCCCTGGCGGCGTGCTAGCTCCTCAGGTCTTGCGGCGGCGAGGCGAGCGAGGCCGCCGTACTCGGCGAGGAGTGCCGCGGCCAGGTCGAGGGCACTCTCGCCCCGGCTCCCGTGTCGAAGCACCAGGGCGAGGAGTTCTCGTTCGGACAAGGCTTCGGCTCCGTGAGTAACCAGCCGTTCGCGCGGCCGTTCATGTACCGGTAGTTCCGCCATCAGGATAGCCATGGCCACCTCCTCTGGGGGCGATGTTACGGGCAGCCTGTGACGTTAGGTGGGGTCGTCCTCGTGTCCCGAACCGCGGAAGACCGTAGAACTTCACAGGCGCAACCTCGTGCCAGGCTACGCACACGCGGGGTCAAGGGATCGCAGACGCCCTGAACTACCTCATGCAGCTGGCGGATCCTGTGTTGCACGAGCCTCACCTGGCAGGATCCACCATGGGCAGCTCCGACCGGACTATCTTCTATTCGCACATATCCACCGTCGAGGACGAGTTCGGCCATGCCCAACGCATCTCCACAGGACGCCCGAGCAGGATGGGATATCTACCTACGCGCGGGCGGCGACATCTCCCGAGACGACCTGAATTCTCAATTGCGGTCGGCGGGCTATAGCGATATCAGTGCACGGACGTATGAACATTATCACCGACTGCTCCGTGGAGGATTCTTCAAATACATCCCTATAAATCAATTTGACGTTGCCCGCTCGTCAGATCCATATGAGGTCGTTGCAACGCAAGGCCGTTATCCATATAGGGCCGCTGACGTTGGTATACAAGCCCTAATTGCGAAAGCTAGCTCGCTATTTGAGGCCTTTGGACGCGCCATCGAAGTTGCGGATGTCGGAGCGGTGCTCCTGTTTGATGATCCCGATGTTGCCGCAGGGATATCCAGTTTGAAGCTAACTTCCGGGGACATGCTGTCCCTCCGTTTCTTAGAAGCTGGTAGGTCGGTCACCGCGCGTGTCTCGCACAGTGATATGAATCGGCAAATCGCGCGAGTGGACGTCCAATATGTCGACGTCATGTCGATCGGAGACATCACGCCCGGATCAACCCTCGACACGGAGGATGTTCACTTCGCACTTCTCTCGTCAACAGAGGACGACTCGACGACGATGGATCTTGCTGGACGCCGAATCTTTCATTTCTTCGAACTTCTTGAAGGCGCTCGGTCCCTGATCAATCTTGTGGGAGCACGGCAGCAGGCACCGGTGTACGCAGCCCCACCCATCCTAACCAGACTGTCCATTGCGTCACCTCTGAACGTGGTGGTGGATATCGCCACCACTGCAAAAGACTTTGTTCCGATCGTAGCGCTCAATGTGTTGATGCGCGCATCCTCAGCGACTGCCAAGTTCCGCAATGATTGGCTGGATGCAAGCCTAAAGAAGGAGGAGTTAAGCCGGCAACGCGCAGGTCGGGTCACGACAATGAACTGGATGCGCTTGAGGCGAGGATTCAGCATGCAGAAGCTGAAAAGAAGGAGGCTGAAGCGCGTCTCGCCGAGGCTGAAGCAAACGCCAAGGTGTCCTTGTATGAGCGTTTAGAATCAGCGTTTGGAGATTCCGATGTTTCGCCAGAGTTGGTAGATGGACTCATTTCCAATATTCTGGGTACGGCGAAGAAGCTCTGCGATGATCGAGTTGTCGAAATCCAGTCGCCGACGTCCCCACCGCCCAAAGAACCACCAGGGCCCGCCCCAGGACAGGCAGCATAACTTGGGCGGCACGCTGCATGAGCAGCCGCGACGGTGCCGACGCCTTCGATCTTCTCGGTTCAGGTCACGTTGATGCAGCCTTGGTCGGGTCGGGCCGTAGGGAGAGGTCGTGATCCCGAAGGATCTTCGCGACCGGCTCGGGATCTCACCAGGGGACAAGTTCGAGTTCGCTCTGGATAAGGACCCCGGTGCGGTACGCCTGGAGCCGGTGCGGTAACACCCCACCCTGCGGGGATCACTGGCTGGGCTGGGGCTCGTCGCTGGGCTGGAAGCCGACCACCGCTCCGAAGCCCGACGTTGACCGACTGCCTCGACTCGTGGACGGTCCTGCACTGGCTCGATAGCGAGGGGCCGGCAGCAGCTCGGGTGGAGACAGCGATGCCGCCTCATCTGATCATGAGCTGGATCAACCTCGGTGAGGTGCCGTACATCGTGGAGCGCCGCGCCGGCACCGAGCCGGGCATCTTCGCCGTCGAACCGGTCCTCGCCACCGCTTGGCGGATCCTTCAGCCTCTTTCAGTGGCCGGGTAGTCGCTTCCCTCGCCAAGCGGGGTCACCGACGTGTCCTCAACGGTGGTGTCGCCCCTCCGACACGTAACGTTCTCCACGTCCGAGGGTCCCGGTGACGTACTCGGGGTGGCGGCGGCGTCGAGGAGTTCGCTGAGGCCGTGGTAACGCTCGATGACGGCCCGCACGGCGGCCTCGGTGAGGGGCGGCTGGGTGGCGGTGGCCTCGTGCTCGGCGAGGACGGCGCGGGCGCGGGTGAGCTCGGCTTGGGCGGCCTTGGTGCGCTCGACGACGAGGGCGGGGTCGAGGCCGGCGTCGAGGGCCTCGAGGTGGCGTTGGATCCTGGCCTCGGCCTCATTGGCGGCAGCGCGGGCCTCGGCGACGGCGGGGGTTCGGTCTCGGCGACGGTGCGGGCGTCGGAGGTGAGGATGGCCTCGACGGTCGTCTCGAGGCGGTCGGGGTCGAGGACGGCCGATAGCCACCCGTCGAGGGCGGCGAGGACGCGGCGCTCGGTGACGGCGAGGGAGCGGGGGTGGGCGTCGTCGGCCGGGTACTCGGAGCGGTAGATGCAGCGGTGGTGGACCGAGGCGGCGCCCTTGGTGCGGGTGACGACGTTGCCCTGCATGACCCGGTTGCACAGGCCTGCCTTGCGTCCTTGCTGGCGCCACTTCTCGTGGACATGCCCATGCAGCAGCCACATTCGCTCGTCGGCCGGCCTGAACTTGGCATAGCGCTCTGTGCCACCGCTGTCGCCTCGGTAGGGGAGGTGGCAGACGAGAACCTCGCGGTTGGCGACGGTCATCGTCTGTGGTCCCTGCCGGATCTCGTCGAACCCGGCGTCGAGGTACTCCTGCTCCAGGCGGATGGCCCGCTTTCCGTGTCCGTACCAGCAGCGGTCGTGGTTCCCGGGGTAGAGGACCTTGTGCCCGGCCAGTTGGTTGATGAGCGGCATCGACTCCTCCCGCCGACCCATTGCGACGTCGCCGAGGACGTGGACGGTGTCGTGCGGGCCGACGACGGTGTTCCAGTTCGCGACGAGCACGGCGTCCATCTCGCCGACACTGTGGAACGGCCGGCCGCAGTACTCGATGATGTTGCCGTGACCGAAGTGGTGGTCGGCGGTGAAGTAGGTGGTCATGGGCCCGTTGTGGTCGTCGTAGGCGAAGCTCGCCAGTAGGGAGTAGACGAACTAGTCTACCTAGCAGTAGACTGATGAGGGTGAGCACCACGATTCGAGTCAGCGAGGAGACGCGGAGCCGGTTCGCGGAGCTGGCCAAGGCGACGGGTAGACCGATGACGGAGCTGCTCGACCAAGCGGCGGATGCCCTCGAGCGCCGGGTCTTCTTCGATCGTTTCGCAGCTCGCTACGCGGAGCTCCGTCACGATGCCAATGCGTGGAAAGAGATCGAGACTGAGCGGGCAGAGGAAAGCAGCTCGCTGTCCGACCATTCGGCGTGACGGCCCGTCGGGGCGACATCTGGCTCGTGGACTTCGGCGAACCCGTCGGTCGCGAGCAGGCAGGGCGACGGCCTGCGGTAGTGGTGTCCGCTGATCCGTTGAACGACAGCCCGGCCGGCGTGGTGATCGTCGTGCCCTGCACGACGAGACGGCGCGAGCTCCCCTCTCACGTCGAGCTCGATCCGAAGGAGTGCAGGCTCGACGAGGTCAGCTACGCGAAGTGCGAGGACGTGAAGTCTGTGTCAGAGAGCCGGCTCGTCGCTCCCCTTGGTGCTGCGAACGAGGAAGCGCTCTTCGCCATCACCCAGGCACTCAGGTTCCTGCTGGACTTCTGAGACGCTCCTGGCTCGGGCACCGGGCACGGCGCCCTTCGCTGGTTTGCTCATCCGGCCAGCGCCAGCTCCGTCCGCAGCACGAGCGTGGGCGTCGAGTACTCCCTGGGGGCTCCGATGACGGCGTTGGTTCGGTCCCACTTTTCACGGTGCCTACCTAGGCGCCCTTCGATTTAGCCAAGGGCGAACGCACCGTTCTCGACAGCATCGGCGAGGCGGCCAATACGGGTCCCTGCCTACTCGAGATCACGGGTCGCGTTGGCCAGGTCGAGATCAGGGTGGACTCCCCGGCCCGGCTATCGACCTTCCTCGTCAGGGCCGGCTACACGGCCGAGATCTCCTCCAGGTTCCGCCTGTTGGTAGCGGGTCCCATGACGCCGATCACTGACGCCACGATCACCATTGCAATTGAGATGAAGGCGAAAACACCGCCGACTCCGAAGGCTTTCAACAACGCGACTATGGCGAAGCCGGTGAAGGCCGAGCTCAGCCGCGACCAGCTATAGGTGAAGCCAACGCCGGTTGCCCGGATCCGGGTGGGGTAGAGCTCGGCCTGGTAGGAGTGGAAGAGGGTGCTGAACCAGTTGTTGAGCAGGGTGATCACCACCCCAACGACGATTATCCAGACCGGAATCCGCATGAAGGAGAAGAGCACTCCCGATGCGGCTATCCCTAGCGACACCAGCACTATCTGCCACTTCCGCTCCCACCGGTCGGACATGTACATTCCGATCACCGGTCCGAGTGGATTGAAGATGGCAATAAGGAAGGTGTAGAGCAGCGAGTGCAGCAGGGTTATCCCCTCGCTTACCAGCAGGGTTGGTACCCACGCTGCGAACCCGTAGAAGCCGACCGTCTGGAAGATGTTGAAAACTACCAGCATAATCGTCCGCTTGCGGTACGGTGGGACCCAGATCTCCCGGAAGTTTCCGGGTTCCTCCTTGTGTGCCAGGCTCGGCGTGATGGGGGGGAGTGGCCCGGTTTCGCGCTCCACCTGTGTTTCGATCTGGTCGAGGATGGCCTTGGCCTTGTCGTGCTGGCCGTGCTCCTCGTACCAGCGCGGGGACTCCGGCAGCCCTTGCCTGATCCACCATACCAGCACTGATCCGAGCGCCCCGAAGAGCACCACCCACCTCCAACCGGCCCAGAGGAAGTGCGTAGGTACCAGCGCGTAGGCGAGCAGGGCCACGGTCGGCACCGCCCAGTAGGTGATGAACTGGCTAAAGGCTATGTAGTGGCCGCGCTGGGTTGCCGGTGTCATCTCGCTCACGTAGGTGTCGATGATCACTAGCTGGGCGCCGATGCCGAATCCGGCGCACATTCTGAAGATGTCCAGCCAGAGCGCCGATGGCGATAGCGCCATCAGGAGGGTGAAGGTCGAGTAGATGAGCAGCGAGTAGACGTATCCCTTGCGGCGCCCGATCCGGTCGCTCACGTGCCCGAAGATCGATGTGCCGAAGAACATGCCTAGGAAGCCGGCGCCTACGAAGTAGGCAAGGCCCGCGAGCGGCAGGAACTTCGCCTTGACCAGTGCAGCCCCCACGGCGCCCGCGAGGAATAGTTCGTAGAATTCGAAGAAGCCGCCGGTGGATACCCGTGCCACCAGACGCGTGAAGTAGTTGCTCGCCGGGAGGCGATTGATCCGATCGATCGATGTGACCCCGGGTTGAGTGTTGACAGTCAACGAAATCCCCCAATCGTGTCCAAAGGGTGTGCCGAATTGACGAGAGAGCTAGCGCTCCAAATCAGGCCATGGCGCCTGCGTTTGCCGCTGGAGACGTGGCGGCGAGGATACTTTCGCGAAGCCGCGGCAGCCGATCGAGACTGATGCCGGTGTCCACCCCTTGGGCCTGGAGGAAGCGGACCAGGGTCACGGTGTCGAGGTTTCCAGTGGCGCCGGGGGCGTAGGGGCACCCCCCGAGGGAACCGAGGGCCGAATCGAAGCGGGTGACACCCTCTTCAAGGCCGGCGACGACATTGGCCAACCCCAGGCCGTTGCGGTCGTGGAGGTGCAGACCCAGGGGGAGCTCTCCCCCTACCGCCTTGCGGATGGCTCGTAGGCGCTCCCTGACCAGCTCCGGGGTAGCGGTTCCCAGGGTATCGGCCAGGTTGATCATCTCCACTCCGGCGGCAACGTACATTTCGGCCGCGTCGACCACATGGCCGACTGGAACCACCCCGTCAAAGGGGCATTCGAAGGTCACGCTGATCCCGCCCCGCGTGACCATGAGGTGCTCCCTGGCGAAGGCGGCAGCATCCCCGGCGATGCGCAACGCCTCCTTGCGCGAATGGTTCAGGTTCGCCCTGCTGTGTCCCTCGCTCGCGGAGGTGACCAGGAGTACCCTGCGGACTCCTGCTTCAACCGCCCTCTCTACCCCCCTACGGTTGGGGGTGAGGGCGACCAGCCGGTCCGCGATATCTCGCAACATCGGGATGAGTGCGTCAGCGTCTCTCAGCATCGGGATCCGCAGCGGGTGGGCGAAGGAGGTGGCCTCGATGAAGGGAAATCCGGCCTCGGCAAGCCCCTCGATCAGTGCTGCCTTCTCTGCCAGGGGCACGTAGACCTCGGCGTCCTGCAGGCCATCCCTGGGGGTTACCTCGGTAATGGAGACGGTGGTCATGCCTTACCTTCCTGGAGCTCGCCGGCGACGAGGTTGTGCGCGTACACGGCGAGCGCCGTGCACCACGAGTGGTCGATAGCTCGGGCCTCGCCCTCGCAGTCTTCGACAAGGGAGGGAGTCTCTTCCCGCCGGAGAACAACTATCGATCCTTCGGGGATCTCTAGCCCGAGATAACTGGCGGGGGTCTCGACCGTTGCCCGGTACAGCTGCGCCCAGCCGAGACCAGCGGAAACCAGCTTCGAGCAGAGGTGGGTGAGGTCGACCAGGGGCGGCTGGTGCAGGGTGTTGCGTGTCAGGTCGGTACTAACAGTGTCAACGTCGATACCAAGGCGGTGAGCGCTCTCGAACACTCTCCAGGAGAAGTGGTTGAATCCGTGGCCTAGATCGAGGAGGATGCCCTTGCGTCTTGCGGTCATAATTGCCGGATCGATTCCTGCATCGATGAGTATCGATCCTCGCCGCCCGTGGTACAGGTGGGTGATCACGTCACCCGCTTGGAGCGTGTCGACTAGGTCGGCGAGTGGGAGCTGGGCGTTGGTGATGTGGACCATGAGGGGAGCTCCCAGGCGCCGAGCGACCCGGGCCCCATCGGCGATGAGGAGCTCATCCTCGGCAAGGTCGTTCTGGCCAAGGCGGATTTTCACGCCCGCCAGTTGGTGGCGGTTGGCTTCGTACACCTCGAGCAGAGCGGAGTCAGAGCCAAGCCCACGGTAACGCTCTCCGGATGGCGTTAGCAGTCCGTAGGGTAACAGCGAGAGCCATCGCCTGTAGGGGAACCCCGTCTGGGCGGCCGGCAGGTTCCTCCAGCCGAAGGTTCCTGCGTCGGCTGCAGCGTAGACGCCGCCCCGGCAGAGATCAGCGCCGTCAACTCCGAGTCCATCCCGCCCCCGGTCGCCAAGATGGAGGTGGAAGTCGATGAATCCGGGCCAGATCAAGTCCTCTTTGGCCAGGGTGAGCTCCTGGTCTGGCCCGGTCAGGCGCATTTCGAACACGTCGTTCTGCTCGGGCTTGCCGGCGAGGTAAGATATCCCGGAGATGAGGCGCAGCGTTCCCATTCGAGAGCACCCCCTACCTGACTGCGCCGTGCTCGCGCAGCCGCTCCACCTCGTGCGGCGGCAAGCCGAGGTACTCGGCCAGGACCGCGTCGGTGTCCTCTCCAATCTCTCCTCCCGCCCAGCGGATGGTACCTGGAGAGCTGGTGAGGGTTGGAACTACGCCGAGCATCTCGACCGGGTCGCCAGACCGGGTGTGGGTGCGCCGGATCATGTTGCGGGCGGAGAGTTGGGGATCCTCGTAGATCTCCTTCGCACTCATTACCGGCCCTGATGGAATGCCGGCCCCGTCAAGCAGGTCGAGCAGCGAGTCGTGGTCGTGCTGCAGGCTCCAGCTTGTGATGGCTTCGTCCAGCTCGTCGGCGGCCGCGACTCGTCCGGGGTTGGTCATGAGGCGAGGGTCGTCAGCGAGCTCCGGGCGGTTCATCACCTTGGCGAGGCTGACGAAGGTCGTGGTGCTGTTGGCGCTGATCGCTACCCAGCGACCGTCCGACGTCGGGTAGATGTTCGATGGGGCCGACCTGAGGAGCTGGTTTCCGGTGCGCTCCTGCACGATGCTGGCGTTCGCGTACTCCGGGATCAACCCCTCGGTTATTGCGAGCACCGACTCGTTGAGCGCGACATCTACGAACTCCCCCCGGTGTCCGGGGTCCGTCTCGCGCCGACGTAGGGCGAGCAGGATGCCGATTACCGCCTGGAGCGCCGCGAGCTCGTCTCCCAGCGATAGGCCGGTCCGCACGGGCGGCCGGTCGGCGTAGCCGGTAACGTAGCGCAACCCGCCCATGGCCTCGGCGATATTTCCGAAGCCAGGGCGCATCCTGTAGGGTCCGGTTGCTCCGAAGCCGGAGATGTTGGCGTAGACGATGGCTGGGTTGGCGGCGGACACCTCGGCATACCCGAGCCCCCAGGACTCCATCCTCCCCGGCCTGAGGTTGGCCACGAGAACATCGCAGCCCTTCGTGAGCCCCAGCGATACCCTCCGCCCTTCCGGGTTGTTGTGGTCGATCGCCACCAGCCGCTTGCCCCGGGCCTGCATCCGCCACCACCAGCTACCCGAGCCTCCCGAGGTGGCGCCCCAACTGCGAAGGGGGTCTCCACCCGGGGCCTCGACCTTCACGACATCGGCGCCGAAATCGGCGAGTATCCGTCCAACTGAGGGGGCGGCAACCAACTGACCGAACTCGATGACCCGCAGCCCGTCGAGCGGAGGAGTTTCGCTCATCACGCACCCCTTTCGATCTGAGCGCCGAGAATCTGTGCTTCCGTCTTTAGTTGCGTCGCCATCTCGGAGGCTCGCCTATCCGAGAAGCGCATCCGCGGACCGGAGAGGCTGAGCGCGGCGACTACTCGCCCGTCCGGGTCGTATACCGGAACGCTGATCGAGGCGAGGACTGGGTCGCGCTCGCCCATGGTGATCGCCCAACCCTTCTCTCTGATCGCTTGCCAGCCTCCATCGGGCTCCACCACCGGCGCTCCCGAGACCGACTGGGACTCCCGAATCAGGCGCTTCCGCTCGTCGCTGGGTACCCAGGCGAGAAGGATTCGCCCTCCAGAGCCGACGTGGAGCGGGATGGACATCCCGATACTCAGGCTGTGCCTGATCTGCTCGGTGCCTTCCCGCCGGGCGATGCAGGTTCTGGTGGAGCCACTTCTTACGAAGACGCTTGCCGTCTCTCCAAAGGCTTCGACGAGCCGATCGAGAACGGGGCCGCTGGCTTCCCTGATCCCTCCGACGTTGAGCGCAGCAAGCGCCCAGCGGATCAGCTTGGGTCCGGGTTGGAGCGATGGTGTGAGGACCTCCTGGGAGGTCAGGGTCTGGAGGATCCGGTGGACGGTGGTTCGCGGCAGGTCGAGGGCGTTCGCGAGCTGCGAGACCGACTCTGGCTTTTCGTCGGTCAAGGCGTCGAGCACCTGGAACGCCTTGGCCAGCACCGCTATGCCCCCGCCCTGTTCCGCTGTCCGCATCGTGGACAGGGTATCCATATGCTGCACAGTGGTAAGATACCTTGGGCGGCCGCCACAGTCAAGGGCAAGAGGATCGGAGATGGCAGGAACTCCTCGGCGGGAGAGGGTTAGGCGGGGTTAGGCGCCCCCCGGCCTCCTCGCGCGGCGCAGCTGGCGAAGGCCTGAGCCGGTCGGGGCGGCAAAGCGGGCCCTCGTGCGCTATCACGTCACCGGTGACTCTCGACGTGGTGGACATCAACGACGGGCTCGACGGACACGTGGTCCTCGAGCTGGAGTACCTCGACCGGCTGTACGTCAACTGCTACGTACCGAACCTCCATGCCGGCGGGTAGGTGGTGCAGTTCCTCACCGGGCAGCAGGGGAACCCAATCCCCCCCCCGGCACTGTTGCAGTTGCAGAAGATCGGCATCCGCTTACCCCGTGAGGTGAAGGCCTCTCGCTCTGGAGATCGTGTAGGCGGAGAGGGCGGATCGGTCGATCGGCCACCCAAGCCAGCTGCATCGCTCGACAGATCCCTGATCTTGCCGAGGTAATGGCCGGTTCCCTGCTGGAACAACGCCGCCGATGCGGGAAGGAGGGGTGTCGATGTGCCAGGGGAGAACTGCACGGGCCCCACCTGTACCTGTCGCTGCGGGTCGACCGCCGAACTCGGATGGACCTGGCACACCGACCAGAGCGTCGGCTTCGTCCGCCGCCGCGAAACCCACGAGGCGTTGATCCACCGGATCGACGCCGAGGTCATCACCGGGTCGCTGGCGCCGATGGGCGCCCGGCTGAGCGGCGACGGGTCGACGAGGCGCTCCGCGCCATGTACGGGGCATGCACCCGAGTGGGCGATGATCTCCCCGAACGACTCGGGCGTCATACGACTTCAGGCCGCTGACACCGGCAGCACCTGGCCGGTCACCTCGGTCGGCTCGGCGACACCGATCCCGACAACGGCACGCGCCTGGACGAGGCCTGCCTCATCGTGGCCGACGACACCCGAGCCACGGCGGAGGCGACCCTCACAGGGTCGGCGACTGACCTGGATTGTTGGCTTTGGCGCCGCCCGACCATCGCCACGCTCAGGCGATCACCTGCTGGTCGACCAGCTTGAGATGGTCATCGGGCGAGGAATGGACTGGATGCCGGTCCGGTTGCCCCCGAGCGCCTCCACTCCCATCAGGTCGCTGGGTAGCCGATGTCGTCGAGTTTCGCCCTGATGGTGGCGGCGTCGATCTCGGCGTCGTCGAAGGCGACGTGGACGGTCTTGGTGTCGATGTCGACTTCGACTTGCTGGACGCCAGGTGTCCCGCCGAGAGCGTGCTCGATGGTGTTCTTGCAGTGGGCGCAGGAGATGTCGTTGGCGGTCAGGTCGAGGGTGCTCATTGGCTTGCTCCATTTGGGTGCGGTTGCAGTGCTGGTGGTTTGCTCTCAGGCCAAGAGTGGTCCCGGTCGGGCGCGCGGTCGCTGATGGCTGCTGTCTGCTGAGAATCGGCGGAGTCGCAGGGCGTTGGTCACGACGCTGACCGAGCTGGCGGCCATGGCCAGCGCCGCGTACATGGGGGGAAGGATCCCCGCCGCGGCGAGGGGGATCAGAACCACGTTGTAGCCGAACGCCCAGGCCAGGTTCTGCCAGATGATCCGGCGGGTGGCGCGAGCCAGGGAGATGGCATCGGCGACGGCGCCGATGTCGCCGTGGACGAGGGTTATGTCGGCGGTGGCCATGGCGACACCTGTCCCGCTGGCGACGGCGATGCCGACGTCGGCGGTAGCGAGGGCCGGAGCGTCGTTGATCCCATCGCCCACCATGGCAACGGCCCCATGCTCTTGGAGCTGCCGGACGAGGGCGGCCTTGTCATCGGGGTGTAGGCCGGAGTGCACCTCGTCGGCACCAACATCGGCTCCGACGAGCCGAGCGACCTCCGGGCGGTCGCCGCTGGCGATCACGACCCTGAGCCCTTGAGCGTGCAGGCGGTTCACCCCGGCAACGGCGTCGGGCCGGAGCGGGTCGGTGATGCCCACGACCAAGCGCAGTTCGCCATCGACGGCCACACCGACGGTGGTCCGGCCCCGCTCGGCGAGCTGTTGTGCGGCGCGCGTCGCCTCACCGGCTCGGACACCTGGCGTCACCGGCGTGCTTCCCTCGCCTGCCGGAGCGCCGGCGCTGGCGGCCAGCCACTCCACGGAGCCCACTGCGACGTTCCGGCCGCATACATGGGCGGTTAGGCCCTTGCCTGGGCTGGCCTCGGCATCGATGGGGGGGGCAGGGACGGCGATGCCGGCGGCTGTCGCCGCCTCCTGGATGGCGCAGGCCAAGGGGTGTTCGGAGTTGGCTTCCGTAGCGGCGGCCAGGGCAAGCGCCTCGGATCCGTCGGTCCCGTCGAGGGTGATCACATCGACGACTTGGGGGCGGCCGGCGGTGAGGGTGCCGGTCTTGTCGACCACCACGGTGCGGAGTCCCCGGACCCGTTCGAGGACTTGGCCGCCGGAGACGAGCAACCCCAGCTCGGCTCCTCTTCCGGTGCCGACCATGACCGCCACCGGGGTGGCCAGGCCGAGGGCGCAGGGACAGGCCACCACCAGCACGGCCACCGCTGGGATGAGGGCGTCGACGAGAGGACGCCCACTGGCCAGCCAGCCGGTGAACGTGGCGGTCGCCGCCAGCAGGATCACCGGGACGAAGACCGACGAGACCCGGTCGGCGAGGCGCTGCGCCTTGGACTTCTCCATCTGAGCGCGTTCGACCAGCGCCGTGATCTGGGCGAGGGTCGAGTCCGCGCCGGTCCGGGTGACCCGCACATGCAACGCCGCCAGGCCGTTGACGGTCCCTCCGATCACGTCGTCGCCGGGGACCTTGAGGGCAGCGACGCTCTCGCCGGTCACCATCGACTCGTTCACGCCGGCCGAGCCCTCCGTCACCATCCCGTCGGCCGGCACCGTTTCGCCGGGCCGGACGACCACCACGTCTCCGGGCCTCAGCGAAGCGGCGGCGATGTCCACGCCGGCCGATCCGCTCCCGGCGACCGCCCCCGCCCGGGCGAGCAGGTGGGCGGTCCGAGGCGCCAGACCGGCCAGCGCCTCGATGGCCTCCCCAGCGCGCCCCCGGGTGAGCACCTCGAGGTATTTCCCGATCGAGATCAGCGTGACGATGACCGCCGCGACGTCGAAGTAGGTCGCCTGACCTCGAAGCGCGAAGGTGGCCGCCACCGAGTAGAAGAAGGCTACGGCGGAGCCCAGCGACACCAGTGTGTCCATGTTGACCGCCCCGTGGCGCAGGCTGGTCAGTGCTCCGCGGTGGAACCCGGAGCCGACCCAGGCGAACACCGGGGTGGTGAGGGCCAGCTGCCAGTACGGGGACCATGTTGGGCTGGGTATGCCGTAGGCGAGAGTGAGTACGGCGGCACTGAGCAGCGCGCCGACGCTGAGCTTGACCCTCCGGCGGCGCAGGTCGGCGCGGCGGCGGGCGCGGCGCTCGGCAGCCTCTTGGGCCGGGTCGGATGTCGCCGCCGCAGGCGCTGCGCTGTAGCCGGCGGTCTCCACTGCTCGTAGCAGGGCCTCGGTGTCGACGGGCGCCGACAGCTCCACCTGCGCGAGCTCGGTAGCCAGGTTGACCCGGGCCTCCGCTACGCCCTCGACGTTGCCGAGGGCCCGTTCCACGCGGCGGACGCACGACGCGCAGGTCATGCCAGTGATCTCCAGGGTCAGCGACAGCCTCCTGGACCCGGCGCCAAAGGGGTGGCCGGGGGGGACGATGCGGTAACCGGCCCGCTCCACCGCCTCCGCCAGCACGTCGTGATCGACCGGGTGCCCGGGTGAGAGGACGACACTGGCGGACTCGGTGGCCAGGTTGACCCGGGCCTCCGCTACGCCCTCGACGTTGCCGAGGGCCCGCTCGACGCGGCGCACGCACGAGGCGCAAGTCATCCCCTCGATGCCGAAGTCGACAGTTGCGGGTGTCGGTTCGGTCGTTGTGTCGCTCATGGGTTTGCCTTGCCCATCGACCCGTCACGAGTGCAGCAGCCGGGAGATGGCATCCGAGGCCTCCTTGACCTTGGTGGCCGCTTCCACCCCTCCGGCGGCGGCGGCCTGTACTACGCAGCTACCCAGGTGGTCCTCGAGCAGGCCGAGCGCCACCGAGTGCAGCGCCTTGGTGGCTGCCGACACCTGGGTGAGGATGTCTATGCAGTAGCGGTCCTCTTCGATCATCCGCTGCAGGCCGCGCACCTGCCCTTCGATGCGGCGAAGACGCTTCAGGTAGTCCTCACGGTTGCTGGCATAGCCATACACGGCAGTCTCCTCGGAGTCATTACTATACCCCTACAGGGTACCCTGGTCCAGTAGGCCCCTCGAGAGTCGTGTGGCGCCGGTCTTCACCGGTCACCGACCGTCGCGCGGGACAACACGCCCGCACTCCAGCGCACGGCGCTGATGCCTGCGACGGTCCGACCCGTTTCTAACCTGGGCCGGTGGGCCGGCCTCGCCATCGGATCATGAGGGCAGCGCTGTCGGGCGCGGCGCTGTTCGTGGCTGTGGTCGTTGCGAGCTCCTGCGGGGTCGCTGCGCCGCCGGTGCGGGCTGCCAGCCGCCCAACCTCCGCGCCGCCCACCGCCCGGCCGCCTGCCAGCACGGCTCCTGCCGTCGTGCCCCGTGCCATCGTGGCAGCCCTCCCGGTGCCACCGCCCCTGACGCCGTTTCCGGGGGACCCCGCCCGGCCGTGGGCGCCGTCGGGGCGACGGGTGGAGGGGACGGCGGCCGTCTTCGAGACGACCGTCGTGCCGCCGGGCGGGACCCAGCTGGCCGGGGTTGCTTGGATGGACACCCGGCTGCTGTCCGCCCGGCTGTACTCGGGGTCGGTGAGCCCAAGCGGCGGTCCATACCGGTACACCGCCCCCATCGAGCCTGCCCAGGCGTCGACGCTGGTCGCCGCCTTCAACGGCGGATTCAAGATGCCGGACGCCCACGGCGGCTACTACACCGAGGGCCGGGTGATCGTTCCGTTGCGCCCCGGGGCCGCCTCCTTCGTGATCTACCGCAGCGGTGGTGTCGACGTCGGGGCGTGGGGTCGGGAGGTGTCCATGACCGGCGCGGTGGTCGGCGTGCGGCAGAACCTGGTGCTGCTCGTCGACGGCGGGCGCCCGACCGCCGCCGCTCGGAGCGCCGACTGGCAGGCGTGGGGCAACACCTGCGGGGTCGTGTCGTGCGCTGCCTCCGTTCCCGGTGTCGACCATCAGTGGCGGTCCGGTGTCGGGATCACCTCCGACGGGGCACTGGTCTTCGCATACGGCCCCGCCCTCGATCCGATGCAGCTGGCCGAGATCCTGGTCCGGTGCGGGGCGGTCAGGGCTATGGAGCTCGACATCAACCCCTACTGGCCGGTGTTCGCCACCTACCGCCCGGCGGGCGCCCACGGGCTGGCTGATCCAGCCAACGGGCACAAGCTCCTCGCCGGTGGCATCCAGGGGCCGGCGACCTTCTTCGATCCGGCCTGGGCCCGGGACTTCATCACCATGTCGGCGCGACCGGTCACGGTGCTTGTCTCGGGCACCGCCGGCGCCGGGGCCGGGTGAGGTCTCGGGACACCTCACAACCCGTAGTCTAGGGTCCGTCCGGAACAGCCGAGCCTCGACCGGCTGTGTGCCTGGAGCGACACAACGGTGGTTCGTTCCGGGGGGCTGCTCTCCGGGGTCGTGTCCTGGGTGCTCGAGCCGCTCTCCAGCCTCATTGGCAGCCGGCACCTGCAGCACCTCCAGAGCACCTATGCCAACTTCGCCGCGGTGACCGCCCCCTGGTGGTTCCACCTCCAAGCGGACCTCGCTGCCTGAGCCGTCGCGCCGGGGCTGCCGCGCCGGCCTGCTCCTGCCACCGAGCGGCAAGGCCAGCGAGGGAGACAGCGTGCGGCGCCAGGCTCTACCATCCTGGATGCCGTGGCCCTGGACGACGCCTCCACCCTGATCGACTTCGACTCGTTGCTCGACGACGAGGAGCGGATGATCCGCCAGACAGTCCGCAGCTTCGTGGACAAGCGTGTGCGCCCCAACATCGGCCACTGGTTCGAGGAGGGCGTCGCCCCGCTGGATCTGGCGGCCGAGCTCGGCGCCCTCGGCCTGTTCGGGATGCACCTCACCGGCTACGGCTGCGCCGGCACCAACGCGGTGAGCTACGGGCTGGCGTGCCTGGAGCTCGAGGCCGGCGACAGCGGGCTGCGCAGCTTCGTGTCGGTGCAGGGGTCGCTGTCGATGTTCTCCATCTGGCGGTGGGGGAGCGAGGACCAGAAGCGGGAGTGGTTGCCGCGCCTGGCCGCCGGCGAGGCCGTCGGCTGCTTCGGTCTGACCGAGCCTGACTTCGGTTCCAACCCGGCCGGCATGCGGACGACGGCCCGCCGTGACGGGGACGACTGGGTGCTCGATGGGACCAAGATGTGGATAACCAACGGCAGCCTCGCCGACGTCGCCACCGTCTGGGCCCGCACCGAGGACGGGATCCGGGGCTTCCTGGTCCCCAAGGGAACGCCTGGGTTCACCGCGTCGGACGTCCACCACAAGCTGTCCTTGCGGGCGTCGGCCACCTCGGAGCTGTCCCTGCAGGGCGTCCGCCTGCCGGCCTCCGCCATGCTCCCCGAGGCGCGCGGGCTGTCCGGACCGCTGTCGTGCCTCAACGAGGCCCGTTTCGGGATCGTGTGGGGGGCCATGGGTGCGGCGCGGGACTGCATCAACACGGCTCTCGGCTACGCGGTCGAGCGGGTCCAGTTCGACAGGCCTGTCGCCGCCTTCCAGCTGACCCAGGCGAAGCTGGCGGACGCCACCGTGGAGCTGTCCAAGGGCCTTCTCCTCGCCATGCACCTCGGCCGCATGAAGGACCGCGGCACGCTCCGCCCCGAGCAGGTCAGCGTCGGCAAGCTCAACAACGTCCGGGAGGCGATCGCCATCGCCAGGACCTGCCGGACCATCCTCGGCGCCGCCGGCATCACGACGGAGTACTCGGTCCTGCGCCACGCCAACAACCTCGAGTCGGTCCTCACCTACGAGGGCACCAGCGAGGTCCACCAGCTGGCCATCGGGCAGGCCCTGACGGGGCTGTCGGCCTACCGCTGACCATGGTCGCCGGCGGGAGCCGCTGCGCTCCGGCCGCGCCGGCCCCGACGTGCTCGCGGTGCTCGATCGGCCCGCCGGCGGTCGACCCATGGCTACGAGCGCGCCCCTTGCCGGGGCGAGCAGCGGCGTCCGGTCCCCGGCCTACCTGTTGGGCCGGCGTGCCACCGCCACCGGAGCCGGCCGGCAGGCTCGCCTTGCCAACTGGAGCGGCGTCGGGCGCCGCGACAGCTCGTCGACGGCACCCCTGTGGCCGGCTCGGCGGCCGTGGCTGACCGCAGGGGTGCCTGTTCCGCGGCACCCACCCGGCCCCTACCCACTCCGGGACCGAGCCCTACACCAATCCCTACACCAACCCCGACAGGGTGCCGCCCACACGGGGCGGGCCAGGCAGGAGCGCACCTTGACCGAGCAGCGGCCCCCGCTTCCCCCCTTCACCGCCGAGACCGCCCGCCTCAAGGTCCGGGCCGCGGAGGCGGCGTGGAACACCGGGGACCCGGAGCGGGTCGCTGCCGCTTACAGCGTCGCAGCGTCGATTCGGTGTGGCGCAACCGGGACCACTTCCTCCGCGGGCGGGACGAGATCGTGACCTTCCTGCGCCAGAAGTGGGAGCGGGAGCTCGACGGCAACGGCCTGATGCGCCGCCGTGAGGCAAGCATCAACGACGTCCCCACGCGGCCCGACGAGCGCCGCATGCTCGGGCCCCGGCCGGAGGGCGACGAGGAGGTCCCTGCACTGCGCTGAGCCCGGTGCCCGAGTCGGCGATACTTCGCCATGGCCCCCACGCCAGCTGCCTCCGCCCCGCCCGCCTCCCCAGGCGACCCCGGCGACCTCGGCGACCTCGCCGGGATCCTGCCGGTGACCTCCGACCTCGACGCCGCCGGCCGGCTGCGCGTCGGCGGGTGCGTGCTCTCGGAGCTGGCGAAGGAGCACGGCTCCCCGGCGTACGTGATCGACGAGGCCGGGCTGCGGGCGCAGGCCCGCCGCTTCCGGGACGGGCTGGCGGAGCGCTGGCCTGCCTCCCGCGTCGTGTTCGCCTCCAAGGCCTTCCCGAGCACGGCGATGTACGCCCTGATGGGGCAGGAGGGCATCGGAGCGGATGTGGCCGGGCCGGGGGAGCTCGCCATGGCGCTCGCCGCCGGCATGGACCCGAACGGCATGGTGGTCCACGGCAACGCCAAGACCGACGCCGAGCTGCGCGCCGCCGTGGAGGCCGGCGCCGGCCTGGTCGTCATCGACAACGCCGACGACATCGACCGCCTCGAGCACATCGCCACCGCCGGGCAGGCGGTGCTCCTGCGGGTGCTGCCCGACGTGCGCCCTGACACCCACGAGGCGGTGAGCACCGGCCAGAAGGGATCCAAGTTCGGCATGGCGCTGGAGGAGGCGGCCGGGGCCATAGGGCGCCTGCGGGCGAGCGACCGCCTGCGCCTGGAGGGCCTGCACGTCCACCTCGGCTCGCAGATCTTCGACCCGGCCCCATGGGAAGCGGCCGTCGCACGCATCGCCGCCCTCGGGGAGTTCCCCGTCTACGACCTCGGCGGCGGCCTCGGTGTGAGGTACACCTACGCCGAGCATCCCCCGACCGTCGAGGCGTGGCTCGACGCCCTCGCCGGTGCCGCCCGCCGGCACCTGCCGGCGGGGTCGACCCTGCTGATCGAGCCGGGCCGGAGCATGGTGGCGCGGGCGGGCGTCACCGTCTACCGGGTCGTGACGGTGAAGCGCGGCGAGCCCACGTTCGTCGCCGTCGACGGCGGCATGGGGGACAACCTCGAGGTGTCGCTGTACGGCCAGCGGTTCGAAGCGGTGATGGCCGACCGCCCGACCGCGCCCGGCAAGCCGGTGGAGCTCGTCGGGCGGCACTGTGAGTCAGGCGACAAGCTGGTGAGCGGTGCGCTCCTCGCCGATCCGCGACCCGGCGACGTCGTCGCCGTGGCGGCCACCGGCGCCTACTGCTTCACCATGGCCAACAACTACAACGGGGCGCTGCGACCGCCGGTGCTGTTCTGCCGGGACGGCCGGGCCACCGTCGTCGTGCGGCGCGAGACGCTGGAGGACCTGATGCGGCGGGACACCTGGTCGGTTTCCTGATCTTCGGCGGTCCCCGGGGGAGGTTTCCCACCTGCGGCGGCTGGGCACGGCCAGACCAGCCCCAACCCCGGGTGGCAGGGCTGGGGAGGGCGCAGCGGTTCCACCCCGCCGACCGTCGGAAGCTTCGGAGCGCGGCCAACTCGAAGAGGAGACACCGTGGGGCGGTGCTGGACTTCGCTGTGACGGTGCAGATCGGCCTCATAGTGATGATCGTCTCCCCTGGCGGGTTGTAGTCCGTCATGAGGTACAGGTTGGGTCCAGGTTGGGTCCGAGCTGTTGGGGGGTCGGACGGGTAGTTGACGGTCTTCATCGGGACCGACCAGACGAGCTTGCCGGTCGGTGTGCACCCTTCTATCCATCAGCCGTACTGCCAGAGCAGCTTCCCGGAGGGGTAGCCGATCTCGACGAGTGCGGCAGCGGCCGCCGTGCGGGCGTGGCCGGCGGCGTGCCCGCTCCCGGGCGGCGGAGCGGCCTAGGGCATCATGGCAGTCTGGCAGGGGGAGAGCCGGCCCAGGGGAACCCGCCGGTGGCATGCTCGGTGCCGTCTGCGGTGACGAACCAGCCTTCGTAGCCGTCGATCCAGCGCAGGATGCGGAGAAAGTCCTCCCCGCCAACGGCCAGGGCGGTGGCAAAGGCGTCGGCCGACTCGAGGCTCGGGCCGGTGACCGACGCGGCGACGGAGGGGGGTATTCCTCCTCCGGGCCGCCAGAGGTGCTGCCCGCGCTCGTAGCTGCCGGAGCTGGCGACAGCGGCACCGGCGGGGAGGGTGACGACACCGGCGAGGGACTCGCGCCGCCAGGGATGGCGGATGCCGACGTGCCACGGCTCGTCGCCGGCGGGGTCGGGCCGGCCGAGGGTGGCGACGTCGCCGCCGGCGTTGACGAGCGCGGCGTCGACCCCGCCGGCGACGAGGATCGCCACCGCCTCCTCGGCCGCCCAGCCTTTCACCATGCCTGTCGGGTCCACCCCGCCCCGAGCGAGCCACGGGTCGAACCACCCGCCCGAGCGCTCGCGCAGCTCACGGCAGCGCTCGAGGACGGCGGAGATCTCGGGCTCGTCAGCCTCGCCGATCTCGCCGCGGCGGAGACGGCTCATCGGGCTGTCGGCGATCCAGGTGCTGAAGCGCCTGTCGATGTCGCGGAGGCGGGCGCAGGCAGCGCCGAGCGCCTCCTCCGCCGCCCGCTCCCCCGTCGGACCGGCGCGCCACGCGAAGGACACCACCGTTCCCATCACGGGTTGAGCGTGGCGGCGGAGGGGCGCCGCCGTCACGCGTGCAGGTGGTCCAGGGCGGACTGGACGGAGTCCAGGTAGGCCATGCTCGTGTAGGTGGCCCCCGCGATCGTCTGCACCTTGGCGCTCTGAGCGGCAAGCACCTCGTGGCGCAGCATCGGGATCACGTACTGGGCGATCTGCTGGGAGTACGAGTCGGCGGTGAGCAGGGTCGGGACGCTGACGTCAGTGATCTTCTTCCCGCTCACGGTGACCAGCGCAGCGAGCTCGCCGTAGCCGTACTGGACCACCTTGCCCTTGGCGGCGCTGCCGGGACCCGCGGACGGGGCGGGCGCCGTCGGGCCGGCCGCCGTGCCCCCGGCCGGCGTGGTCGTCGACGAGGAGCCGGCCGGGTTGGAGGCCGGCGCGGTGGGGACGGCGCTGTTCGACGGCCGGCGGGGGTGGAAGGTGAGCACACCGGTGAGCCCGGCAGCGGTGGCGACGAGGACGAGGGGGGCGCGGCGCAAAGGGTTCTCCGGATCAGAGGGCGTAGGCTTCGTGGTGGACGGCGTCGGTCGGTACGCCGAGGCGGCGGACGGCGTTGGTCACAGCCTTGACGAAGTCCTCCGGCCCGGAGACGTACACGTCCCGGGCGCGGATGTCGGGGATCAGCTGGCGCAGCCGCCGGCCATCGAGCAACTGGGCGCGGCGGGAGCCGTACAGCTCGTGGAGGGTGCCGTTCTGCTCGTCGACGAGGGCGGCGACCTCGTCGCGCAGGGCCATGCCGTCGGCGCGCGACGCCCGGAGGACGACCACCGGGTCCGTACCCGCCGGGAGCTTTTCGAGCACGGGGCGCAGCGAGGTGACTCCGGCGCCGGCGGCAATGAGCGCCACCCGGGCACGCCGCCTCGCCTCGGCAGTGAACACGCCGTAAGGGCCCTCGAACGCCACCCGGGTGCCCCGCCGCAGCGACGCCAGTGCCTTGGAGTGGTCGCCGACGTTCTTCACGGTGAGGCGCAGGAACGAGCGCTGCGGGAGGCCGGAGACGGTGTAGGGGTGGGCCTGCCACCAGAGGTCCCGGACCATGAACCGCCAGAGGGCGAACTGGCCTCCCCGCACGTGCAGCCGGTCCAGGTTGCGGCCCCGGCAGATGATCGAGACCGTGTCGGGTGTCTCGCGGCGCACCTCCCAGACGACGAGGCGGTGCCGGAGGCTGCGCGCCGCCGGCAGTCCGAAGCGGAAGACCAGGACGCTGCCCGCCGTCGCCAGCCATACCACCCACCACACGGCCTTCACGACGGGGTGGCCCACGAACTCGGGGCCGAGCACGAGCACGTGGGTGAACGACAGGGCGATCGCCAGGTACAGGTAGAGGTGGATGGCCCACCACG
Organism: Actinomycetes bacterium; assembly: GCA_021811865.1. Next base: position 1,822 of record JAKAQB010000035.1, on the reverse strand, counting down.
TCTCCCGGCGGAGGCGGCGGCGGATCGCCCGGACCGAGGCGAACCCGGCGAGCAGCATGAGGCCGAGGGCGACGAAGGCGGCGAGGAGGCCCGGGTAGCTGTCGACGAGAGTACCCACCTCGTGCATGAGGCCGGCTCTTGCCGCCTGGGCGTAGCCGACGGTCAGGGCGACAGCGTGGACGGTGAGCAGGGAGATCGGCCATGGCCCGACGCGGCGGTGCCAGCGGATGAGGCCATCGAGGCCGAGCACGTGCTCGACGGGCGGGATGCGGCTCGCCAGCAGCACCTGGATCAGGGCCAGGTACGTCCCGACCATGCCGGTCACGTTGCCGAGGAAGATCGCCGTCCCCCCGTGGGCGTGCAGGGCGGCGGGCGGCTCGTCGGCGATGGTGAAGCCGAGGGTCACTAGGAGCCCGGCGGCGGCGATGACCACCGCGACGATCGCCGCCGCCCTGCGGGCCGGGGGGGCCGGCACGGCGGCGGGCGTGCTCGCCGGGTGGGTCAGGACGGGGGTGCGGACGGGGGTCACCGGCCGAGTATCGCCACTTCTCGGGGTCACCGGTAGGTGTCCTCGGCGCTTTTCAGCGATGTCCTGCCGGCGTGAGCGTTACCCATGTCAGTTGCTGGTCGCCCGTTAACCAACTATCCGCTCGACGCGGAACCGGCCGCCTGGCCGGCGAGGATCGGGGTCGGGGTGCGGACCTCGATGAAGTCCCGCGCTTCGAGGGTCGGGCCGAGGTAGCGCGTGGAGGGGCGCTGCTGCTGCGGGTACAGCGCCGCCGAGCTGATCTGGTATGGATTGGACGGGCTCGGGTGGCCGAAGAAGTTGAACGTGACCCACTCGGGGTTGATGTCGAGGGTCATGGCTCGCACGGCGCCCGCGCGGAGGAGGGACTCGGCGAGGGTCCGGGCCGACAGCGCCGGCCCGGCGACGTACACCAGGGCGCCGTTGGCGGTGATGCCGATGCCGGAGCGGGGCACGACCGTGCTGGCCCCGAGCGTCGCGCCCCACACGCTCACGTCGTTGTAGGTGGCCGACGGCGAGACCTTCCCGTTGTCGACCATCGGCACGAGGTTCTGCAGGACGGAGACGACCTTGGGGGTCATGTGGACCTCGGTGCCCCAGGCGCCGACGTTGACGTGGCCGTTGCGGTAGATGACGAACGACGCCGCCCCCCGCACGAGCGGGACGGCGGTGCGGCCGTCGAGGTAGAAGCCGCCGTGGGCGTCTTGGAACCGGAAGCCACCGTTGAAGGCAGCGGCGATCGTCGGCAGCTCGGCGTGGGTGATGTAGGGCGGGTGGGGCCAGGTCCCGCCCGGCTCGAGCTGGCCGGGGATGAGCGACAGCTTCATGAGCAGCGGGTCGATCCACACGGCGGTGGTCAGCTGGCCGGTGTAGATGGTGTCCGCCCGGAACTGGGCTTCGTACATGCCGGGGTAGCCGTCGACGGTCGGCCCGACCGGCCTCCAGACTCCCTCGCCCGGCAGGGCCGGGTGCACCACGAGGGGGACCGGGGGTGGCGCCGGCAGGTGGGGGACCACCGGGGCCTTGGAGGCGTGCAGGACGGTGGGCGACGTCACCGACCCGCCCGCGGACGGGAGGGCGTTCAGGTGCTTGGGTCGGCCGCCCTTGGCCGGCGCGGTCAGGTCGTAGTACCAGTGCTCGAGGGTGTTGGACACGAAGGCGGCGTGGTGGCTGCGGAACCAGTCGGCGAGCTTCGCCGACAGCGGCACGTTGCCGGGGCTCGTCGCCGCCCCGATGAACGCCCACGAGAGGAACACCAGCACGACCGTCGCCAGGGCGATCATCGTGCGGCGCAGC
>JAKAQB010000112.1 GCA_021811865.1 Actinomycetes bacterium | reverse complement strand
CCGTCCTGCCGGAATGCCCGCACTGCGGCGGCACCCTCGAACCCGAGCACGCCCACTACCGCTGCCGTGACTGCGGATGGCGGGACCCCTGCTGCGACCTGTCCCTGGCCGGGTTCCCGCCCGCCGGAAGCAGGTTCGACCGCAACCGCGCGCAGGCAACCGAACCGCGCGCACCCACGACGACCTGATGGGCCCTGTGCGCGCAGTTGGCCTGGCTGCGCACGGTTCGGGTTTGGTTTGCCCCCGTCCCAGTGGGCAAAAGGGGTAATCAGTCATTCAGCGGAAGCTGCGGGATGGCAAGGGGAGGCGACGCCCCCGGAGGGTAGGCCGATGCGCCGGCGGTCCCCGGGGGGCCAGTGCCAGCGGTGGCGCCGGCCCGGTTCAGGCGCCGGCCCGGTTCAGGCGCCGGCCCGGCTCAGGCGCCGGCCCGGTCCAGCGCTCCGAGCAGGTCGGCGATGAGGTCGTCCGGGGTCTCCAGGCCGACCGAGAGCCGGAGGAGGCCGGGGTCGACCGCCAGGGGGGAGTCGGCGACCGAGGCGTGGGTCATGCGGTGGGGGTGCTCTATGAGCGACTCGACGGCGCCCAGGGACTCGGCGAGGGTCCACAGCTTCGTGCCGCCGGCGACTTCCAGGGCGGTTGCCTCGCCGCCGCGCAGGACGAACGACACCATCCCCCCGAACCCCCGCATCTGGCGGGCGGCGACGGCGTGGCCGGGGTGGGCCGGCAGGCCCGGGTAGAGGACGGACGCCACCGCCGGGTGGGGGAGCAGGGCGTCGACGACGCGGGCGGCGGTCGTGCAGTGGCGTTCCATGCGGACCGCCAGCGTCTTGATGCCCCGCAGCGTCAGGTAGCAGTCCCACGGCCCGGGCACCGCCCCGATCGAGTTCTGGAGGTACGCCAGCTCCTCGAGCACCGCTTCGTCGCCGCCGGCGACGAAGCCACCGACCACGTCGCTGTGGCCGCCGAGGTACTTGGTGCTCGAGTGCACGACCAGGTCGGCGCCAAGGGCGAGGGGCTGTTGCAGGTAGGGGGTGGCGAAGGTGTTGTCCACGACGAGACGGCCGCCTCGGGCGTGGACCAGCGAAGCGAGGGCGGCGACGTCGACGATCCCGAGCCGGGGATTGGTCGGGGTCTCGGCCCACACCATCCGGGTCGTGGGCTGCCATGCGCCCGTCACGGCGTCCAGGTCCCCGAGGGGCACGGAGGTGTGGGACACGCCGAGGGAGCCCCACACGCCGTTGACGAGCCGGTAGGTGCCGCCGTAGGCGTCGTCGGGGACGATCAGGTGGTCCCCGGGGCGCAGCAGGTGCAAGACGGCGTCCTCGGCGGCGAGCCCACTCGCGAACGCCAGGCCACCGGCGGCTCCCTCTAGCGCCGCCACGCACGTCTCGAGGGCGCGGCGGGTCGGGTTGCCGCTGCGGCTGTACTCGTAGCCGGCGTGGCGGCCGACGCCCGACTGGGCGAAGGTGGTCGCCACCGACACCGACGGGACGACCGCCCCCGTGACCGGGTCGGGATCCTGGCCGGCGTGGATGGCGAGAGTCTCGAACCCGTGGCCTGTACCCGGACCGCCGGCGGCGCCACCGCCGGCGACGCCACCGCCGTAGCCCGGCGTCCCGCCGCCAGTCGAGCTCACAGTGACGTGGCCGGGCCGGCGAGGAACTCGAGGAGGTCCGAACGGGTCACGATGCCGACGGGGCGTCCGTCGTCGACCACGAGGACCGCCGAGGTGCCCCCCGCCATGCGGGCGGCGGCGAGATCCACCGGCTCACCGGAGCCGACCATAGGCAGCGGGCGCTCCATGACGGCGCTCACCGGGCCGTCGATCACCTCCGGCTTCACGAGGGCGGCCTCGAGCAGCAGCCGGTCGCTGACGGTCCCGACGACCTCGCCGAGCATCACCGGCGGTTCGGCCTGCACCACGGGCATCTGGGAGACGCCGAACTCCTTCAGGATGGCGATCGCCGAGCGCACCGTCTCGTCGGGGTGCACGTGGACGAGCGGCGGCAGGCCGGACGACGCCTTGCGGGCCAGGACAGCCGAGACGGTGTCGCCGCCGGCCCGGAGGAAGCCGTGGTCGGCCATCCAGCTGTCGTCGTACACCTTGGACAGGTAGCCGCGCCCCGAGTCGGCCAGCAGCACGACCACCACGTCGTCGGGGCCGAGGTCCCGGCCGACCTCGACGGCAGCCCAGATGGCCGTACCGCACGACCCGCCCACGAGGATGCCCTCCTCGCGTGTGACCCGGCGGGCGGTGAGGAAGCTGTCGCGGTCGGAGACCATCACGACACGGTCAGCGACGGTGCGGTCGTAGGTCTCCGGCCAGAAGTCCTCACCGATCCCCTCCACCAGGTAGGGGCGGCCGGTCCCCCCCGAGTACACCGATCCCTCAGGGTCGGCGCCGATCACCTGCACTCCGGGGTTGCGGCCCTTCAGGTACCGCCCCACGCCAGAGATCGTCCCGCCGGTGCCGATGGCACACACGAAGTGGGTGATCCGCCCCGCCGTCTGCTCCCAGATCTCGGGTCCCGTCGTGCGCACGTGCGCCTCTCGGTTGTCCGGGTTGGCGTACTGGTTGGGCATCCATGCCCCGGGCGTCGTTTGGGCCAGCCGGCGCGAGACCGAGTAGTAGCTGTCGGGGTGGTCGGGTGGGACCGACGCGGGGCAGATCACCACCTCGGCGCCGTACGCGCGAAGCAGCGAGCGCTTCTCCTCGGAGATCTTGTCGGGCATCACGAAGATGCACCGGTAGCCGCGGCGGGCGGCGACGATCGCCAGGCCCACTCCGGTGTTGCCCGACGTCGGCTCGACGATCGTTCCGCCCGGGTGGAGGATGCCTTCCCGCTCGGCGACCTCCACCATCCGCAGCGCTGGCCGGTCCTTCACGCTGCCACCCGGGTTGAGGTACTCGAGCTTCGCCAGCAGCTGGCACGACAGGTCGCGGGCGGTGCGGTCGAGGCGGACCAGCGGGGTGTGGCCGAACAGGTCGATCAGTGAGTCGGCGGCCTGCATCGGCGGGCCGTGATCGGTCAGCCTGGCGGTGGCCACACCGTCGTCGAGCGGGAGGGGCTCGTCGGTGTAGACCACCACCGGGAACGACGCCCGGTGCAGCTGGTTGGCCACCTCGACCACCTCATCCGGTTCGCCGACCACCGCAAGGCTCCTCGGGAAGTGCGCCCGCAGGTCGGCGACGTCAGCGCTGCTGAGCGGCCCGGCCGGGACGGTGATCACCCGACGTGCCCGTGCGGCCAACCGCGGCGGCACCGGGACGTCACCGACGCTGACGACGACATCCATGCCCCGGACCGTACCCGCGCCTCAGCCGCCGGCGTCGATGTGCGACAGCACGGCCGCTCCCACCGTCCCTGCCCGGTTCTCCAAGGTCGCCGCGACGATCGGGGTGCGTAGTTGCAACAGGGGAAGGAAGCGGTCCGCCCGCCGGCTCACCCCGCCCCCGACCACGATCAGCTCCGGCCACAGGTAGTCCTCGAGGGCCCGGAAGTACCGCTGGAGCCTGCGGGCCCACCGCGCCCAGTCCAGCCCCTGGTGCTCCCTTGCCGCCGCGCTCGCCCGGGTCTCGGCGTCCACGCCGTCGAGCTCGATGTGGCCGAGCTCGAGGTTGGGGATCAGCCTTCCCTGGTACACGAGGGCGGTACCGATCCCGGTCCCGAGCGTGACGACGAGGACCAGTCCGTCCCGGCCGCGCGCCGCCCCGTAGAGCACCTCGGCGAGGCCGGCGGCGTCGGCGTCGTTGACTGCCGTCACCTCCGCACCGACGGCGGCGCCGACCACGCCGGCCACGTCGGTCCCGACCCAAGCCGCGTCCATGTTGGCGGCGGTGCGCGCCACGCCCTGCATCACCACCCCCGGGAAGGTGCAGCCGACCGGGCCGTCCCAGCCGAAGTGGGCGACGACGTTGCCGACGACGCCCGCCACCGTGTCCGGGGTCGCCGGTTGTGGGGTCGGGGCCTTGAACCGCGCGGCGGCCAGCTCGCCGGTGGCCAGGTCGACCGGCGCCCCCTTGATCCCCGAGCCGCCCACGTCGACCCCGAACGCGATCCCCTGCACCGCCCCATCTTGCCTGTTCGGTGACGGCCGCACCCCGCCTGAGGGTGCCACCATGGGAGAGGTGCTGTCCTCCCCCGTAGCCCCGCCCCCGCCGACCCCGGCACCGCCGCCCCCGCCGGCGCGCCGGCGAGGCGTCGACGGGTGGGCGGCGTCGGCCACCCTGCCCCTGGTGGCGGCCGCCGTCCTCCACGTGGTCGGCCTCTTCCTCGGCCAGGGCGGTGGCTTGGGGCCCATGGCGCACAGCGCCCAGTCCGTTGTCGCCGAGGTGGTCCTCGCTGGCGGTTGGCTGCTCGCCGCCGCCCTCGCCGCCCCGGCGTGGACCCGTCCTGCCGGCGCTGCCGTCGGCGCCGGCCTCGCGCTCGGGGAGTTGGGTCTCGTCGTCTCGGAGCTGTTGGGCCTCGGGACGACCCCCGGCCCCGGCTACGTGGTCGTCGCTGCAGGCTGGCTGGTGGGGGCCATCGGCGCCGCCGTCACCGTCCTCGGCAGCCCGCTGCACCTCGGGCGGCCGTCCCGCCACCAGCCGCCGGCACTGCTAGCCCCGCTGGCGGCCGTCGCGGCGATCGTGATGGCTGTCGCCCTCCTGCCGGCGTGGGACCACTACGTGCTGTACATCCACGCCGTCGGGCAGAGCCGCGCCCTCGACGAAGGCAGCGCCTTCGCTGCGTCCACGCCGACCGGGGCCCTCGTCGGGGACCTGATGGCGGCGGTGGCGTGGGTGGGGGTGCCGGTCGCCGGCGTGCTGTGGCGCCCGGGCCGGATCGGGGTGCTGGCCGGCGCTGGCGTGCTCGTAGCGGTCGCCAGCCAGGTCACCTCGGCGGTCGTCGGGTTCGACGCCCCCGGCACCCTGCGGGGCCTGGTCACCCCCCAGGAGATCCAGCGCTACGGCGTCGTCCTGCAGAGCTCCTCCCTGACCGGCTGGTACGACGTCGAGGTGCTCGCCGCACTGGTGCTCGCCATGCTGCTCATGGTCCGGTGGTGGACCCCCGACGGGCCCGGCGCCGCTGCCGCCTGGACGCCGCCGGAGGCCGGGGTGGCGGCGCCGTGGCCGTCGCCGGGGCCGGCGCCGTGGCCGTCGACGCAAGCAGCCCCCGGCCCGACCCACACGCCGGCGTCGCAGCCGGAGCCCACCGTCGGTGAGCCGCCGTCGGCGTGGGCGCCGCCGAGCCGTGGGGACTCGCCGCCGCCGTAACCTCTCCCTTGTGCGATGGGCGCTGCTCGGGACCGGCTACTGGGCTGAGACGGTGCACGGGGCCGGCCTCGCCGCCCATCCCGACGTCGAGCTCGTCGGCGTGTGGGGCCGCGACCGGGCGAGGGCGGAGGCGCTCGCCGGCCGGTTGGGCACCGCCGCTTTCGGGGACGCCGACAGCCTCATCGGGGCCGTCGACGCGGTGGCCATCGCCCTGCCACCCGACGTACAGGCCGGGCTCGCTGCTCGGGCGGCGCGGGCCGGGCGCCACCTCCTGCTGGAGAAGCCCCTTGCTCTCGACCTGCCGGCGGGCGAGGAGGTCGTGGCAGCGGTGCGCGAGGCGGGCGTGGCGTCGGTCGTGTTCTTCACGGCCCGCTTCAGCCCCGGGCTCGCCGAATGGCACCGCCAGCTGGCCCGCGGCGGCTGGGAGGCCGCCCTGTGGGTCGAGATCGGGTCGATCTTCGCCCCGGCCAGCCCATACGCGGGCTCGGCGTGGCGGCGCTCGTGGGGTGCGCTCTGGGACGTGGGTCCGCACGCCCTGGCCTCGCTGACCGTCGGGCTCGGTCCGGTGGAGGCGGTGACAGCGACGCGTGGTCAGCGCGACTTCGTCGCGCTGACCACCTCCCACGCCGGCGGGGGCACGGCGTCGGTGCTGCTCGCCCTCGACGCGCCGCCCGCCGCCTCGGACCGGCGGGCCACCTTCTACGGGGAGCGGGGCGTGCTCAACCGCCCGGAGGACCCGACGAGCGTGGCCGACGCCTACCGGAGCGCTGTCGACCAACTGCTCGCCACGGCAGTGGCAGGCCGGACCGACCACCCCTGCGACGCCGGGTTCGCCTACGAGGTGCTGCAGGTCCTCGTCGCCGCCGCCCGTGCTGCGGGAAGATCGGAGTAGTGGGGGGTGCGTCTGTCCGATTTGTCCCGTGGACGTCGTGGAGGGAGCCCTGGGGTTGCAGTCCGATGCCGGCGGTGCGTTCCGGGCCCGTCGCCCGGTGGCTCGGGGGCTCGTGGTGGGGGAGCCCGCCGCTCCGGTGGAGCGTGCCGCCTCGGGGCGGCGGCTTTCGGCGCAAGCCGGTGCCGTCGAGCGGTGAAGGCGCCGGTAGCGTGTCCCCGCTGGAGTCCGGGGCCCTGGTCGGCGCTACCTTCAGGAACTCCTAAGCCGCTCTCAGGGTGAACTCATCCCCGTCGGGATAACTGTTCCCGGAAACCCGGTGACAGGACCGACCAGAGGGCCGGGAGGAGCGACCGATGGCGCACGACGACGAGACCCGAGACGACCGGACCGCACAACACTGGTGGAGCGGCTGGGTGCCCTCCCATGGCGAGGCGCCGGCGGGTGGCGAGGCGCCGGCGGGTGGCGAGACCCCCGGGGCGGCGGGAGCGGGCGCCTGGCCCCCGCCGCCCCAGTACGGCCCATGGGCCGGCGGGGGGCAGTGGCCGTCTGCGGGCCCGCAGGGCTCCGGCTACCACGGCCCGTGGGGCGGGTACAACCCAGGGTCGCAGTCCTATGGCCCGCAGTCCTATGGTCCGCAGTCCTATGGCCCGCAGGGCTACGGCCCGCAGTCCTACGGCTATCCGGTCCAGCCGGGGAGCCTGGGCGCCGGCGGGTGGCCCCCTCCCCGTCAGCGCCACAAGGGAGCGGTCGCCGCCCTCCTCGCCGCCGGCGTCCTCGTGATCGGTGGTGCGGGAGTGGCTGTCGGTGTCGGCCTCGGGAGCTCGTCGTCGAGCCCGCAGGCGACGTCGCCGGCGGCCGGCAACTCGGGCAGCAGCGTGTCGCCCAACCCGGGCAACGGTGTGGCGCCCAACTTCGGGAACGGGTCGGGTGGCGGCGGCTCGGTGTCCACCTCGAGCGGTAGCCCCTCCAACGTCACCTCGATCGCGGGCAAGGTCGACCGCGGGCTGGTGGACATCAACACCCAGCTCGCTTACCAGAACGAGGAGGCGGCCGGCACCGGCATGGTGGTCACCTCCAGCGGTGAGGTCATCACGAACAACCACGTCATCGAGGGCGCCACGGCCATCTCCGTCACCGACCTCGGCAATGGCCGGACCTACCGGGCCACCGTTGTCGGCTACAACCGCACCGTCGACATCGCTGTGCTCCAACTGCGGCACGCGTCCGGATTGGCGACCGTCAAGTTCGGCAACTCGAGCAGCGTCCGAACTGGGCAGGGCATCGTCGGCATCGGCAACGCCGGCGGCGTCGGCGGCACGCCCAGCGTGGCCGGCGGCTCGGTCACCGCCGTGAACCAGTCGATCACGGCGTCCGACGCGGGCAACGGGACGACCGAGACGCTGCGCGGGCTCATCCAGACCAACGCCAACATCCAGCCGGGTGACTCCGGCGGCCCGCTCGTCAACGCCAGCGGCCAGGTCGTCGGCATGGACACCGCCGCCTCCTCCAACGGCATGTTCACGTTCCAGACCCCGTCGACATCGGGCACGGAGGGCTTTGCCATCCCCGTCAACCATTTCGCCACCGTCGCCAGGCAGATCGAGGCGGGCCGGTCGTCGGCCGACGTCCACGTCGGCGCCACCCCGTTCCTCGGTGTGGAGGTGACGACGCCGACCGTCCTCTACCAGGGCAACGCCAGCAACGGTCTCGGCGGCTTCGGCGGGTTCGGGGTCTTCGGCAACTCGGGCAGCACGGGCTCGGCGACACCGCCCACCACGTCCGGGGCGGCCATCGCCTCGGTCTTTCCGGGCACGTCGGCGGCCACCGCTGGCCTGTCCGCCGGTGACATCATCGTCGGGATCGACGGGGCGTCGGTGACATCGCCGGCCAACCTCACCCAGGACCTCCTCGCCCTTCACCCCGGCCGGCGGGTGTCGCTGGCGTTCGTGAACCCGAGCGGCCAGCACCAAAGCGTCGGCCTCACG
>JAKAQB010000034.1 GCA_021811865.1 Actinomycetes bacterium | reverse complement strand
ACCTGACGATGGGGGAGGAACGCCGGCGGGAGCCCGAGGCCCGGCAGGCGCGGCCGGTGTTCGGTCACGACGTCGGCGACACAGCCCGGGTTGGCGTAGAACCCGGCGTTGAGATCGGTCAGCTCCGGCCGGCAGGTGTGCCCGGTGACGAACCCGTGGTAGCCCTCGGCGATCAGCTTCCGGGCACGGTCCCGGGCCGCCCGGTTGGGTTCCCGCTGGGCCGAACCGAGCGACACGCCGGCGAGCGCCCGCCACGTCCGGCGGAGGGCAGCGGCGCCGATGGCAGCGAGCAGCACCAGTTCCACGAGCGTGGCGAAGGCGATCAGCGCCAGCCGGGGGGAGTGGTGCGTGATGCCGTGGGCCGTGGCCACCAGCCACGCCGGCATGCGCAGGACCACAGCGGCGACCACCGGCAACACCAGCAGCCAGGCGCGCCGGCCGAGCATCCGGTAGGTGAGCCGGGATGCCACGAACCGGGGGAACGCCGCTGGATCGTCCAGCAGGTCCATCCCGTCGAGCCAGTCCCGCCCGCGGCGGGCACCGGGCTGCTGCTCCCGGACCGATGGGATGACCTCCTGGCGGAGGTGCCAGACCAGCGGGGTCGACGCCGGGTTGCAGGGATCGGCGGCGGCGGCCAGGTCGTCAAGGTCCTGACCGCTCTCGACCCGCACCCGCCTCTCCCCACTGCCGGTGCCGATGACGAGATCGACGGCGCGCGCCACCTCGGCCCCAAGCACCGAGGCCACCGAGCGCCGGCAAGGCTCCGACCACCCGAGGAACGTGTCGCGATCGCCGTGGAGCAGCACCACCCGCCGGTCGGCTGCCTGCCCCCACGCCCGGACGGCCGCGGTGAGCCGGCGATGGTCGGCCAGCACATCGTCGATCGACGGGCCAGGGCCGGAGCACGCAGCGAAGGTGTTGCCGGCAAGCACCAGGGCGCCCGGGCCCGACCACGACTGCAGGGTGGAGACGAGCTCGCCGAGGGCCGCCACATGCCCCGGAGCCGGCTCTCGCGCCAGGTGGAGGTCGGCCACCACGAGGGCACCGCCCCCGACGGGGACGTGCACTTCCGGGGCCGGTGTCGCTGGATGGGGGAGGGTTTCGGCCATGGACAGCGAGAGCAGGCCCGGGGGAGGGCACTTGCCACCGAGGGTAGACCCGTGGAGACGGTCCGGACGACCGGGCGAGGACTTTCTCCCGTTGGACTCGGCATGTGAGCGCTCGGCTGTGAGCGAGAACTGGTGGTGGCGGCAGGGCGAGGCGCGCACCGGGCCGGCCGTCGTCTTCGACGTCGACGGTGTGCTCTCCGACGCCGCCAGCCGCCAGCACTACCTGGAGGCGCCGCGGCGGGACTGGGAGGCGTTCTTCGACGCCGTCGGCGACGACCCGCTGATCGAGGAGGTCGCCCTCCTTCTCGAGCTGCTCGACCGGTCACTGCTGATCGTGCTGCTGACGGCCCGGCCGTCGCGCGTGCAGCCCCAGACGCACGCCTGGCTCGAGCGGTACGGGTTGCGGTGGGACCTGCTCGTCATGCGGGACTTCGGCAACTACAGCGCCGCCCGGGAGTTCAAGCGCCGGTCCGTCGACGAGCTGCGGGCGGCCGGACTCGAACCGAGGTTGGCATTCGAGGACGACCGCCGCAACGTGGCCATGTTCCACGCCGAGGGCGTCCCCTGCGTCTACATCCACTCCGGCTACTACGACGCCTGATTCGATCCTCTCCAGCCGGCGTCCGGCCTGGACTGCCGGGGTCGGGCCCGGGTGGCTGGGGCGGGCGGGGGCGCCTGGCGGGGGGCCGGCCGCCTCCCCCAGCCCACGAACCGGAAAATCTGTATATAGGCACCTGAGTCAGCAGTGAACATGGTCGTTCTGCGCGCAACCAGCGAGACCGCGCGCACAGACGGTGGCATTTCGTCGCCCGTGCGCGCGGTTCCGGTGAGTGCGCGCGGTTCCGGCCCTCGGCTCTGGCAGTGCACAAAGCATCAGAGAAGTCAATCGAAGTGCTCGTCACCGTCGTCACGCTCGCTGTCGTGGTCGCCACCCTGATCGCGCTGGCGCTCCGGGACCGTGCCGCCGAGAGACGCTGGCGCGCCGGCACTCCGGGACTGACTGAACTGAGCTGAGGGCCGGCCCTGATCGGGCTCAAGCCCGGGGCAACCGTGCCTTTTGCACCTTCCCCAGGGCGTTGCGCGGCAGTGCCGCGACGTTCACCACTCGGCGCGGGCACTTGTGAGCGGCGAGTCGTTGCCGGGCCCAGTCGCCGAGGGCCTCGGGGTGGCCGAGCGTTCCGTCGCTCACGACGTAGGCGACGACCACTTGCCCGAGGTCGTCGTCGGGCTCGCCGACGACGGCCACCTCCCGCACCGCCGGGTGGTCCAAGAGGGCAGCCTCGACCTCGCCGGCGCCCACACGAAAGCCTCCGGTCTTGATGAGGTCGGTCGACGAACGGCCCACGATGCGGTGCATGCCGTCGGGGTCGATGATGGCCACATCGCCGGTGGCGAACCACCCGTCGTCCGTGAAGCTCGCAGCGGTCTCCTCCGGCCGGCCGAGGTAGCCGTCCATGATCGATGGCCCGCTCACCTCGAGGCTGCCGATGCTCCGGCCGTCGGCGCTGACCGGCCGGCGGTCGTCGTCGACGACCCGGGCCTCCACCCCCGGCAGCGCCTCGCCGACCGTGCCGGCCCGCCGGGCGCCGCCGGCGCGGGCGCTGAGGGTGATCAGGGTCTCGGTCATGCCGTAGCGCTCGATGAGGCGGTGCCCGCAGCGATCCTGCACCGCCTCGAGCACCGGCGCCGGCAAGGGCGCGCTCCCAGACACCAGCAGCCGTGCCCTGCGGAGCCCTGCGGCCGCCGTCGAGCGACCGACGCGCCCCCAGATGGTCGGCACCCCGAAGCACATCGTGCCCCCTCCGTTCACAACGGCGCCGGCGTACGCCTCGGGGGTGGGCCGGCCTGTGTGGATCAGGCGGCCACCGTGGCGGATCGGGCCGAGCACGCCCAGCACGAGGCCGTGCACATGGTAGAGGGGCAGGCCGTGCACGATCGTGTCGCAGCCGGTCCATCCCCATGCCTCCGCCAGCGCGTCCAGGTCGAAGGCGATCGCGTCCCGTCGGGTGACCACGCCCTTGGGCGCTCCGGTGGTGCCGCTCGTGTAGAGGATCATCGCCGGCGCTTCCTCCGTCACGCCGAGCGGGCGGGGCAGCGGCGAGCCGTGGTGGCGCGCCGAGACGTCGACCGGCATGCAGGGGATGCCGGCCAGCGCATCCGGGGCGTCCATCTCGCTCATGCGCTCGGGCGACACCAGCAACACGGCGGACCCCGAGTCCGACAGCAGGTGCCGCCGCTCGTGCGGTCCCGCGTCGGGCGGCACGGGCACAACCGGCACGCCGGCACGGAGCGCCGCGACGACGGCGACGACGGTCTCGAGCGACGAGGTGGCGTCCACCGCGGCGATCGGAGCGCCGGCGAGCTCCACGGCAAGAGCCGCCGTCGCTTCCTGCAAGTCGGCGTCGGAAAGAGAGCGGCCGTCGACGACGATGGCATCGGGCCGGTCACGGGCGCCGATCCTTCCCGACCCGGAGGTCAGGCCGGGAAGCAGGGTTGCCGGCCCGTTGACCACAGCTGCCACGGTAGCCCGGCGGTAGCGTGAGCCAATGCCGACGTTCGACGTTGTCTCGAAGCTCGACATGCAGGAGGTCCGCAACGCCGTGGACCAGGCGCAGCGGGAGGTGGCAACCCGCTTCGACTTCAAGGACACCGGCTCCAGCATCGAGTTGGGCGACGGCGAGATCCGGCTCCAGTCGTCGACGGAGGACCGCCTGCGCGCCCTCCTGCAGGTCGTGGAGGAGAAGCTCGTCAAGCGGCACGTGTCGTTGAAGGCGCTCGACTGCCGGAAGATCGAGGAGGGGTCTCGGGGCACCGCCCGCCAGGCGATCGGTTTGAGGGCCGGCCTGGACGCCGACCACGCCAAGGCCGTGAACAGGTTCATCAAGGACCACGCCCCCAAGGGAGTGTCGTCCCAGACCCAGGGTGACCAGGTTCGCGTCACAGGCAAGAAGCGCGATGACCTGCAGGGCGTCATCGCGGCGCTCCGGGCGGAGGACTTCGGGATACCCCTGCAGTTCGAGAACTTCCGGGACTGACTCGAGCTCGCCGGCGCACGCCGGCCGGGAGCGGGTAGCGTCCGCCAATGTCCCCCTCCCTGTGCCTGATGGCCGTGCACGCCCATCCGGATGACGAGGCCACCTCCACCGGCGGGGTGCTGGCCCGAGCCGCCGCCGAGGGGGTTCGGACGGTGCTCGTGACCTGTACCGACGGCAGCCTGGGGGACGGCCCGGGAGGGGTGAAGCCGGGTGAGCCGGGCCATGATCGTGACGCCGTCGCCGCCCAGCGCCTCGAGGAGCTGCGCCGGTCCTGCGCTGCGCTCGCCGTGAGCGACTTGGAGCTGCTCGGCTATCGCGACTCGGGGATGATGGGGTGGCCGAGCAACGACGACCCGGACGCCTTCTGGCGGATGGACGTCGCTGAGGCGGCGGCACCGCTGGTCCGGCTCATGGAGCGGTACCGGCCCGACGTCGTCGTGACCTACGACGCAAACGGGTTCTACGGGCACCCCGATCACATCATGGCTCACCGCATCGCCGTGGCCGCGGCCGATACGACGGCCATCCCGGCGAAGCTGTACTACACGGCCGTGCCCCGCAGCGGGCTGCGCGATCTTGGCGAGGAGCTGCGGCGGGCGGGGATCGAGGCGCCGCTGCCGAGCGAGCGGGAGGAGGGCCAGTACAGCGACGGGAGTGACGAGGAGCCGGCATGGGGGACCCCTGACGAGTTGCTCACGACGTCGGTCGACGTGGCGCCGTGGGTCCAGGCGAAGTACGGAGCCCTGCGAGCCCATGGCAGCCAAGCGGACAACGTGTGGTTCCTCAGACTGGGTCCCGAGCTGTACGGTCGGATCTTCCACCGGGAGTGGTTCGTGAGGGCGTCGGATCGGACGGGTGCGGCGTTGCCCGAGGACGACTTGTTCGCCGGCTTGCGGTGACGACGGCGTGAGCCAGCACCAGCCCGACGGCCGACACTGCCAGCCCGGCGGCCACGTCGAGCAGGAAGTGGTTGCCGGTCGCCACCACCTCGACGACCACCCACGCCGGGAGGGCGACGCCGGCGGCGCGCACCCAACGCCGGCGGGCGTAGCGCCACAAGGCGTATCCCGTGAGCGCGGCGTACGCCATGTGGAGGCTCGGGAAGGCGGCGTAGGGGTTGTACAAGACCGTGAGCGTCGGGGAGTTCATCGCGACGCCCGCCTGCGAGAGCGTGCCGACGATGCCGAGGCCGGCCAGGCGGGGCGGGGCCGTTGGCCATACGACGAATCCCACGAGGCTGAGCACGCTGGCCGCGAGAAGAGCGAGCCGCATCCGGACGTACGCCTCGGCTCGGGTGCGGTGCAGCCACAGGAGCATGGCGCCGGTGGCGAGGAGGTGCAGCACCATGTAGCTGACCCCGAACACCACCGTCAGCCCCGGCACCCGCAGCGCCGCTCGCTGCACCGCCGGCTCGATCGCCACCCCGAGAGAGCGCTCGATCGCGTACAGGTCGCGGGCGTGCGCGACCGCCGCGCCCACCCCGCTCATGGCTGCGCCCCGGCTCGTGTCGTAGGCGGCGTAGAGGATGGTGACGAGGCCCAGCTCGACGGGCAGGCTGTGCCGCCTGGCCAGCCAGGCAACGCCGGCGGAGAAGGGGCGCCGGAGGCGAGCAGGCGGATGCAAGGCGCGAGGGGCGGCCCTCCTCGGCTGCTCCACTCCCAGATCGACCGCCATCGCCAACTCCCGCTGCAGACGCCGGGACAACCTACCGAGCGCACGTCCGGGAAGCCACATCCTGGTGGTTGGCCGGCCGCCGCGCCGGGCCGCTATCCTCGGGGTTGCCTGGGTCGGTGCCCGAGTGGCCAAAGGGAGCAGACTGTAAATCTGCCGGCGCAGCCTACGGGGGTTCAAATCCCTCCCGGCCCACCAGTTCGCATCCAGCTCTCAGCGGGACCGCCCCGCCCGGCGGGTGACTTGGCCGCCGCCCGCCGCTGGTCGTAGCGTTGTCGTGTCGTGAAGCGGTCCGGCGCCAATCCTCTGTGGTACCTGGGCGCCGGGCTCGTTGCCGCCGGCCTGCTGGCGGTCGTGCTGTTCGCTGGGTTGGGCACCGGCGGCAGCGCCAGCAGCGCCGCCGGCCAGCCGTTGGCGAACCCCAACCTCGTGCCGGGTGTCAACGCCCCGACGAGCCTGATGCTGTCCCTGTCGGTGCTCCACGGGCAGGCGCCGGCGGCGGGGCAGTTCCACCTGACCGACCAGCACGGCCGGCTCGTGTCGCCGGCGGAGTTCCGGGGCAAGGCCGTCGTGATCTCCTTCAACGACGACGAGTGCAGCGACCTCTGCACGTTCCTGGCCAACGACATCGTCGCCGCCAACCACGACCTCGGGCGGGCCGCCAAGGACGTCGTGTGGTTGTCTGTCAACGTCAACCCGTTCCACCCGCAGGTCGCCCAGGTGCGGGCGTGGAGCGACGCCCACGGCCTCGGCGGCCAGCCCAACTGGTACTTCGGCACCGCCAGCCCGGCAACGCTGCGGCAGGTGTGGAAGGAGTACGGCGTCTACGTCGGGTTGAACGCCAAGACGAGGACGGTCGTGCACGGAGCGGAGATGTTCTTCGTCGGTCCCGGCGGCCGGGAGCGGGCGATCGGCGAGTTCGGGACGGCGGCCGCCAACACGGCGCAGTTCGCTCACGGCATCGCCCAGGTCGCCGCCGACCTGTTGCCGGGACGAGTCCATGCCACCGGTCCCGAAGCGACGGCCACGACGAAAGCCCCCGCCTTCAGCCTTCCCTATCTCCTCGACGGGTCCGGCCGGTTCTCGTTGAACGCCGAGCGGGGCCGCTACACCGTCGTCAACTTCTACTCGTCCACCTGCACTGCCTGCCGCAGCGAGCTGCCGCACCTCGAGGCGGTGCACCGATGGGCCGGAGGGAGGGTGGCCTTCGTGGGTGTCGACGTCGCCGACCGGGCCGCTGCCGGACGGGCAATGGCGGCGAGGGCCGGAGTGACCTACCCGCTGGTCTCGGACAGCAACGGGACAGCGGCCGGAGCCGAACGCATCACCGGCCTCCCCTTCACCCTCATCCTCGACCCCCACGGAAACGTCGTCGTCCGCCACCCCGGGGCCTTCACCACCGAGCAGCTGGAGTACCTCCTGGAGAACATCGTCCCCGCGCTCGGCGGCTCGGGATAGCTTCCCCCGGGTCGAGCCCGCTGGCAGCCGGCGTGAGGCGGGGACGGCGGCGTCTTTCTCCTTCATGAGACGGTAGCGACGGAAGGGGCACGGTCAGTGGCCCGGGATACTGTCCCTTGGGGGAGGAGGTCGGCAGGTGCTGGTCGTGCACAGATCGGAGCGGGCGGACCGCCTCGCCGACGCGCTCGGCGACATCCTCTCGGTCCCGCCCTCCGACCCCATCACCCCGGAGGTGATCGCCGTGCCCACCCGGGGCGTCGAGCGGTGGCTCAGCCAGAGGCTGTCGCACCGGCTCGGGACGCCCGGCGGTGCGGCAGGGGCGGGAGGGGTGTGCGCGAACGTGCGGTTCCCGTTCCCCGGCACGCTCGTCGGGGAGGCGACGGCCGCTGCGTGCGGGCTCCGGCCGGACACGGATCCCTGGCGCCCGGAGCGGGCTGTGTGGCCGCTCCTGGGTGTGGTGGACGAGCACCGAGACGATCCGGTGCTCGAGCCGCTGGTCGCCCACCTGCGGGCGACCACTCCCGAGCCCCGCCCGGGCGACGGCCCGCAGTTGCGGCGCTACGCCGCCCTCCGACACCTCGCCGACCTCTTCGACCAGTACGCCGTGCACCGTCCCGCCATGGTGCGCGGCTGGCTCGAAGCCAGCGGGTCAGCAGGCGGCGACGACGCCGGCGATCCGACGGTGATCTGGCAGGCCCACCTGTGGCGGCTGCTGCGCCAACGCATGGGCGTCCCGAGCCCGGCGGAGCGCTTCGCCCTGGCGGCGGCCAGGTTGACCGCTGAGCCGGCGCTGCTCGACCTGCCCGAGAGGGTCGCCCTGTTCGGTCTGACCCGGCTCCCAGCGAGCCATCTGGAGGTCCTGCAGGCCGTCGCGGCCGGCCGGGAGGTCCACCTGTTCCTGCTGCACCCCTCGGGCGTGTTGTGGCAGCGGATCGCTGGAGAGGTCGGCGACGGCGTGGCGAAGGGCTGGGCGCGCGCCTCGGACCCGACGGCCCGCCTGCCCTCCCACCCGCTGCTGCGCAGCTGGGGTCGTGACGCCCGCGAGATGCAACTCGTGCTGGCCTCCCACGGGGTCGTCGACGGCGAGCACCGCCCGGTCGACGCCGACGGGCGCGAGGCCCCGCCCACCGTGCTGCGACGGCTGCAGAGCGACATCCGGGGCGACCGCCGACCGCCCGGACCGGGCTCGGAGGAGCGCGCGCCGCTGCTGGCGACGGACAACTCCCTGCAGGTCCACGCCTGCCATGGTCGGGGCAGGCAGGTGGAGGTCGTCCGGGACGCCGTGTTGCACCTGCTCGCCGGCGACCCCACCCTCGAACCCCGCGACGTCATCGTCATGTGCCCGGACATCGAGAGCTTCGCTCCGCTCGTGCATGCCACCTTTGGCGCCGAGGACCCGGGGCGTGGCCCGGCGGGCGGCGGCACCGAGGGAAGCGTGGCCGGCATGCCGAGGCTGCGCGTGCGGCTCGCCGACCGTTCGCTGCGGCAGACCAACCCGCTGCTCGCCACGGCGGCGCAGCTGCTCGAGCTCGCCGACGGGCGGGTCACGGCGTCGGACGTGGTGGACCTGGCGGGCAGGCCCCCCGTCGCGCGGCGCTTCCAGCTCGACCGCGACGACCTGGCAACCTTCGAGGAGTGGGTGGTGGGCACCGGCGTGCGGTGGGGGCTCGACCGCACCCACCGCGAGCGGTGGCGGCTCGGCGGCGTCGAGGCCAACACCTGGTCCGCCGGGCTCGACCGGCTCCTGCTCGGCGTGGCGATGAGCGGGGAGGACGGCTGCGTCTACGAGGGCACCGTCCCTTACGACGACGTGCCGAGCGGTGACGTCGAGCTCGTCGGTCGGGTCGCCGAGCTCGTCTCCCGCCTGGGGGCGGCGCTCACCGCCCTCAGCGGACCCCAGACCGTCAGGGAGTGGGCCGACGCCGTGCTCGCCGGGACGGAGGCGCTGGCGGTTGCAGCGAACGGCGAGGAGTGGCAGCACGACCAGCTCCGGCGCGTCACCGCCGAGGTGCTGGAGGAGGCGTCGGGTGCGGAGGGCTCGGGTGCGGGGGGGGCCGGCGGAGTCGTCGGCCTGGCCGAGGTCCGGGCCCTCCTGGGCTCCCGCCTGCAGGGCCGGCCGACACGCGCCAACTTCCGCACCGGCGACCTGACCATCTGCACCCTCGTCCCGATGCGGTCGGTGCCCCACCGCGTCGTCGTGCTGCTCGGGCTCGACGACGGTGCGTTCCCGCGCCGCCCGCAGTCGGACGGGGACGACCTCCTTGCTGCCCGGCCCCTGGTCGGCGACCGCGACCCACGGTCCGAGGACCGCCAGCTGCTCCTCGACGCCGTGCTCTCGGCGACCGACCACCTGGTGATCACCTACGCCGGTCGCGACGAGCGGACCAATAGGCCGCTGGCTCCCGCCGTGCCCGTTGCCGAGCTGCTCGACGTCCTCGACGCCACCTTCCGGGCGGCCGATGGCCGGCGGGCGCGCGACGCGCTGGTCGTGCAGCACCCTTTGCAGGCCTTCGACCAGCGCAACTTCCGGCCCGGTGGCCTCGCTCCTGCCGGGCATGGGTGGCTGGCAGGCCGGCTGTGGGGCTTCGATCGGGTCGACCTGGCCGGAGCGGCCTCATCGACGAAGCGCTGCGCTCCTCCCGCCTGGTTGGACGGCCGCCT
This sequence comes from Actinomycetes bacterium, assembly GCA_021811865.1. Next base: position 25,900 of record JAKAQB010000034.1, on the reverse strand, counting down.
GCCGGCGCTGGACGAGCCCGTCGTCCAGCTCGAGGACCTGATCCGCTTCGTCGAGCACCCGGTGCGGTCCTTCCTGCGCACCCGACTCGGCCTGTTCGCCGGCGAGCGTGAGTCCGGCCTGCTCGACACGCTGCCCATCGAGCTCGATCCGCTCGAGCGGTGGGGTGTCGGCAACCGCATGCTCGACGCCTGCCTCGCCGGCGTGCCTCTCCCGGTGGCGGAAGCGGTCGAGCGGGGACGGGGCCTCCTGCCGCCCGGTCGGCTCGCGGACGAGGTCCTCGACGTGGTACGCCCTCTGGTCCAAGCCCTGCTCGACGGGGTGGCAGCACTCGGCCTCCCCTTCCCGGGGCAATCATCGGAAGTCCACGTCGTCCTGCCTGGCGGCCGTTCGCTGATCGGCACGGTGCCGAACCTGCGCGGCGGCGCCATCCTGGCCTGCAGCTACTCCCGGCTCGCCCCGAAGCACCGCCTGGCGGCGTGGGTGAGGTTCCTCGCTCTGTCGGCGGCGCGGCCCGATCGTGGCGTGTGCGCCATCACGATCGGTCGCGGCCCCACGTCCCACAGACCTCCGTCGATGGCAGTGCTGCGACCGCTGGCCGTCGACGCCGACGCGCACCAGGTTGCGGCGCTTCACTCGTTGCGTGCCCTCGTCGAGTTGCGTGACCACGGCATGCGGGAACCGCTGCCCCTGTTCTGCGCGACCTCGGCGGCGTGGGCGGCGGCCCGGCATCTCGGAGCAGGCGCCGACGACGCCCTGCGCGCAGCGGAGGAGTGCTGGAAGGGCAGCCGAGGTTTCGCCGGCGAGCAGGACGACCCCGAACACCACCGCGTCTGGGGGGCGCACCCTCGCTTGCGCGACCGCTTGGGCGAGGTGCCGCCGGAGCACGAGCGCGGTGGGGCCTGGGCTGGCGAGCCGACGAGGTTCGGCTGCCTGGCACGCCGGTTGTGGGACGACGTCCTCGCTGCGGAGGTCTGCGGCGACGTCGGCCACCTGGCGGTGGGCGGCTGAGACGATGGCAGACGCCCCAACCGCTGCCACCCGGCCCTTCTCCTTCTCCGACCCCCTGCCGGGACCGGGCACGACTGTGATCGAGGCGAGCGCCGGCACCGGCAAGACGGCGACGCTCGCCGGCTTGGTGACCCGCTTCCTCGCCGAAGGCCTCGACCCCGACCATCTCCTCGCTGTGACCTTCACCCGCATGGCAACCGGCGAGCTGCGCGAGCGGATCCGCCAGCGGGTGTCCACTGCGGAGGCCACCCTCGGGCAGGCGCTCGCCGCCGGGTGCCCGGGCGCCGGCACCGCCGGCGACGTCCCCGTCGCCCAGGGAGTCGCGGGTCGTGGCGACGAGCTCGTCGCCCAGCTCCTCTCCGGCCCCGCCGGCGAGGTCGCCGTGCGCCACCAGCGACTCGCCGACGCCCTGGCCGGGTTCGACGCGGTGACGATCACGACCACGCACGGGTTCTGCCAGCTCGTACTGAGCGGCCTCGGGTCGGCCGGCGACGTGGACGTCGGGGCGACCCTGCTCGAGGATCCCACGGACCTCGTCGACGAGGTCGTCTCCGACCTCTACCTCCGCCATGCCCGGCTGCACGGCCGGCCGGGGTTCGGGCTCAGTGCCGCTCGGGCGGCGGCACGGGCCGCCGTTGCCAACCCCGATGCCGAGGTCGTCCCGGCGCCAACCGACGGAGCCCTGCTGAGCCGCTTGGCGTCGAGGGCACGGGTGGAGGTGCTGCGCCGGCTGCAGGAGGAGAACCTCCTCACCTACGACCAGCTCCTCGAGCGGCTCTCGCGCACCCTCGAGCACCACGAGCGCGGCCCGGCGGCGTGCGACCGGCTCCGGTGCCGATACCGGGTGGTCCTGGTCGACGAGTTCCAGGACACCGACCCGGTGCAGTGGCGCGTCCTGCAGCAGGCGTTTGGCGAGTCCGCCGCGACGCTGGTGCTCATCGGTGACCCCAAGCAGGCGATCTACGCCTTCCGGGGCGCGGACGTGTACGCCTACCTGGCGGCCAACCGGGACGCGCAACGCCTCAGCCTCGATACCAACTGGCGGTCGGACCAGCCCCTCCTCGACGCCACCGCCGCGCTGTTGAGCCCGACCCTGCTCGGCCACCGGGAGATCCCCTTCCGACCGGTGAGTGCGCCGCCGGAGCGCCGGCTCCCAACCCTGGAAGGCGCAGCTCATCCTGCCCCGGTCCGGGTTCGGGTCGTCCCGGACCGCGCGCCGGACATCCGCAAGACGGACGCCAAGCAACTGCACGAGAAGTCGTCGGCGGTCGAGTGGATCGCCCGCGACGTCGCCGGGGACGTGGCGGCGCTCCTGGGCTCGGCGGCGACCATCGTGGAGCGTGGCCGGCGCCGGGCTGTCGAAGCCCGTGACGTCGCCGTGCTCACCCGCACGAACCAGCAGGCCCTGCACGTCCGCGACGCCCTCCGGTCCGCACGCGTCCCGGCCGTGGTCGCCGGCCTCGAGAACGTGTTCGCCACGGAGGCGGCGCGTGACTGGCTACGCCTGCTCGACGCCGCCCAGGAGCCGGCGGTGCGGTCCCGCATCGTCGCGCTGGGTTTGTCGTCGTTCGTCGGGATGACAGCTCGGGAGGTGGCCACCGCCGACGAGCGGCGGTGGGAGGACGTCCACGACCGCGCCCATCGTTGGGCTGTCGTCCTTGCCAACCGGGGCGTTGCGGCCCTCCACCGGGCGGTCATCGCCGAGGAGCAGTTGCCGGCGCGGCTCCTCGCTGTGGAAGGTGGCGAGCGCATGCTCACGGACCTGCAGCACGTTGCCGAGCTCTTGCATGCCGAGTCCGTGCGCTCCCAGTTGGGCGGCCCGGCGCTGCGAGGCTGGCTCGCGGCACGCCTCGCCGACGCCGATGACGACCGCATCCAGCCGGAGGAGCGGAGCCGTCGCCTCGACTCCGACGCCGATGCCGTGCAGGTCCTCACCGTGCACCGGGCCAAGGGATTGGAGTTCGGCATCGTTCACTGTCCCTACCTCTGGGATCCCGGCGGCGGGGGAGAGCGCGCCCAGGCGCCGGTGCTGTTCCACGACCCCTCCAGCGCCTCGTCTGGAGACGGTGCCGGCAGCGGGGGGCGTCCCGAGCAACGGTTCCTCGACGTCGGCGCGCCCGACCGCGACCGCTGGGCGGAATACCGGCGGCATCTGATGGCTGCCCTCGTCGAGCAACGGGGAGAAGACCTCCGCATCCTCTACGTGGCGTTGACGCGGGCGCGCCACCAGGTGGTGTTGTGGTGGGCCCGTGCCCACGGCTGCCGCACCTCGCCGCTCGGGCGGCTCCTCGTCGCTCGCGCCGCTGACGGCGAGGTCGGTCTCGGGCCGAGTGGCGAACCCGACGAGCGGCGGATCCGCTCCGCCCTCGAGCGCCTGGCGGCGAGAGCACCGGGCCTGCTGGTCGTCGAGACCGCCGGCCCGAACGGCTCCCGGCTCCTCGGCTCGGTGCCGTCGTCGTCCGGCGCGGGAAGCGTCCAGGGCGTCCCGTCGACCGTCGCGGAGCTGGCCGTCGCTCCGTGGAGTCGTGAGCTCGATGCCGACTGGCGGCGCGCCTCGTACAGCAGCATCGTGTCGGCGGCCCACGACGCCAGGGTCGGCAGCGAACCGGAGGATCCGGGGGTCGGCGACGAGCCGGCCGGCGGTTTGGGGACGGCCCGCTACTTGGCTGGTCGGGAGGAGGCGGTGGCCTCCCCTCCCGGGGAAGGGCCCGCCTGCCCCCTGGCGGGCGTGCCGCGAGGTCGGGAGGTGGGCACCCTCGTGCACCGGCTCTTGGAAGCGGTGGACTTCGGCGAGCCCGACCTGCAGGCCGCCTTCACCCGCGAGGCAGCCCGTGCCGACCCGGGCGGCCTCGTCGGCGGCGACCCGTCTGCCCTCGCCACCGGGCTGGCAGCGGCACTGGCCACGCCGCTCGGGGGCGCCCTGGGGGTTTCGGCGCTCCGGGACGTGCAGCGGGCGGACCGCCTGGACGAGCTGGCCTTCGAGCTGCCCATGGCGGGAGGCGACCGCCCGCACGGGGTGATTCGCACGGGGGACGTCGCCCGGGTCCTCCGGCGACACCTGCCCGACGGCGAGGTGCTGCAGGGTTATGACCGGCGGCTCGCTGACCCGCTACTGGCCGCCACGCTGCGGGGATACCTGACGGGCAGCCTCGACCTGGTGCTCCGCCGCCGGATGGCGGACGGCACGCAGCTCTGGTTCGTCGCCGACTACAAGACCAACTGGCTTGCCACGGCGGACGAGACGCTCACACCCTGGCACTACCGTCGTTGCGCGCTCGACGCCGAGATGCAGCGCCAGCACTACCCGCTGCAGGCACTCCTGTACCTTGTCGCCCTGCACCGCTACCTGCGGTGGCGCCTGGCCTCCTACGACCCGTACCGCCACCTCGGCGGAGCGCTGTACCTCTTCCTCCGAGGGATGGTCGGTCCTGGCACACCCGTGGTCGACGGGCATCCGTGCGGTGTCTTCACCTGGGCGCCCCCGCCGCAGTTGGTGGTCGACATCTCCGACCTGTTCGACCGTGGCGTGCGATGAGGTCCGATCCCTCCGGCGTCTCCGTCGTCTCCGGCTGGGCACCCGCGGGGCACCGCCCGGCGATCGACGGGCAGGGGCTGCTCGTCGTGCTCCACCGAAGTGGTGTGCTCGCCGCCGCCGACGTGCACGTGGCCGCCACCCTCCAACGCCTGGCCGGTGAAACCGACGAGGTGGTCGCGTTGGCCGCCGCCCTGGCGGTCCGGGCTCCCCGCGTCGGCCATGTCGCAGTGGATCTGCTGGGCGTGCGGGATGTCGCGGCCGGCGACCTTGGTGACGACCTCGACGTCTCGACCCTCCCGTGGCCCCAACCGTCGACATGGGTCGACCGCGTCGCCGCCAGCCAACTCGTGGCCGGCGAGGGATCCGAGCAGCGCCGCCCCCTCCGACTGGCCGGTTCGGTGCTGTACCTGGACCGGTACTGGCGCGACGAGCTGGCGGTGGCCGGAGAGCTGGTGGAACGTTCGGCGGCAGTGACGGACCTGCTCGGGAGCAGGTCGGGCGGGGCGCTCGAGCGCCTCTTCCCCGACGACGGGGACCAGCGCCGGGCGGCTCGGCTGGCGGCCGGGCGGCTCCTCACGGTCCTCGTCGGCGGCCCGGGAACCGGGAAGACGACAACGGTCGCCCGCCTGCTGGCACTCCTCCACCTCCAGGCCGACCATGGTGACGCCCGACCGCCGCTCATCGGGTTGAGCGCACCGACCGGCAAGGCTGCAGCCCGCCTGGAGGAGGCCGTGCGCTCCGAGGCCCTCAGGCTCGACATCCCACCTTCCACCCGTGTCCGGCTCGCCTCCACGCCGGGGCTCACCTTGCACCGGCTCCTCGGGTACCGGCCGGGCTCGTCGAGCCGATTCCGCTACCACCGAGGGCTCCGACTCCCCCACGATGTCATCGTCGTCGACGAGGCCTCGATGGTCTCCCTGGGCATGATGGCCCGGCTGCTCGAAGCGGTTCGCCCAGACGCGCGCCTGGTGCTCGTCGGTGATCCTGACCAGCTCGTGTCGGTGGAGGCGGGGGCGGTGCTCGCCGATGTGGTCGGCCCGGCCCTGGTCGCCGGCGGGGACGGTCCGGGTGCCGGCGCCGGCGGGGACGGTCCGGGTGCCGGCGCCGGCGGGGAGGTGCCCGACGAGCCGGCGATCGGTCGGTCCATTGCCGTGCTCTCGACCAACCATCGCTTCGGCGGAGCGCTCACCGATCTCGCCACCGCCGTGCGAGCTGGACACGGTGACGATGTCATCCGCCTCCTCGGTGAGGGCCCTCTGGACTGGATCGACGTGGATCCGGCTGTCGCCGGTGACGACGCCCTCGGAGAGCTGCGCGACCTGACGCTCGGATGGGCGTGGCCCATGGTGGAGGCCGCTCGCAGCGGTGACAGTGTGGCTGCGCTGGAGGCCATGCGCGGTGGCCGGCTTCTCTGCGCTCACCGCGAGGGCGAGGCAGGCGCCGGGACCTGGAACGCCCGGGTGGTGTCCTGGGTCGTCCAACGAGAGCCGGCCATCGCAGCGGAGGGGACGTGGTACGCGGGGCGGCCCGTGATGCTCACCACGAACGACTACGGCTTGCGCTTGTTCAACGGCGACGCGGGGGTCGTGGTGGCGGGAGGGGGGGCCGGCCCGGTGCGGGGATCCGAGCTGGTGGTGGCGTTCGAGGGCCGCACGCAACCCGTCCGGCCAGGGCGGCTCGCCCAGGTCGAAACGGTGTACGCCATGACCGTCCACAAGAGCCAGGGCTCCGAGTTCGACCGGGTCGCCCTCGTGCTGCCGCCTCCTGGTTCCCGTCTCCTCACCCGGGAGCTGATGTACACCGCCGTGACCCGGGCCAGGCATCACCTGCTCGTGGTCGGAAGCGAGGTCGCCATACGCCTGGCCGTCAGCCGACCCATTGCGAGGGCGTCAGGTCTGACGGCCCGCCTCTGGGGTCCTGCGCCCAACCCGACCCCTGACCACCGGCGCTCGGAGGGTCCGACCCTTCCGGGCACCCAGGGCCAGGATGGCCAGGTCGTCGCGGCGGCTGGGACTGGCGTGGCGCAGCACGGCCGCTTCGACCGCGTCGGCGATGGCGCCGGCGGAAGGCGCAGCACCGGTGATCGTCGTGATGGGACGTGAGGTGTCGAAGGGGTCCGCGCCGAGAGAGCGAGCCTCCGGGACCAGTTGCGACCGAGGTCTCGTGCGCTTCAACCGCCGCAGCACCGCGGCGTGCTCGACCTCGGGTGCGGCGAGAGGCTCGCGGCTGGCGGCCGGGCGGAGCGCTCCGCTACGGCCTACGGCGCGTGCAGGTGCGAGAGGCGGTCGATCTCCTCCACCAGGCACTGCTCGAAACTCCGGGATCGATGGGGTGTCCCTCCTCGTGTCACTTCGCGCAGTTGCTGCACCAGCTCGGTGATGTACCACCTCCGGAAGAGACGGTGACTCGCCGGCGAGGCCAGCGTCAGCAGGCGGGCCGCACGGCAATAGGTGTCGGCCTCGTCCAGGCCGGCGAGGTATTCCTCGGCGGCGTCGGCAGCGTCGGCGCCGAGGCGCAACCGAAGGGTCACCTGGGGGAGTTGCTCTCGCGCCGCCGCGAGTGCCTGCCTCTTGATGGAGAGGCGGGCATCGGCGAAGCGGTTGACCACCGACTCGACGAGCTGGGCCAGACCGGGAGGTATCCGGGCGGTCATGCCCTCGTCGGCACCAGCGGACGCCAGCGTCAGCTCCCGGACGAGGTTGTCGACGTGCGCGTCGGCGCCGAGGAGGAAGTCGACCGGAACGTTGCCGAGCTCCACGTGGTAGCGAGGGACGTCCGCTGGTTCCTCCGGCCAATCGTCGGACCATCTCGAGAGAGGGTCCCCGTCCGACGGTTTCGTCGGCTCCCAACCGCGCACGAGGTCCGCCCACACTCGCTTCCCGTTGGCGGTGGCCGTCGCGCCGAGACGGGCTGCCACATGCTGCACGAGCTGCATGCCCCGCCCTGTCATGGCCGACTCCGTGGCGAGCACGGCGACTGGGAGGATCTGACTCTCGTCGGCAACGCTCACCCGCACGCCATCCCTGATCGGGTGCAGGCCGACGGTGACCTCACTGTCGGCGTGGAGCACGGCGTTGGCGACGAGCTCGCTCACGACGAGTTGGGCGGCGGACACCAGATCGTCGTAGCCGTCGCTCGTCAGCTTCTCCGTGACGGCGCGGCGTGCGTCGGAGACCGAGCGGTGGGCTCGCGGGAAGGCACGCGACCAGCTGCCGATGCTCGTCACCTCCCGCACGCCACCAAACATTCCTCCTGACCAGCTGACCGTCCATGCCGAGCGCTGGCGGTCGGCAGCGGCTGGCAAGGCGTCTCGTCGGTGCTGTGCGGGCCAAGTTACCCGGAACGGGAGTGCCCCGCACCATTCCGCCCTTTTCTACCGGGTTCGAGCTCCTCTGGCCACGGATGCGGCCGGAACGCCCCGGGTAGGGACCGGGAGGTCGTCTCCTCGCTCCTCGACCCCGGAAGGTGACCCCATCCCCTTGTTGACCTCCACAGGCCGGACTGACACAGCGCTTGGCAACCGGCGCTCCGCTCTCCGGCGCTCCGCTCTCCGGCGCGGCGCAAGCTGCCGATCGGCCGCCGCCGACACCAAGACCGACGAGGCAGCCCAGGATCCGGGGGCAACCGCCGCTCTGCTCACCGGCTCGATCGGCGGGGGCCACGACTCGCTGGCTGCGGCCTGCGCCGCCGTGCTCGACGACGCCGGCATGCGCACCCACACCATCGACGTCATGGGATCGCTCGGGCGCGGCACCGGAGCGGCCCGCGCCGCCGATCTGGTCTTTCGAACGCTCCTAGGTGTGACGCCGCTCTACGACGCCTTCCACTTCAGCCAGCTCCGGGACGGCGCCGCCCTCGCCTCCGCCGCTGAGCTTGCCGGAGTCCGCCGGGCGGTGCCGGCCGTCGCCCGGGAACTGGAGGTCGGGCTCGGGGACCCACCCATCGACATCGCCCTCGCCGTATTCGCCACGGCAGCGGGGGTCGCCTCGCGCCTGAAGGACACCGGCCTCTGCCGCCGCACCGTGGTCTTCCTCCCCGATGCCACCGCCCATCGCATGTGGGTCCGCGACAACACGGACCTGTTCCTCGTCACTTCACGGCTCGGGGCGGCCTCGGTGAGGCGGTACTGGCCGGAGGCTCCCGTGGAGATCCTCGACCCGCCGTTGCGCGCCGAGTTCGGCGACCCTCCGAGCCGAGCCGACGCGCGGGAAGCCCTGGGATTGCCGCCAGGGGCCGACGTCGTGCTGATCATGGGCGGGGCGTGGGGACTCGCCCCGGTGGTCGGCGTCGCCGCGATGCTCGCCGACGCCGGCCGCCACGTGCTCGCCGTTGCCGGCCGCAATGCTCGCCTGCTGCACGAGCTTCGGGCTGCCGCCCGGCACCGGCCGGGGCTCCATCCCCTCGGCTACCGCACCAACGTGGCGGAGCTGATGGCGGCGTCCGACCTGGTCGTCACCACGGCGGGTATGACCTGCCACGAGGCCCGCGCCGTGGGCCGCGGCCTGATCCTGCTCGACGTCGTGCCCGGTCACGGCCGGGAGAACCTGGCACATGAGCTCGAGATGGGCGGCGCCGCTGTGAGCCAGCCGGACCCACCGACGCTGACCCGGGCGGTGGCGGCCTGCCTGGAGGATCCCGAGCTCCGCTGCCCTGCTCGAGTTGACTCCAGCGGGGCTGGACGACGTTTCCTCGAAGTCCTCGCCGATCTCGACGTCCTGCCGGCGGCTCGTAAGTCGCCGGCTCGGCCTGCATGAGGTGCAGGTTCAGGCGCAGGCGCCCGGGGCGTGCTCGGACGGAGGCGGCAGCCGAGGGGCCCCGGCGAGCGGGCCCAGGCAGGGCAGCTAGGCCCAGCAGGCCGGGGGGTCTCATCGCCTGGCGGCGCAGGGTGTGTGAACGCCCGCTTCACCACGCCCCGCGGTGGCTCAGCCCGCCCGCTCGCGAACTTTGGAAGCGCGTCGTCGTCTGACGACAACGCGATTCCAAAGGTCGTCGGGGCCTCTTCTCCATCCACCACTCTTCGTGGTGAAACTGGGTCCTCAGCCACTTGGTTGGGCGGCCTCACGCCCCGCCCGCGTGCCACCGCCTGCCGAGCAGTCGCGAACCCGATCCGTGCGGCCGACGAGCGGGGCGGAAAGCTTCAGCAGCCCGGGTCAAGGTGGCCTCAGGGGCGTGGGCGCGTCGGCGCCAGCGACCGGGCGTGCTCCAGCAACATGCCGACCTTGGCCGGTAGCTCCTCGTCCATCCCGACCCGCAGGCGAGGCAGGATCTCCCGCTCCTCGTAGAGCATGTGCTCGCGGAGGGCGACTTGGACCCGGTCGAGCAGCCCGTGCGCAGCGTGTCCCCGAAGCCGCCGCCATTGCCGACCCGTCCGAGCTTCCCCCCGACGGGGGGAGGGTAACCCCGAGGCCCTGCGGTCACCAGCTTTGGTTCAGGAAGCGAAGGCCCAGCGGTTGCGGCCGGCGTACTTGGCCTCGTAGAGGGCTGAGTCGGCCGCCTGCAGCAGCTCGGCGGCGGTCGCCCCCTGATCACGCCCTACGGCGATGCCCACGCTGAGCCCGATCTGGGCTTGGCCGCAGCGAAGGGAGAACGGCGCCCGGAGGGCGTCGATGCAGCGTTGGGCGATGGCCTCGGGGTTGGAACTGAGGGCGGTGGTGGCGGCGACCACGACGAACTCGTCGCCCCCCTCCCGGCAGAGCAGGTCGGGTGGGCGGATGACGCGGTTGAGCCGGCTGGTCACGAGGGTGAGCAACTCGTCGCCGGCGCAATGCCCGAAGCGATCGTTGACGGCCTTGAACCCGTCGAGGTCGCAGTACAGCACGGCGACCAGCTCCTCCGGGTTGCGTCGGGCGAGGAGGTGATCGAGGCGCCGGCGGGCGATACGCCGGTTGGGCAGGCCGGTCAGGGCGTCGTGGTCGGCGAGGTGGCGCAGCTCCTCGAGGGCTTGGCGGTCCTCGGTGACGTCCTGGAGTCGCATGATGAGGCGCGACCGGCCGAGCTCGGTCCCGATGCGTGACACCGTCGAGCGTACCCAGCGGGAGCGGCGGTCGTGTCGGACCAGCCGGTGCTCGACAGTGAGCGTCCCGCTCTTGCCGTCGGCGACGGCACGGCACGCCGATGTCAGGACCGCCATCTCCGCCTCGGGCACGAGCTTCCCGAGGTCGGGGACGACGCCGTCGTCGGCCACGGCGGCCAGGCGGCGCAGCGCGGTGTTGACCTGGAGCGCCGCCAGGTCCGGGTCGCAGATCAGCATGGGCACAGGGACGTCGGTGAACACCTTCCGCAGCATGCCCTCCCTGTCCTCCAGGTGGGCCCGCCGGGCTGCGTCTACGAGCGCGTTGGCGGCCTCGGCGGCGAACAGCTCGAGCAGCGTCCGCTGCTCCATGTCCGGCTTCAGCCCGCTGGCGGGGGCGTCAACGCACAGAACCCCGATCAGCGCACCGGTCTGGTCGCGGAGCGGGGCGAAGAGGCTGTCGTCGACGTCCCACGCCCAGGGCCCCTCGCTCCGGCCCCGAGGCGGGGTCCAGCTGGCGAGCTCCTCGTCGACTGGTTGGCGGTCGGCGGGCAGGTAGAGCAGCTCACCCCAGTGGTCGCACCTGTCGAGCATGCGGCGCCACACCTCCCGCGTCCCGACCGTTCCGAGCAGGGCGTCGGCGAGGGCAGGCGGTCCAGCCACTGCCTCCACCCGCATGTCGCCGCCCGGCTGCACGACGTTGAGCGATGCTGCCCCGAACTCTAGGACCTCGACGACACCCTCGGCGATCATCTGCAGCGTCTCCCGCAGGTCGCCGGCCGTGCCGAGGCGGCGAACCACGCTCAGCATGCGCGTGATCCACTGCCGGCGCACCGCCGTCGGCAGGACGTCGGCCCGGTTCTCCTTCTGGATCGGGGGTTGTTCGGTCTGCACCAATCGGCCTCCGTGGCAGCCGGACCTGCCGGCGGCACTCGCGAAGGACCATCGGCAGGCGGGCGGCGGAGGATAACGAACGTCGGTGACGCCCCGTCCCGGGCGACGCGTGGATCGGCCAGACTGACCGGGATGACGATCCTCGTGACCGGCGGCGCCGGCTACATCGGCTCCGTCACCGTCCGGCTGCTCAGGGAGCGGGGACGGCAGGTCGTCGTACTCGATTCACTCGAGCAGGGTCATCCCTCGGCGGTCAGCGGCGTCCCGCTCGTGCAGGCCGACGTCGCCGACCAAGCGGCGGTCGCGGAGTTGTGCCGCGATTTCGGTGTCGACGCCGTGGTGCACTTCGCGGGGTACAAGGCCGCCGGCGAATCGATGGACCAGCCGGCGAGGTATTTCCGCAACAACGTCGGGGCGACGGCGGGACTGCTCGAAGCACTCGCCCGAGCCGGCGTGGACCGCCTGGTCTTCTCGTCGTCGGCGGCCGTGTACGGCACGCCCGACGTCATCCCGGTCACCGAGGGAGCCGGCGTGCGGCCCGAGAACCCCTACGGCGAGAGCAAGGCGCTCGTCGAGCGCATGCTCGCCTGGATGGGCCAAACCGTCGGCGTGCGCTCCGTCAGCCTGCGCTCCGTCGGCGTGCGCTCCGTCAGCTTGCGCTCCGTCAGCCTGCGCTACTTCAACGCCGCCGGCGCCTGGCCGGACGGGTCGCTCGGGGAGGACTGGACCGTCACCACCAACCTGGTGCCCCTCGCCATGAAGGCCCTGCTCGGGAGGCGCCCTCCGCTGCAGGTGTTCGGCACCGACTACCCGACCGCCGACGGGACGGCCATCCGGGACTACGTGCACGTGCTCGACCTGGCCGAAGCCCACCTCGCCGCCCTCGAGCACCTCGAAGCCGGGGGTGGGACCACCGTCGTCAACCTCGGTACCGGCGTCGGCTCCTCGGTGCTCGAGGTCCTGGCGGCGGCCGAGGCGGCGAGCGGCCACCCGGTGCCGCACCAATTCGTGGGCCGCCGGCCCGGGGACCCGGTGGCCCTGGTCGCCGACAACCGCCGGGCGGCCGAGCTCCTCGGCTGGAGCCCCCGCCACGGGTTGGCGGACATCCTCGCCTCGGCATGGGCGTGGCACTCGGCGCATCCCGACGGCCGTGGCGACTGACTGGCGGGCGGGACCGACGCCGGCCCCCCTGGCCGTGCTGCTCGACGCCCTTGACCTGGAGACGATCGACCACCTCCTCTTCCGCGGTAAGAGCCCGCCCACGAGCCTGGTCCGGATCTTCGGAGGCCAGGTGGCCGCCCAGGCGCTCGTCGCCGCCAGCCGCAGCGTTCCCGACAAGTCGGTCCACAGCCTGCACGCCTACTTCCTGCAGGCCGGGGACCCGGCCGCGCCTGTCGTCTACGAGGTGGATCCGATCCGCGACGGCCGCACCTATGCGACTCGCCGGGTGGTCGGGGTCCAGGGGGGGCGGGCGATCTTCAACCTGCAGGCGTCGTTCCACTGCCCCGAAGCCGGTTACGACCGTCAGATCCCCTTCCCGGACGGGGTGGCGGCGCCGGAGGAGTCGGCCCCGTGGGAGGGCTTCGGCCTGTGGGGGCGAGCCGCCGGCCAGTCCGAGGACCCGCTCCCGTCGCCGTCGCTTCCCTTCGAGATGCGCGTAGCGCCATCCGTGGGCGGCTACACCCGGCTGCTGTGGTTCCGGACGATCGGGGCTCTCGGCGACGACCCGACGTTGCACGACTGCGTCGCCGCCTACGCCTCCGACCTGACGTTGCTCTCCGTCGCCATGGAGTCGTGGGCGAGCGAGGCGATGGCAGCCGGACGGCCGGTGACGCTCCCCGGGTTTGTGGCGAGCCTCGACCACGCCATGTGGTTCCACCGGCCGTTCCGGGTCGACGAGTGGATCCTCTACGCCCAGGCGTCGCCGTCGAGCGGGGACGGGAGGGGGCTGGCGCTCGGGCACATGTTCGGCGTGGACGGGCGCCTCGCCATCACCGTCGTACAGGAGGGTGCCCTGCGCCCGCCTCGCTGAGCCGGCGATCACCCCCACCTGCGGCCGCCTCCCTACCCCCTTCCCGCCCCGGTCGCCTTCCCCCTCCCGCCGGCGGGGGCAGGGTGCGCTCGGGGGGCTCGGTGCACAGGAGGCACAAAGGCCGTCCCTTTGCACCGAGCTCCACCTGCGCACCGACCTTCGACGGCTACGGCTCCGCTCTGGTCGGGGGCGGGTCACGGACGAGACGCTGCATCAGGGCGACATCGAGCCACGTGCCGAACTTCCGTCCCACCTCCCGCTCCACGCCGACGAGCTCGAAGCCGCAACCATGGTGCAGGCGGATGGACGCCTCGTGGTTGCCGACGACGCGAGCCATGATGGCGTGGAAGCCGTGGGAGCCGGCCAGGGCGACGACCTCCGACAGTAGGAGGCGCCCCACACCCGTCCCGCGGGAGTCCCGCTCGACGTAGACGGAGTCCTCGACGGTCGTCCGGTACGCCGGCCGTGCTCGGTAGGGGGAGAGCGAGGCGAAACCCCGCACGCGATCGTCTCCGTCGACGGCGACGATCGCCGGGTGGGCGCCGCTGTGCTCGTCGACCCACTGCAGCTGCTCGTCGAGCGTGCGGGGAACGAGGTCGAAGGTGACCGTCGAGCCGACGACCTCGCGGTTGTAGATCGCCCGTATCGCTTCGGCGTCGTCCCTCGTCACCGGCCGGACTTGCATCCGGGCAACGGTAGCCCGCCCACCACCTGCGGTGTCCTGGCGGCGCAGGTAGGATGGCCGGGGCTGCGCCCGCGGGCGCAGCCCCGAGCGACACCGAAGCAGCACCAAACGCCCCTTTAGCTCAGTCGGCAGAGCACAGCCATGGTAAGGCTGGTGTCGTCGGTTCGATTCCGACAAGGGGCTCGGCGGCGTAGCTCAGTCGGTCAGAGCACTCGGCTCATAATCGAGTTGTCGTCGGTTCGAGTCCGACCGCCGCTACCATCTCGCACCGAGGAGCAGCATCCGTGCCCAAGAACGAGAAGCGAGTCAAGATCACCCTCGCCTGTGACGTCTGCAAGCGTCGTAACTACATCACGATGAAGAACAAGACCAACGACCGCGAGCGCCTGGAGATGAAGAAGTACTGCAGGTGGGACCGGCAGCACACCGTCCACCGGGAGACCCGCTAGCCGGTGAACGCGTCGACCGCATCCGCCCCGGCACCGCCAGACGCAACGCCTGCCGTCGCCACGACGGCAGGAGTGGCCACGGCGGGAGTGGCCACGCCGGTAGGTGTCGCGCCGGGAGCCCGCCGCCGGCGGCGGCGCCGCTCGGATCTCGCTGGCTCCGGCGGGGACCTCACCGTCCTCGTGGTGGCTGCCCGGCAGGGCGACATCGGCGCCCTGGAAGAGCTGGTGCGGGCCACCTACCCCGATGCCTACACGCTGGCGCTCCGTCTCACCGGCAACGAGGAGGACGCACGGGACGTGGTGCAAGAGGCGTACTTGCGAGCCCAGCGGGGTCTCGGGCGGTTCCGTGGCGATGCCCAGTTCACCACGTGGCTGTACCGCATCACCGCCAACTGTGCCTCGACCCTGCTCTCCAGGCGCCGGAGGTCGGCGACCGTTCCGTTGAGCGACGAGCTGGCTGTCGCCGACGCCCGCCCCGAGCGTGACCCGGAATGGCGTGCCGCCAGCCAGTCCGACCGCGCCGCCATGACCGCGTCGCTCGCCGAGCTCCCGCCCCGCCTGCGGACTGTGATCGTGCTCCGGGACATCTATGACCTGCCCCATCAGGCCATAGCGGAGCAGCTCGGCATCTCCGAGGCGGCGGCCAAGGTGCGACTGCACCGGGCCCGCCGGCGGCTCAAGGAATCTATTGCCGGCCGTGGACGGGATGGCGACGCTGGTTGACCGGGTCCTCCGGCGGGTCGGGGAGTGCGATGCCGTCGGGGGCCTCCTGCCTGCCTGGGTGGCCGGCGAGGCGGACCTCGACAAGCGCGCTCGTGACCACCTGGCGCAGTGCTTGCGGTGCCAGGCGGACGTCGCCCGCTACCGGCGGATGCTGCGGACGCTGCACGCCCTGCGCCCGCCGGGTGACCAGCCGCCCCCCGAGTTGCTGTCGGACATCATCGCCGGCCTCGACGGGCAGCGGCGGGCGCACTGGTCCCCTGCTCCTTGGGTGGCGATCGGGGTCGCCGCTGTCGCAGGCGCCGCCGGCGCGGCGGGAGTCCTTCTCTGGTCCGCCCGCCGGCGCCCGGGGATGCTGACCGGCTGACGTGCCGCCCCTGCCCGTCGCTCCGGGGCAGGCTCAACCGAACAGCGTCTCGAGGTTCCCGACGAGGAGGGCCACGACCAGGCCCATCACCAACACGTAGACGACGGTCATCGTCCAGCGCCACCGGTGGTCGGCGAGCCAGAACCGCCGGATGCCCATCACGTCGAACCCCAGGGCGACCACCGCCAGGGGGATGCCCACGCTCGGGCCGACACCGCCGGCCACACCGAGCAGGGGCGCCAGGATCGGAAGGAAGATGTAGGTGAGGAGGCATCGGAGCGCCGACAGCACGATCCCGACGCTGAAGATCCGGTGGGCGGCGTCGGCACTTGCGGGCCGGCGCTCCGGGACGTGCAGCAGCCGACGCATCGCCCGGTCGGCCGCCGGGCGGCGGTCCCCGTTGCGAGCGACGGCGGTGCCGGTGCCCCCGGTGGCCAGCGAACCCGTCGATGCCATGTGCCGAGCCTACCGGTGGCTCGCCCTCCTGCCCAACCGGGCTGGCCGCTTGCCGGCGTGGATCAGTCCAACCCGAATGTTCCGAGCAGGCCGGTGATGTCGAGGACCCGGCGGACGGCGGGGGTCGGGTTGCGCAACACCAGGCTCCCACCGGTCCGCTGAGCCTGCTTCAGGCTCTCGACGAGGACGCTTATCCCGGTGGAGTCAATGAACGACAGCTCGGACAGATCGACGACGAGATGCGCCTCGCCCCCGTCCAGGGCCTGGTGGAGGCGATGGCGCAGGGTGGGAGCCGTCTCCAGGTCGAGCTCGCCGGCGACGAGGAAGACAGCGACGCCCTGCTCGTCGCGGCGGTCCATCTCGAAGCCGGCGTCCCCCGGGTTGGCATGGTCGGCCACGGGAGGAAGTTAGCGGTTCCCTCGCCCGAGGTCGCCGCCCGCCGGGCCTCGGGCTGCCGGGGGTTGGGCCGCCGGACGGTCCCGGGATGGGCGGTGCTATCCTCGATCGGCGGGAAGGACCCGTCCCACCGAGGGCAGTAGCTCAATTTGGCAGAGCACCGGTCTCCAAAACCGGCGGTTGGGGGTTCGAGTCCCTCCTGCCCTGCTCCGCTTCCTGGAAGGTCAGCACCGTGAGCATGAACCGACAACAGCGGCGACAGATGCAGCGCCGCGGCGACGACAACGGCGAGGTGGTGCCTGATGACGGCACGTTCGGCCGCGGCGGCGCGGACGGATCGGTAGCGGTCGCAGGCTCGCGGACGGAGACGGACCGGCTCGCGGACCTGGCCGGGGAGAGCAGCTCCCATACGGCGCGGGAGGCACTGGCGCCGAGCCGCCATCGGGTCGGGCCCCGCCAGTTCCTCCACGAGGTCAACGTGGAGATGCGCAAGGTTGCCTGGCCGACCCGCGCCGAGACGCTCAACTACTCCACCGTCGTGCTGATCACCCTCGCCATCCTGATGGCGTTCATCTTCGGTTTGGACGTCGGGTTCCAGCACGCCGCCAACTTCATCTTCAACCCCTGATGGCGGACGAGGAGATCGAGGGGAACCAACTCCCGTCGCCCGAGGGCGCCGAGGAGGAGGCCACGGCCGGCGTGGTCGAGGAGGAGGCGCCGGCGCGCCCGGAGAGCCCCTACGACCGCCCCGGCAAGTGGTACGTCGTGCACAGCTACGCCGGCTACGAGAACAAGGTGAAGTCCAACCTCGAGAGCCGGATCGCGTCGATGAACATGGAGGGACGCATCTTCGAGGTCGTCATCCCCATGGAGGACGTCATCGAGTTCAAGAACGGCAAGAAGCAGGTCGTCTCGAAGAAGGTCTTCCCCGGGTACATCCTGGTGCGGATGGACCTCGACGACGACTCGTGGTACGTCGTGCGCAACACGCCCGGGGTTACCGGTTTCGTCGGTCTCGGGGCTCGCCCGACGCCGCTGTCCCGCAAGGAAGTGGAGAACATCCTGTCGGTGACGCCCGAGGCCGAGACCGAAGGCCAGCGCAGGGGCCGTCCCCGCCTCGAGTACGAGACGGGAGAGTCGGTGCGGGTCAAGGAGGGCCCGTTCGCCGACTTCACTGGCACCATCGCCGAGATCAACGAGGACCAGCTCAAGCTCAAGGTGCTCGTCAACATCTTCGGCCGGGAAACGCCCGTCGAGCTCGAGTTCGCCCAAGTGGCGAAACTGTAAGAGGAGTCCGCCACCATGGCCAAGCGGCGTGTCGTCGCCATCGTCAAGATCCAACTGCCGGCAGGAAAGGCCACGCCGGCGCCGCCGGTCGGCACGGCCCTCGGCCCCCACGGTGTCCAGACGATGGATTTCGTCAAGCAGTACAACGCCCAGACCGAGGACCGCGTCGGGCAGGTGATCCCCGTCGAGATCACCATCCACGACGATCGCAGCTTCAGCTTCGTGCTGAAGACCCCCCCGACCCCGGTGCTGCTGCGCCAGGCTGCCGGCGTCGAAAAGGGCGCCAAGACCACTGGCCGTGAGACCGTTGCCACGGTGACGGATGATCAGATCGCCGAGATCGCGCAGATCAAGATGCCCGATCTCAACGCCAACGACTTGGAAGCGGCCAAGGCCCAGGTCCGGGGGACCGCCCGCTCCATGGGGATCAAAGTCAGCTGACCACCGCGACGAGGCAGGGGAGGACCTCGCCCCGCCCGTCCGACACCCGAGGGAGGCCACGTGCCGAAGCGAGGAAAGAAGTACATCGACGCCGCCAAGCGGTTCGACCGGCAACGCACGTATGCGCCGGGTGAGGCGCTCGACCTGGTGAAGAGCCTGGCGCACGCCGGGTTCGACGAGACCGTGGAGCTGGCCGTGCGGCTCGGAGTGGATCCCCGCAAGGCGGACCAGGTGGTGCGCGGAACCGTCGCCCTGCCCGCCGGCATCGGCAAGGACGTGAAGGTCGTCGTGTTTGCCGCTGGTGCAGCGGCGGAGGCCGCTCGCGCTGCTGGCGCTGACATCGTGGGTGCCGATGACCTCGTGGCCGCGGTCGACGGCGGGATGATGGACTTCGACGTCGCCATCGCCACCCCTGACCTCATGGGACAGGTCGGGCGGCTCGGACGCAAGCTCGGGCCCCGCGGGCTGATGCCCAACCCCAAGACGGGGACGGTCACCCCGGACGTCGCCAAGGCGGTCACCGATTTCAAGGGGGGCCGCGTCGAATATCGGGCGGACACCCGGTCGAGGGGCGTGGTGCAGGTGCCGATCGGCAAGGCGAGCTTCAGCCGCCTGGCGCTGATGCAGAATTTCCGAGCGGTCATCGACGAGGTCAACCGGGCAAAGCCGGCGGCGGCGAAGGGCCGCTACATCAAGTCGGTGGCTGTTTCTTCGACGATGGGTCCCGGCGTGGACGTGGATGTCAACGCGCTTCGTGTGACCGACGAGGATCTCGCCAGCGCCTCCGTCTGACGCCTCCCACTCCTCCGCAGGGCGGCCTTTTCCCCAAACCTTCTGGCTTGCGTCGTCCCGGAATGCTTTGCATTCGCGCGCGATAGGATTACAGTCGCACGCGCTGAAGGCCGTCGGCCGCCCGCCGCCCGTTCGGCTTCCCAAGCGGTCCCCAACCCCCGGCCCGTGAGCAAACAAACCCTCGACGGACAGAAAGGTCGAAATCATGGCGCAGAAGGTCCAGGTCGTGCTGACGTGTGACCTCGACGAGGACGAGGTGCCGGCCGTCCAAACGGTGACGTTCGGCTACGACGGCTCCAACTATGCATTCGAGCTGTGCGAGCAGCACATGGAGGAGGTCACCGAGCTGTTCTCGCATTGGATGAGCGTGGCGCGTGGTGCCAACGGTGCCACCCGCCGGCGCCGGTCCGTTGCCACCGCTCCGGCCGCGCGCTCGCGCCGCGGCCCGGTGAGCACCGGCGGCACCTCGGACATCCGGGAGTGGGCACGCAACCACGGCTTTTCCGTCAGCGCGCGGGGACGGATTCCTGCCGAGGTGCGCCGAGCCTACGACGAAGCCAACGCCTGACCTCTCGCCGCCCGGGCTGGGCGGATGGCTCTCACCCCACTGGTTGGGCTACCATGACGAACCGTCCGCCGGCCCCTCGGCGGTCGAGCCAGAAGCCGTAGACATCCGGTGCGCCCCGCGGGGCGCTGAAGCGGGCCTCCGGGCCCGGCCAGACGAGGCGAGAGGCACCCTCCTCCGGGTCCCCGCTCGCGTGTCGTGGTGCGGATGCCGACCCGCCAAGGAGGCGGCCCCATGGACAACCCGAGACCCGAGAAGGTGGCTGTCGTCGACGAGGTCAGGACGCGCCTAGACGAGTCCGACGCCGTCATCCTCACCGAATACCGGGGTCTCAAGGTGAAGGACCTCGCCACCTTGAGGCGGGAGTTGCGCAAGAACGGCGGCGACTACAAGGTCTACAAGAACACCCTCGTCCGTCTCGCGACACGCTCGCTCGGCTTGCACGAGCTCGACTGGATGCTCCGAGGGCCAACGGCTATCACCTTCGTCAAGGGAGACCCGGCCGCGGTGGCGAAGGCGCTTCGCGACTACAGCCGGAGCAACCAGCTGCTCGTGATCAAGGGCGGCGTCCTCGGGGACAAGATCCTCGACGCGGCCGGTACCACTGCTCTCGCCGAGCTCCCGTCCCGGGAGGTGCTGCTCGCCCGCTTCGCCGGCGGCCTCGCCGCGCCGCTGCAGCAGTTCGCCAGCCTCCTCCAGGCGTTGCCGCGCAACCTCGCCTACGGCCTGGCCGCCCTCCGCGACAAGCTGAGCGAGGAGGCTGAGCCTGCGCCGGCCGGCGAGGCCCCTGCCGCTCCGGTGACGTCCGCCGCCCTGGAGGAGCCTGCGACCGCCGGGCAGGTCGCCGCCGAAGAGCCCGCCGAAGAGCCCGCAGGCGAGACCGCCGCCGGCTGAGACCGTCCACCGACCCCTATCCAAGGAGCAGCCCAACCATGGCCACCAAGGAAGAGATCCTCGACAGCATCGCCAACCTCACGGTCCTCGAGCTGTCCGAGCTGCTGAAGGACTTCGAGGAGCGCTTCGGCGTCACAGCGGCCGCGCCGATGCCGCTCGGCGGCTTCGTAGCCGTGCCCGGCGCCGGCGGAGCCGCCGAGACCCCAGCGGAGGAGGAGAAGGACGAGTTCACCGTCGTCCTCACTGCCGTCGGCGACAAGAAGATCCAGGTCATCAAGGAGGTCCGGGCCCTCACGAGCCTCGGGCTCAAGGAGGCCAAGGATCTCGTCGACGCTGCACCCAAGCCTGTCCTCGAGAACGTGGGCAAGGACGAGGCCGAGAAGGCCAAGGCCCAGCTCGAGGGCGCCGGTGCCACCGTCGATCTCAAGTAGCCCAGCAGCCGGCTGGGTGCCGCCCCGCCCCCGGGGTACACGGTCCTCATGGACCACGAGATAGGCCACGACCACCGTCACGGACCGGGTTGCGGCCACCAGGCCGTGCAGCACAACGACCACACTGACTACCTCGACGGTGGCCGCCGGGGCCAGCCATGTTGTTGGGTAACCTGCCGCGCCCATGGCCGGCACCCGCGCCAACCACGTCCTAGCCGTCGACCAGGGCACGACGGGCACCACGGCGATCGTCCTGGACGGCGACGCTCGGATCGTGGGGCGGGCGTATGGGGAGCTCCCGCAGCACTACCCCCAGCCCGGCTGGGTGGAGCACGACCCCGAGGATCTTTGGCGGGTGACGGTGAGGATGGCTGGTGCGGCCCTGGCGCACGCCGGCGTACGGCCCGACGAGCTCGCCGCCGTCGGCGTCACCAACCAGCGTGAGACGGTGGTGCTGTGGGACCGCCGGACGGGCGAACCGGTCGCCAACGCCGTCGTCTGGCAGGACCGCCGCACCGCCCGCCGCTGCGACGACCTGCGGTCCCGCGGCCTCGAGAGGTTCGTGCGCGACCGTACCGGGTTGGTGATCGACCCCTACTTCTCCGGCACGAAGATCGCCTGGCTGCTCGACCACACCGACGGGCTGCGCCGGCGGGCGGAGCGGGGGGAGATCTGCTTCGGCACGGTCGACGCCTGGCTGCTCTGGCGGCTCACCGGGGGCAGCGTGCACGCCACCGACGTGACGAACGCCAGCCGCAGCATGCTGTTCGACATCGAGCGCCTCGAGTGGGACGACGAGCTGCTCGCCGAGCTCGATGTCCCGCGGGAGGTGCTGCCGTCGGTGCGCCCGAGCCTGCACGCCTTCGGCGAGACCACCTGGGAGGATCTGCGGGGCGTGCCCGTCGCCGCCCTGCTGGGCGACCAGCAGGCAGCCCTGTTCGCCCAGGCGTGCTTCCACCCCGGCCAGACCAAGAGCACCTACGGCACAGGGTCGTTCGTGCTGTCTCACACCGGCAACCGGCGCCATAGCGAGCAGACGGCGATGCTCACGACCGTCGCCGCCAGCCTCGACGGCGAGCCCACCCAGTACGCCATGGAAGGGGCGGTCTTCGCGACGGGCAGCGCCGTGCAGTGGCTGCGCGACGAGCTCGGCATCATCCGCACGGCTGCCGAGACCGAGCAGCTCGCCCGTAGCATCCCCGACACCGGGGACGTGTGGTTCGTGCCAGCCCTCACCGGTCTCGGAGCACCGCAATGGGATCCGTACGCCCGTGGGACCCTCCTCGGGATCACCCGCGGCACGGGGCGGGCCCACGTCGCCCGGGCCGTGCTCGAGGGGATCGCCTACCTCACCCGGGACGTCGTCGAGTCGATGCAGCGCCAGTCCGGGATCCGAGTGGCCGAGCTGCGCGCCGACGGGGGGGCCGCCGCCAACCGCTTCCTCATGCAGTTCCAGGCCGACGTGCTCGGTATCCCCGTGGACGTCCCCGAGCAGCTCGAGAGCACCTCGCTCGGAGCGGCATTCGCCGCCGGGCTGGTCACGGGCGTGTGGCAGGATCGCGACGAGCTCGAGCACGTCCGGCGGACGGCGGCGCGCTACGAGCCGTCGCTCGACCAGTACGAGCGGGAGGATCGCTACCGCCGATGGAAGCAGGCGGTCCAACGCTCACTCGGATGGGCCGTGCCCGGTGGCGTCGGGTGAGAGCACCGCACATGACCCCGCCCCGCCCCTCGAAGGATCCGTCCGCTCTTTCCCCGGCTGCCAGGGACGCCGCCATCGGCCGCATGGCCGACGAGCACCTCGACGTCCTGGTCGTCGGCGGAGGCGTCGTAGGCGCCGGCTGCGCCGTCGACGCAGCGACGCGCGGGCTCACCGTCGGTGTTGTCGAGGCCCGCGACTGGGCGTCGGGGACGTCCAGCCGGTCGAGCAAGCTGATCCATGGCGGGTTGCGCTACCTCGAGCACCTCGAGCTCCACCTGGTGCGTGAGGCGCTCAGCGAGCGGGGTCTCATGCTCGAGCGGCTCTGCCCCCATCTGGTACGCCCGGTGAGGTTCCTGTACCCGCTGACCCGCCCCGGCTGGGAGCGTCCCTATGTGGCTGCCGGTCTCGTCCTCTACGACACGATGGGCCTCGGCAGCGGATGGGGCCGCGGCTTGCCACGCCACCGCCACCTCGACCGCGTCGGCGTCGCCGCGGCGTGCCCCGCCCTCCGCCCCGACACCCACCGCGGTGGCATGGTCTACTGGGACGCCCAGGTCGACGACGCCAGGCACACGATGACCCTCGTCCGCACGGCTGCCGCCTACGGCGCCGCTGCCGCCAACCGGGTCCAGGCCGTCGCCCTGTGCCACCACGGCCAGCGCGTCATCGGCGCCGTGATCCGTGACCTCGAGTCCGGCCGCGAGGTCGAGGTCCGAGCCCGGCGCGTCATCAACGCCACCGGCGTGTGGACCGACGAGGTCCAACGCCTTGCCACCGGCGCCCCGGCGGTGGCGGTCCGTGCGTCGAAGGGCGTGCACCTCGTCGTGCCCCGTGACCGGATCCAGAGCGACGTCGGGCTCATCTTGCGAACGGCGACCTCGGTCCTGTTCGTCATCCCCTGGGCCACGCACTGGCTGATTGGTACCACCGACACCGACTGGGACCTGGACAAGGCGCACCCAGCTGCCAGCGCCGCTGACATCGACTACATCCTCGGGCAACTCAACGCCGTGCTCGTGACGCCGCTCACCCGGGACGACATCGAGGGGGTCTTCGCCGGGTTGCGCCCGCTGCTCGCCGGCGAGTCCGCCGAAACCAGCCGGCTCTCGCGCGAGCACACCGTCGCCGTGCCGGCACCGGGGCTGATCGTGGTCGCCGGCGGCAAGTACACCACCTACCGGGTGATGGCGAGGGACGCCGTCGACGCCGCCGCCGCCGACTGGCCCGGCCCGATACCACCGAGCTGCACCGACCGGGTGCCGCTCCTTGGTGCTGACGGCTGGCCGGCGGTGCGCAACGCCGCGGGCCGCCTGGCCGCCGACTCGGGGCTCCCCTCCGCCAGCGTCGAGCACCTCCTCGGCCGGTACGGCTCGCGCGTGCCCGAGCTGCTCGCCCTTGCCGCCTCGCCCGATCTCGCCGCCCCGCTGCCCGGCGGCGGCACCGGCGGCTACCTCGGCGCCGAGGTCGTCTACGCCGTCGCCTCGGAAGGCGCCCGCCACGTCGAGGACGTCCTCGCCCGACGCACCAGGCTGAGCTTCGAGGCGAGCGACAGGGGTGTGGCGGCTGCCCCCCGGGTTGCGGAGCTGATGGCACCGCTGCTCGGCTGGGACGCCCGCCAGCGGGCAGAGGAGGTCGGCCACTACGCCCGCCGGGTGGAGGCCGAGCTCCGGAGCCAGCGGGCTGCCGACGACCGCGCCGCCGGCGCAACCCGCCTGGAGGTGCCCGACGTCATCCCGACCGTGCCGCTCGGCGCCGCCGGCTAGCCGCCATCGGTCCCGGTGGACGGTGGGCGCGTCGCCGTCCCGTGTGGTCAGCCGGCGAGGAGCTCGGCGAGGTCGGCGGCGTTGCGGACGCCGTAGTCCTGGTAGCAGTTGTTCATGAGGGCGTGCACCGAGCGCGCCTCGCCGGCGAGGTCCCGCAGTCGGGGAACCCATGCCCCGAGCTCGTGGCGGTCGTAGAGGTATCGGAACCGCTCGGCGGCGCTCTGCGCCCGACCCTTCCAGGTCTCGTCGTTGCGCCCGTGGAACCTGACGACCGCCAACGCGGGGTTGGCGACGCCGACCACCGATGGCAGGCCGGACGCGGGGGGAGCGTCGACTACGACGTGGGAGAGCTCGGCGTCGCGGAGCACCCCGAGGGTCCTGTCGCGGTCGCGGTCTTCGGACCACCACGTCGGCGAGCGGAGCTCGACGCATACAGGCAGGTGGGGCCACCGGTCTCGAACGGCGGCGAGCCCGGCCCGGTTGGTGGCCTTGGCGGTGAACCACACCGGGTACTGCAGCAGCACCGCCCCCAGCTTGCCGGCGTCGACGAGGGGCTGGAGGGCGCCGGCGAAGCGGGCCCACGCCTCGGCGAGAGCCCCCGGGTCGAGGTGGTGGGCGTAGACGTTTCCCTTCGCCGGCTCCGGGCGCAGGTCGGGCCACAGCGAGCCGGCCTTGGTGGGATGGCCCGTCAGCAGCGAGTACGCCTTCACGTCCATCGTGAAGCCGGCCGGCGTCCGCTCGGCCCAGCCCCGGGCCAGCGCCGGGCTCGGCGGGAAGTAGTAGGTGCTGTCCGCCTCGGCGAGGGGGAAGTGCTCAGCGTAATAGGCGAGCCGCTCGGCGGCCGACATCGACCTCTTCGGGTACCAGTCGGTCTCGTTGACCAGGGTGCGGTCCGTCCACGAGCACGTCCCGACGAGGATCACCCCGCCCAGGCTAGCCTGAACCGCCGTTCAGGAGGGAGGGCACCGTGCCACGCGACCCACGCCATGACATCCTCTTCGAGCCGGTGGCGATCGGCCCCAAGGTGTTGCGCAACCGGTTCTACCAGGTGCCGCACTGCACGGGCTTCGGCACCGACAAACCGGGCACCCAGGCCCGCCACCGCGCCGTCAAGGCCGAGGGCGGCTGGGCGGCGGTGTGCACCGAGTACGCCCCGGTCACCCCCGACTCCGACGAGCAGCCCTACGCCTCGGCGACGATCTGGGACGACGAGGACGCCCACAACCTGTCGCTCATGGTCGACGAGGTCCACGCGCACGGCGCGCTCGCCGGGATCGAACTACACCACTCCGGCGTGCACGGTGGCCGGCGTCACAGCCGCCTGCCGGCGCTCGGCCCGTCCCAGATCGCGAGCGAGACGGTGCCCGACACACCGCCCGATGTCCCGAAGGAGATGGACCGCGACGACATCCGTCGGGTGCAAGAAGCGTGGGAGGCCGCCGCCGTCCGCTCGCGCGACGTCGGCTTCGACA
>JAKAQB010000033.1 GCA_021811865.1 Actinomycetes bacterium | reverse complement strand
CCTTCTTCACCACGCCCGAGACGCTCGGCGACTACGTCCTCGTGGACTTCATCGAGCACCGGCGCGCTCCCGGCACCCGCACTCCTGGTCCCCGTCGCCGCCTCGCCTGAACGACCTCCAAAACGGCCTCTCGAGGCACCGACGGACGGCACCGGGGCCGTCGCGGCGCTGGCGCCCCCCTCTTGCGAAGCCGGAGGAATGGGTACATGATGACTACAGCCGTGTAACTACACGGCTGGGAGTCCCACCAGGGGGAGGAGACGCCGGTGGCAGTTCCATCGTTGCTTTTTGAGGGTCCCGATCGGTCGTGGCAGAGGCGCGCCAACTGCATGGGAGTCGATCCCGAGCTGTTCTTTCCCGAGCGCGGGGCGTCGACGAGGGAGGCAAAGGCGGTCTGTCGGGGATGCGTCGTGCAGGAGGAGTGCCTCGAGTACGCCATCGCCAACGGTGAGAAGTTCGGCATCTGGGGCGGCATGAGCGAGCGGGAGCGCCGCCGGGTGCGGCGGGCTCGCATCCTCGCCCACCAGGGCGGCAGCGCAGCTTCCTGACCCACCGCCCGGCCCGGCCCGGACCGAGCCCCTCGTCGGGCACGAAGAAGAGAGCCAGCTCTGGGCTGGGTCCGCCATGGAAGTCCGGCTGGACGAGGATCCCGCAGAGTTCGCGACACGGGCGAGCGGCTTTCTCGACGAGGAGCGCTACAGCGGTAACGTCATCGCCGTCCAGCTCTCCGGGGCGATCACCGGCGCCCGCCCCCTCGCCGCCGGTTCGCTCTGGATCACTGTCGAGTCCGCCGGGCGTGTCATCGGGGCCGCCATGCACACGCCGCCGCACAATCTCTTCCTCTCACGCCTCCACGACGGTGCTGCCGAGGCTGTGGCAGATGCCCTGATGGCGGGCGGCCGGGGGTTGCCGGGAGTCTCCGGCGAGCGGGAGGCGGCACTCTGTTTCCTCGCCCGCTGGGCCGCTCTCGGCGGCGGAGGGGCCCGCCTCCGCACCTCGATCCCATGTACGTCCTCGGGACGCTGCGCAAGCCCGAGGTCCCGGGCACGGCGAGGCGGGGCACCCCGGCGGACCTCGATCTCGTGGCATCGTGGCTCGGCGCCTTCCATGACGAGGCGACGCCGACAGCAGCGGTCGAGGACGACTACGAGGTCGCCCATCGCCTCCTTGTCGGCAGACGGCTCTGGATGTGGGAGGCCTATGGCGAGCCCGTCGCGCTCGCGGCCGTGACCACGCCGGCGGCGGGCGCGGCGCGGGTCGGCCCTGTCTGCACGCCGCCGGCGCAGCGACGCCGTGGCTACGGGGCGGTCGTCGCGGCCTCGGCCAGCGCTGCAGGCCGGGAGGAGGGCGCGGACGGCGTCGTCCTGTACGCCGATCTCGCCAATCGGACGTCGAACTCGATCTACCAGGCGATCGGCTACCGGCCGGACCATGACGCCGGGGAGTGGGACCTGGTCCGCTGACGTCGATGTGAGCGGCGGGACGGGTCGGCGCTGAGCAGCCCCAGGCGAGCGACGCGCGCCAGCCGCGGACGCGCCGTCCCGTGCGGGGCCGATCGGGAGGCGGGTGAAGAGACCTCGGGCGGCCGGCGGCGGGACGAGCGTCTTGCACGCCGTGCCAGCTCGACGATGAGCGAGGCGAGGCAGATGAAGAAGGCGACCGCCGCCACGGCGACCATGTCACGCCGGCCGACCGGCGAGTGCAGCCACACTGCGGCATAGCCGAGGAGGGGAAGGGTGAAACGGGCCTCGTACGCATCTCGCCCTCGGAGGTGCAGCGTCCACGGGTCGTTGACGGGATTGGCGTCGCCCTTGGTGCGGATGAGGAGTTCGTCGCCCTGTCGTCGCATCCATACGATCCGGTGGACATAGGTCACGTCCACCGCGCCGGGCGGGTGGAACACCGCGACGTCTCCGACCTGCAAGCTGCGGCTCGGCACCCTCTCTGCGACCACCACTCCTCCGATGGGGAAGCCGGGTCTCATGCTGCCCGACAGGATCGGCCGGATCTGCCAGTTGCCCGTAGCGACGCCCGCGACGGCGGTCGCTGCGAAGCCGACGAGCACGGCCAGCACTGCGTAGGCGAGGAGCCGGCGAACGAGCGATGTCAGCTGGCCCTGTCCCCTTCTCACCATGAAGCGTTGCGCTCGCTCACATCGACTCCTTCGGTCATGAGCATTGACTGCACTGGCCCGCCCGCACCGCCCGCGGACGCTGGTCGCGACCGGCAGGCGATGCGGACCGCTGGCGGGCTATGGGGTGTTGGTCCCGTCGAACGTCACCGACGGCGAGGCACTGAGGCCCTCGGCGTCGTTCTGGTTCACCGTGTTGTTGGTGAAGGTGAACACGATCCGGAACGAGGTGGAGAGCTCGTTGGTGCTGAAGCCCGCCGCGCTTGCCTGCGCAGCGTCGTACATGTTCGGGTTCGGCTGGAGGAACTGCGGGCCGAAGCTGTAATCGAGGTAGTAGGTGTGAGCGGAGTTCGCCGGCAATGGCGTACCGGCGCTCCCGCTGGCAGTGGAGGTGTGGACGTCGGTCCACGTGCCGTTCACGTCCACCTGCACCTCGACGGTCAGGTACTTCTCGAGCGTCATCGCGTTGGTGCTCGTGTCGGGGGCGTAGGTCACGGTGTTGACCTGGCCCTGAAGCGTGCCCACGTCGTAGATGGTGAGAGGCTCGGTGTATGTGTCACCAGGGTTGACGTTCCACAGCTGGAAGCTGACGCTGTTGCCGTCGGGGACGGCCGGCTCGCCGCCGGTCGATGAGTTGAGAATCGGCTGGCCGATCGTGTTGGCGTCGCCGATCAGCGGTCCGGAGACCGATGGCTGCCCAGCGACCGCCTCCAGCTGGAACGTTCCCGACTTGATCGACTGGTTCGCCACCACCGAGCTCGTGAAGCTGGCGAAGGAGCCGGGCCCCACCAGCACGAGCGCCAGCGCGCCGGCGCCGGCCGCGCCGGCGACCAACGGGATTCGCATTTTCATAGGGTGCTCCTTCCTCGCCTGCCCCACTCGAGCAACGCTCGTGTCAGGGCGGCCTGGTTCGTCCTGGCCAGCTTCGGCTCGCCCACCACGGCTGTCATCAACAAAATTGATGAAGTCAGCTGGCGTCGGGCGGACGATGAAGGGGCACGGCTCGATCGTGAGATCTAGGGGGTTGGCGGAAGGGGGGGGGTGCGTCGGGGCCGACCTACCGGGCACCGTCTGAGAAGGGACCTACTGGCGGCCCGACCAGACGAGCTGGATCCTGCCCTCTCGCTCCACGACCTCGAATCTCTCGAGCCCGGAGTCGGCCGGCCCGCGGAGCCGCTCGCCCGTGGCGACGTCGAAGCGGCTGCCGTGAGCGGGGCAGGTGACGACAGACCCGTCGAGCGCTCCCTCCGACACCGTGGCACCTGCGTGCGGGCAGACGTCGGCGACGCAGCTGAGCACGCCGTCGACCTGGTAGAGCGCGACGGGCCCAGCCGGGGTCGTGGCCGTACGGCAGACGAGGCCGAGGCGGCCGGCGACGTCGGCGGCGTCGAGGAGAGGGAAGAGGTGCCGGCCGAGCGCGGCGCCCCCGGACAAGAGGTCTCGGAGCCGGGCGACGAGAGCGCCACGGTTCGTCACGAGGTCGCAGCCGAGCCGCTCGGCTGCCTCCCACAGGTCTCGGTGGGGGACGGCGAGGTGGGCGACGAGCAGGGCCTCTGGCGCCTCCTTCCGCCAGAGGGCGAGCACCTCGAGGGCATCCGGCGCGGCGAGGTCGACGACGACGACGGCGGGCTCCGTCGCCGGGGCGGCACCGTCCCCATCGGTGTCGAGGACCATCCCGAGCTCTCCGGCGAGCAGCCCGACCTTGCGAACGAGGGGGTCGTCACCGCCGAGCAGGAGGATCCTGCGGGCCATGGCCTCGATGCCGTTCGCTCGGCCTTGGTCGATCCCGAGCTTCAGATGAACAGCGAGATGTCGGCGTCGGCCGCCATGTCGATGAATCCGGCGGCTCCCATCGGCGGTTGCAGGCCGTCTATGAAGTCCTCCTTGGTGAAGCCGTAGAGCTCCATCGTCATCTGGCACGGGTACAGGCGCACGCCGAGGTCCATGGCCATCCCGAGCAGGTCCGATGGCGTCGCCACCTTGTACTCCTTGGCCAGCTGCTTGATCATCGCCGTGCCGGCGCCGCCCATGTGCATCTTGCCGAGACGGAGGTGGTCGGTGCCGCCGCGGTCGACGATCGACTCCATCTTCTGCTTCAGGTTGACGCCGGTGAGGCGCTTCTCGTTCCGCTGCAAGACCCGCAGGCCCCAGAACGTGAAGAAGACGTCGACTTCGAGGCCGGATGCAGCGGCTGTGGTCGACAGGATCAGCGTTGGCCAGACCCTGTCGAGATCGCTACTCCAGCACACGACGGCCATCCTCTTTTGACGGGGTGCGGCGGCCGGTTCTTCCATTGACATCTTCCCTCCCCTGGGTTCGACGTGGTTCCGACGCCTCGCCGCTCACGCGCCGAGGGCCGGAGTCGCGTCACTGCATTGCAAGATTCGCAATTCAACAGATAGGTGTCAAGAGCACTGACCGGGACGCGGTGTCGCTCAGTCGGCACAGCGGAAGCACCTGACGTCGTGCTCGTCGATGAGCTGCCGGTAGTGCTCGAAGGCGACGGCACCGTCAGCGAGCCGGCCGCCTTCGTCGGCGAGGTCGCTCGGTCTCAGCCGGACGAGCCAGCCGTCGCCGTAGGGATCGCGATTGGCGATGGCGACGTCCTCGGCGAAGCGGCCCTCGTTGGTGGCGGTGAGCTCGCCGCTGAGGGGTGAGACGAAGGGTCCGACCCACTTGGCGCTCTCGATCACACAGGCCGGCCGTCCCCGCGTGAGCCGCGCTCCAGGCCGCTTCCAGCTGACCTGGACGAGTCGCCCGCAGCGCGTCTGGGCGACGTCGGTCATCCCGAGCACTGCCTCGTCGTCTTCGAGGCGGATCCAGACGTCGTGCTCGAGGTCGTACAGCAGCTCCTCGGGGACGGCACAACCCTGCCAGATGGCCATGGGATGCCGCCTACTCTCCGCAGCGGATGCCCTCGGCGTCGAGGAAGGCACGGTATGCCTCGACGGCCTCAGGGCCGGTCAACAGGTCCGCCGAGTCGGCCTGCCAGTCCTCGCAGCGGATCCGGGCGACCCACCCCGACCCGTACGGATCGGCGTTGAGGGTCGCCGGGGCCGAACGGAGGGCCTCGTTCACCTCGACGATCTCCCCGGTCACCGGAGAGGGGACCGGGCCGACCCACTTCCCGCTCTCGACCGTGGCGACGCTCTTCCCCTTGCGAACGACCCGCCCGGGGTCTTTGAGGGACACCGAGATGATCGTCTTCGCCAGGTTCTGGGCGACGTCGGAGAGCCCGACGACGACGGTGTCGCCCTCGAGCCGTGCCCAGACATGCTTCTCCACGAGGTAGTAGAGCTCCTCGGGAATGTCGCACTGGTTGACGGTGCTCATCTCTCCTCCTCGGGGACAACCGGGCCTGTGTCCGTGGGGCCGTCGTCGGTGGCGTGCTCGGCGACGAGGTGGTTCACCAGCATGTCGAAGCCGACGAGGCGGATCTCGCGTGCATGCTCGGCCGCGAAGGCCGCCGTGCCGGCTCGGCCCTTCACCTGCTGCTCGTGCTGCGCGCCGCACAGCGGGCAGGCGACCTTGTAGACGAGCCCCCTCGCTGACTCTGCGAGGAGAACCTGCTCGGGATGGACCGCCTCGAGATGCGAGTGCAGAGCTCGAGGCGTGGCCCTCGTGTCGCAGAAGGGGCAGTCCACCGCGCGCCTCAGACTGTCTCAGGCTCCGGGAGCGCCTCGGCCCGCAGCGCCCGCTCGGTGAGCTGGACGAGGTCGACCACCTGCAGGCGGTCCTCGTTCCCGGTCGTCTTCACCGCATCGGAGTACATGACGTAGTCCTTCGGGCAGGCGACGACGAAGTAGTCGACACCGAGCCTCACCGCCTCACGGATCCGGTTCTCGCTCGGCCGCTCGCCGAGCGCAGGGTCGTCGGACATCCATATCCGGCCACCTCCGGCCCCGCAGCAGAAGGTGTTGGTGCCATGTCGGGGCATCTCGGTGAGCGTGCAGCCGAGGCGTGCGAGGACAGCTCGGGGAGGCTCGGTGATGCGGTTGTGCCTGCCCAGGTAGCACGGGTCGTGATAGGTGACCCTGAGGCCGAGGGGCTCGACCACGAGGTCGCCAGAGGAGAGGAGGCGTTCCAGCAGCTGGCTGTAGTGGAGGACGGGCTTGTCGAGCCCGTGGGCCGGGTACTCGTTGCGCAGCGTGTTGAACGTGTGGGGGTCGGTGGTGAAGATCTCCTCGAAGCGCGCCTCGCCGAGTGTGGCGAGGTTGCGCTCGACGAGCATCTCGAACAATCCCTCCTCGCCGATCCGGCGGACGTCGTTGCCGGCGTTGCGCTCGCCTTCGTACAGGAGGCCGAAGTCGACGTCTGCTCCCTTCAAGAGGTGGGCGAGGCTGCGCGAGAGCTCCTGGAGGCGCTCGTCGAAGGAAGCGAAGTCCCCGACGTACCACAGGTAGCGGACCGGGTCCTTTCGCGCGTCCTTCACGGCGAAGCCGAGATCCCGGGTCCAGCGCGCCCGCATGCGATCGGACTTCCCGAAGGAGTTGCCCTGCTGGGCGATCCGCTGCAGGACCTCCTGGACGGCCGGCTCCATGCGGCCCTCCTCGACGGGTCGCCGGCGGAGATGGACGATCGTGTCGACGTGCTCGATGTCGACCGGGCACTGCTCGACGCATGAACCGCAGGTCGTGCACGACCACACCGTCTCTTCTCGGACGACGTCGGGCACGAGCGCCCTCGGCTGCGCGGCGCCGTCGTTGCCGACGAGCCGGCTCGAGGCGGCAAAGAGCTCGTCACGCAGGTCCATGACGAGCAGCTTCGGAGACAGCGGCCGGTTCGTCGTCCACGCCGGGCACGACGCCTGGCAGCGTCCGCACTCCGTGCAGGTGACGAGGTCGAGCAGCTGCTTCCAGCTGAGCTGCTCGATGTGCTCGGCACCCGTCGTCTCACCCGGCAGCTCCAGCGCGCCCAGTGCCCGCGGGCGCCTCGAGAAGGCGATGTTGAGCGGGGCGAGGAAGATGTGCAGGTGCTTGGAGTAGGTGACGAAGACGAGGAAGCTCATGATGACGGCCACGTTGGCGAGCAGCATCGCCGTCTCGATGACCGAGTTGACGCCGCGGCCGAGCGGGTGGAGCAGGCTGGCCACTCCGTGCGAGGCGAACGCCCAGTCGCCGTAGGGGAAGTCCCCGGTGTTCACCTGGGCGGCCCGGTAGCCGAGCAGGGTGACCATGACGAGGGCGATCATCACGAGCACGAGCCACGCGGCCTTGGTGTGCGAGCCGTAAAAGCGGGAGCTGCGCTGCCTTCGCGCCGGTGAGTCGAGCGTCCGGATCACGCTGAAGGCGACGACACCGCCGAGGACCAGGAGGGTGAACAGGTCCTCGACGAACCCGAGGGCGGTGGCGTGGCCGATGAGCGGGATGGCGAAGCGCCGGCTCACGAGGAGGTCGCCGAAGGCCTCGATGACGGTGAAGAGCAGGATGAGGAAGCCCCAGAACACGAGCGCGTGCGGAATGCCGGACTGTCGCCGTCTCAGGATCTTGCGCTGGCCGATCACCTCGACGATCTCGGCGCCGAGGCGGCGGGCGGCCCCGCTCGTCCGGCCCGGGGCGGGCACACCCGAGCGCACGAGCCGGGCCAGATGGTAGAGGCGGTGGCCGGCGAGGGCGAGGGCGAGCACCGTGATGGTCCCCCCGACGACGATGCGTACGATCATCGGTCCTCCTTGTCGCCTGCTCGTCCGACCGGCGCTAGCCGGCGACCCTGCTCACGAGTTCCGGGACGAGGTCGAACAGGTCGACCGTCGTGCCGTAGTCGGCCACGTCGAAGATCGGTGCCTTGGCGTCGGTGTTGCAGGCGATGACGAGCTCGGCGTCGCGCATGCCTTCCAGGTGCTCGGGGGCGCCGGAGATGCCGAACATCAGGTAGACCTTCGGCTTCACGCTGAGCCCGGACTTGCCGACCTGCCGGGCCTTCGGCAGCCAACCCTGGTCGATGAGCGGCCGAGAGGCGGCGAGCGGCGCTCCGAGGGCCTCGGCCAGCTCCTCGACCACCTCCAGGTTGGCCTGGCTCCCGATGCCGCGGCCGACGGACACGAGGAGGTCGGCGGCCGTGATGTCGACATCGCCGCCTTCGGGGGAGATGACGGAGGTGACGACGGTCCGCAGGTCGTCGAGCAGACCGGTGGCGTCGAGGGTCTCGACTGTCGGCGCCGTCTCACCTCGCCCGGCCGCATGCGGGAAGGAACCGGCCAGCACGGCGCACAGGGCGCGCGGACCGGAGAGCTCGACCTCGGCGAGGAGCTTTCCGCCGTAGATCTGCGCCGTGGCGAGAGCCGTGCCGTCACCGGCCGAGAGTCCGGTGACGTAGGAGACGAGCGGGGCGTCCCAGCGGACCGAGAGGGCGGCGCCCAGGTCGAGACCGACGGTCGTGGTGGAGGTGAGGACGAGGCGCGGCTCGAGCTGCTCGAGGGCTTGGAGCACCACCGCCTCGTAGGCCTCGGGGTTGTAGGTCTCGAGCGCCGCGTGCTCGGCGCACTGGACCGTGTCGGCGGCGCCGAGCTCGGCGGCGAGCTCCCTTTGGCCGAGCAACAGGGCGACGGTGCGCCCGCCCCACGACGCCGCGATCTCACGCGCCTTGCCGAGCAGCTCGAAGGTGACGTCGCTCACGGCGCCGTCACGATGCTCGGCGAGAACCAACACATCGTTGCTCACTGCACTGTCCTCCTCTTGTCGTCCCGGCCCTACAGACCCTTGGCCCGGATCAGCTCCACGATTCGCTCGGCCACCTCTCCGGCGGAGCCGCCCAGCATCTGCGCGTGACCGGCCGCCTCGGGTGCGAGGAGCCGGACGAGGTGGTAGCCGGGGCCGGCGTCGGTGGCGGGGGCGCCGACCTCCTCCAGGCCGCCCGCCTGCTGCGCCTGGCGGATTCGGCTGATCGAGGCGTAGCGCGGCGCCTGGCGCGCCGCCTGGATGCCGATCACGGCCGGGAGCCGGAGCTCCTCGTCTGCCACCGTCCCGCCACCGAGCTCCTGGCGGACGAGCGCCACCTGGCCTTTCAGCTCGACCCGGACGACGACCGAGGCATGGGGCAGGCCGAGGCGGGCGGCGAGCAGCGGGGGCAGCTGGCCGTCCAGGTCGTCGGCTGCCTGCACGCCGGTCAGGATGAGGTCGAACTCCGCCGTGGCGAGCCAGGCGGCGAGGATCGCCGACCGTCGGTGTCCGTCGATCCAGCCCTCGCCGGCACCGGTGAGCTTCACTGCACGGTCGGCCCCCTTCGCGAGCGCCGTGTAGAGGCACTGGTCGACGTCGGGCTCCTCGAGCGCGACGGCAACGACCTCGGCGTCGCCAGCGTCTTTCAGGCAGAGCGCTTCCTCGAGCGCCTGGTCGTCGAACTCGTTGAGCGTGAAGGCGAGGAACTCGCGGTCGACGTCGGTCCCGTCGGGGGCGAGCTCCAGATCCTCGACGAGGTCGGGGATCTGCTTGAGGAGGACGGCGATGCGCATCAGGCTCTCCTTGATCGTTCGGTGATCTCGTCCAGGGCGAGGTCGGCCCGGATGCCGGCGAGGTCGGCCGGGTCCGGGTCGAAGGGGAAGTCGCGGAAGGGCTCCGAGGGCCGGTAGGAACCGTACGGCCGGGTGCAGCCGGGCTCGCCGCCGGAGCTAGGGCAGCCGTCGGTCGTGAAGGGACGCCCGGTCTCGATGACCTCTTCCAGCGACTCGGGGGCGGCGGTGAGGAGCGCGAGCGAGCCGTCGTCGTCGAAGCGGAAGTCCTCGATGCCGTATCTTTCGGTCTCGACAAGGTGCTTCACGAGCTGGACTCGCCGCCAGCGGCGGAGTGAGGCGCGCGGGGCCTCGCCGAGCCTCGAGTCGGGCTCGGGGTTGAAGGAGAACAGGTAGGAGAAGATCTCCTGGTCGCGGAGCCGGACGAAGATCTCGACGAGGTCACGGTCGCTCTCTCCGAGACCGACGAGGGTATGGCAGTTCACCTTCCACGGGCCGAAGACGTCCCGGGCGTCGCTCACCACCTGCCAGTACTGGTCCCACTTGAGGCCCGCTCCGCCGGCGGGGACGTCGCTCCTGAGGGAGCGGAAGAGCTCCTCGGTGACGGCGTCGAGACCGATGCCGATCATGTCGACGCCGAGCTCGTGAAAGCGCTCGAGCCGCCGCCGGTTGAGCGTCGGCGGCGCGACGAGGATGGACAGCGGCGTGGCGACCGCCCGCCGGATCCGCTCGGTGATGTCGCAGGTGTCGCGGTAGGCGAAGGGGTGGGTCACCATCGAGATGCACAAGCGGGTGAGGCTCGCCTCGTAGCGGGCCATGCGCTCGGCCAGCTCGTCGGTGCGGACGAGCGGCCAGTCCACCCGGATGAAGGACTTGTCCTCGTAGGTTCCCGGTCGCGTCCGGGCGAGACCGCAGTAGGCGCAGTCCGAGCGGCAACCGTCGTCGTAGTTGAGGAGCAGGTTGATGCCGCCGAAGTCGAAGCGGCGGCCGAAGCGGCCCGAGCGGAAGCGCAACGCGAGCGCGCTCGCCCCCGAGATCCTCACCCAGTCCGGGCTCACCTGTGAGGCGGCGGACGGCTCTCGGGTGGTGTCCTGGCGGTCAGCGGGTTTCGGGGGGAGGAGCGGAAGACTGACTCGTGTCATCGCGGGGTGGCGACCTCCGGGAAGTAGCAGGACCCGAGGCGGTTCGGCGCGGCCAGGTCCCGGCCGGTGGCACGGCTGCCCGCCTCGAGGAGGGCAGCGACGAGGACGTCGGGTTCGATGCCGTCTGCGCCCGGACCGCCCTCGAGGGCCGCCTCCACGAGCGGGGCGAGGGTGCTCTCCTCGAGCCGCTTCCAGGTGAGGGCGGCTTCGA
Organism: Actinomycetes bacterium; assembly: GCA_021811865.1. The sequence continues at coordinate 25,100 of JAKAQB010000033.1, read as the reverse complement.
GGCGGACGAGGGGGGCGGGCAGGTCGTTCAGGTCGCCGGTGAACAGGACACTCTTGATCGTGTCGCCCTGCATGCTGAGATACAGGCGGACGAGTCCGGCAGGCGTCTTCAAGACCGCGGTCGCGGTGGCGTCGGGCTGTGGGCTCCGCTGGGCGAGCCACCCGTCGGTGCCGTACTTGGAGGCGGCCAGGTGGCGGGCGTGGCGTCGCTCGATCTCGTCGGGCTCATCTGGTGTGAGCTCGATCCCGACCGCCTCGGCGAATCCGTCGGTGATCACCCGGCGCAGGCCCGGGCCGTCGACGTCGTGCCGGGTCTCGCGGGTGACCGTCGTCACGCGCTCGGCGACGAGGCCGACCGCCTTGTCTCCGAGCTTGGCGGCCGGCACCTTCAGCACGGCGAGCATCCGCCGGATGTCGAGGTCGGCGAGGACGCTCGCGTGGAACAACAGGGCGCCCGAGCCGTCGAGGTAGAGGCCGAGGCCGGCGATCTTGCGTCCGTCGACCTCGAGGTCGTTCTTGCCCCTGAACCCGACGGTGAGCCCGAGACGTGCCAGGCCGGCGATGATCCCCCCCGAGAAGCGCTCGAGGAGCTCGCGGGGGCGCTCCGCCGCCGGCGCCCGGGTCACGACGGCAACCCCGAGCTGGGCCCGCCCCATGATGATGGCGCCCCCTCCTGTCGGGCGCCTGTTCACCTGCACTCCGAGCGAGCGGCACGCTTCGCGGTCGACCTCGGCGTCGAGATGCTGGTACCGGCCGACGAGGGCGGCATGGTCGGCGTAGGTGTACAGCCGGAGGGTCGGTGGCCGCGGCGGAGCGCCTCTGGCGTAGCCGGCCATCAGCGCCTCGTCGAGGGCGAGGCCCTCTCCGGCGCCGGCACCGTCATCGGCGAGGAGTCGCCAGGGGAGGCTCATCGCCCTGTCACACCCGCCACCGGGATGCCCCGGTCCGTGGCGCCCTCGCCGAGCCTGACCTCGGCGTAGTCAGCACCCTCGTCGCCCGCCCAGGTCAACGAGCAGCACCACTCGTACAAGCGGGGCTCGAGCCCGCGCGAGCGGGCGTATGCGATCGTTCCCTCGGCGGGGTAGGCGATCCCGTTCAGCCCGAGGTCGACGGCGGCCGTGTCGAGCTCGGCCTTCATCGCCCCCATGGGGCGGGCGCAGCCGAGGTTCACCTTCGTGCCCGGCATGGCGAGGCGGGCGGTCTCGAAGAACGAGACGACCTCGCCGACCGGAGGCGGAGGCAGATGGGCCATCGGCGTGCCGACGAGCGGGACGAGCACCACGAGGATGAGGGTGGAGACGGGATGGCGTCGTACCATCTCGAGCGCCGCCTGCTCTCCGAGGAAGCGGCCGTAGTGCAGGCCGAGGACGATGTGGGGAATGATCCGCAGGCCGGCGTCGGCCAGCACCGCGAGGGAGGTCTCGAAGTCCGCCGCCCTCAGGTCGAGGTGGTAGACGTCCCGGATCGTCTCGTCGGCCCCGATGATGTCGAGCATGACCCCGTCCACCCCGGCAGCCGCGAGGTCGCGGGCGAGAGCGGGCGAGACGACCCCGGAGTGGACGATCACCTTCATGCCGAGCTCGTCGCGGATGCGGGGGACATGGACGAGATGACGGCGGAGCGGCACCCCGCCCGAGCGGGTCGAGCCACCCGAGACGAGAAGGCCGTCGCTGCCCTTGTGCTTGAGGGAGCGTGCGAGGTCGTACAGGTCCGTCCCGGCACGCACCGAGACCATCCCCTCGAGCACCTTGGCCTGGCAGTGGTCGCACTGCAGGGCGCAGGCGCTTCCCGTCACCGAGACAGGAAGGAAACGGCGCGGGTTCGACGGCCTCCACTCGGCGGTCTCCCAGCGCTTGAGACCGGGGGCGTAGAACTCCATCACATCTGGGAAGTGGGCGCGCCGGACGGCGAGCGCCTCGACCGGTCCTGAGGGCGAGACGCTCGTCACTCGGCGAGCACCCCCTCTCGCCGGTACCGCTCGACACGGTCGGCGAAGTATCCGGCGACCGTCTCACCCGACACGAGCTCGTCGAGCTCCTCCACGCGGGCGAGCTCGATCTCGACCAGCCAGGAGCCGTACGGGTCCTGCTCGACGAGCGACGGGCGGGCGACCACGGCTTCGTTCGTCGCCACGACCGATCCGCTGAGCGGCGTCACGAGCGGGCCGACGAACTTCTCGGCCTCGAGCGAGCCGAGCGGCTGACCCCTCGTGACGGCCGTCCCGACGGCGACGAGGGCCAGCTGGGCCAAGGTACCGCTCGTCTCGGCACCGAGTGGATCGAGTCCCACGCGCGCCCGCCCCCCGGCCAGGGTCTCCACCCAGAGATCGGCCTCCCGGAAGTAGGCGAGGTCCAGGCGCACCCGGTAACCGGAGATGTCGGCCAGTTGCTGCCCGTGCTCTGTGCTCATCGTGCCTCCTGGCTGGTCGCCGCCCGAGCGCGGCTCGTCACGGCCACCTCGCCGCCGCTCGCGGCCGCGAAGGCGGCGGTGAGCCGGCGGCCGGCAGCTCCGAGGTCGGCGAGGACGGCCGGCACCTCCGCCAGCGGGCGACCGCGCAGGGCCTGCACGGCCGCCGAGGCGCCGCCGGAGGCCTCGGGATCCTCGAGCCGCAGGGCGTCGAGGCGGCCGTCGACGACGCTCGCCTCGACGCGAGCACCAGCGTGCTCGGCTGCGACCACGTAGACGCCCGAGCGGACCTTGAGCTGCCATGCGCTCGACCGCCGGCGAGCGGGGCCCGCCTGCCACTCTGGCGACGCCAGCCGCCGGTCCCACCTGGCGAGCGCCTCGCGCTCGACGCCGGTGAGCCTGCCCTCGGACGGCTCCCGGCCGAGTGCCTCGGCGTAGGAGCGGACGGCGGCATGCTCGAAGGCGACCGGGTCGACCGAGCTCCCTTCCTCCGGACCCACGTAGCGCCGCATCAGCCGGAGCGCCTCGGCGGCCGTCGCACGCCCCGGCGTGCGCATCAGCCCTGCTGCGGTCTCGTGGTGGAAGCGCTCGATCAAGTTCCCGACGACGACGACGGCGTTGCCGATCTGGCCCGCCCCGTGCCCGCACACCTTGCGGTCGCCGACGAGGATCTCGCCGCTGCGGTCCAGGTGCGCGGGCAGGCCGGCGGCGTCGAATGCGGCCAGTGCCGGGGTGAGCAGGCGGCTCAACGCGTCGTGTCTCGCCGGCGGCAGATCGGTGGCGGCCACGGTGATCTGGAAGAACAACTGTCCCTCGTCGAGGTAGACCGCTCCGCCGCCGACCATCCGGCGATAGACCGGCAGACCGGCCCGCTCGCAGGCGTCGAGATCTACCTGCCCGAGATCGTGGTGGTAGCCGACCGAGACGTAGGGGGAGTCCGGGCGCATGAACGAGAGGGTCGCCGGGGCCCCGTTCGAGACCCCCTCGGCGATCGCGTGCCAGAGCGTCTGGGAGCGAAGGGGCGACACGCGCCCGAAGCGGAGCACCCGGAGGCGGGCGTCCTGCTCAGCCTTCACCGTGCCCCCGCATGGCCTCGTCGAGCAGCTCGACGATGTCGCGCACCTGGAGGTGGTCGTTGCCGGTCGACTTTGCGGCGTCCTCGAAACGCGAGACCTCGTACGGGCAGCAGACCGCGAGGATGTCGGCTCCGGTCTCGGCCGCCTCCCGCACCCGGCGTTCCGAGAGCCGCTCGGCCGTGTGGTTGGAGGTGAAGCCGTCGAGCCACATGCCGCCACCGCCACCGCCACAGCAGTAGCCGTTCTCGCGGCAGCGCCCCATCTCCACGAGACGGATGCCCGGGATCGCCTCGAGGAGGGTCCGAGGGGCGTCGTACTCCCCGTTGTGGCGACCGAGGTAGCACGGGTCGTGGAAGGTGACGGTGCGCTCGAGGCTGGCGGCAAAGGGCATCTGCTCGACGAGCGGTGCGAGCAGCTGGGTGTAGTGCAGCACGTCGTACCGGTGGCCGTGCTTGGGGTACTCCTTGACGAGGGCGTTGAAGCCATGAGGGTCGGGCGTGACGATCCGCCGGAAGTCGTACCGGCCGAGGGTGGCGGCGACGTCCTCCATCAGCGCCTCGAACAGACCCGCCTCGCCGGCGAGACGCTGGGAGTCCCCGACCGTCTTCTCCTCGGCGCCGAGGATGGCGAAGTCGACCCCGAGGGCTGTGAGGACCCGGGCGAAAGCCTGAGCCGCCTGCTGGCCGCGAGGGTGGTAGCTCCAGTAGTCCTCCACGTAGAAGAGCACGTCGACCGGGCCCGGCTGGTCGGCGAGCACCCGCACGGGCACGCCGGCACCGCGGGTCCAGGCGTGGCGCCGGCGCGGGTTCTCCCCGAGACAGTTGCCGTAGCGGAAGGTCTTCTCGAAGACGTCCTGCAGCTCGGTCGGCACTTCCCCTGCGCCCACCGCCGCCCCTCGCGCGGCTGGCATGACCTTGATCATGTCCACCTGCTTCGGGCACACCCTCAGGCAGTTCATGCAGGTGGTGCACAGCCACAGGTCGTCGTCGGCGAGGAGGTCGACACCGGACTGCACCTTGCGGTGGAGCTTGCGCGGTCCGTACTCGCCGACGAGGTCGACTGGGCAGACGGGCACGCACTTGCCGCAGCCGTAGCACCACTCGAGGGACTCACCACCCTGGAGCGCCGCGAGCCGGGCGAAACCGCCCGAGCCGTAGTCGCGCAGCACCCGCGGCTCGAGCATGCGGTTCCACATCGCGGGCAGCTCGGAGGTCCTTCCCGAGATGGTCGAGGCGACGACGGCCATCTCCTCCTCGATGACGACCGGTGCCTGCTTTCGGCCTCCGACGGGCATGGCGCTCCTCAGCTCTCCAGGTGGCGGACCCCGAGCAGCCGCCGGACGAGGTCCGCCAGCTCCGGGACGATGCGGTTGAACTCCTGGGTCATCCGCATGCGAAGGACCGTGTACATGTAGATGGCGTAGACGCAGGCGAGGTAGACGTCCGTGCCGAGAAGGTCCTCGCCCGTGACGAACCCGGCGGCCCGGCCCATCTCGTGGACGAGCGCCATGGCCTGACCGACGCGGAGGTAGGTGTCGCCCCGTCCCCCTGCGCTCAGGTCGAGCTCGTCGCTCGTGACGAGGCGCAGCGAACCCGTCTCGATCCGCGGGTCCCACAGCCAGCGGGTCCAGAGCCAGTACCGATCCGGATAGGTGAAGTGCAGCAGCTCGCCGGGCAGGTCGAAGGCCATGTCGGCGACGGGGGAGAGGACCGCGTCGAATCGCTCGAAGCGCTCGGCAACCGGGTCGGCACCCTCGAGGAGGTCGGCGATGGCAGACCGGAGCCGCCCGGCGCCGACCTCGGCCATGATCGCGTCCGACCGCCGCCGGGTGGAGAAGACGGCGCCGAGCACGCGCCTTAGCCCGCCCTCGTCGAGATCGCTGGCCCGGCCGTCACCCAGCAGCTGGGCGAAGAGCCGGTGCTTCGCCTCGAGCTCGCGGGAGATCTCGTCGAGGGTCGGCTGCTCCACTCTGGCGAGCACCTCGGTGAGGAACTCTCCGGCGGTGAGGACGTCGACGACGGGTCCGGGCACGAGCGCCCCCGCAGGGCTCACGCCCCGACCGGGCTCCGCAGCAGCGCGACGGCACGTGAGGCGGCAGCCGCTCCGGTCGACACGCTGTCCTCGAGGTCGGCCGGCCCGAGCGCCGCCCCGGCGGCGAAGACGCCGACCCGGCTCGTGCTCACCGTGTCGAGGGGGGGTTGCACCGCCTCGACGAAGCCGTACTTGTTCTGCTCGATGCCGAGCACGGATGCCATCTTCCGGGTCCCGGGCGACGGCTCCATCCCGACCGAGAGCACGACGAGGTCCATCAGCACCTCCATCGGGCGGCCCATGGTCGTGTCCTCTCCACGGACGAGGAGGCGGTCTCCCTTCGGCAGGACCTCGCTGATGACGCCCTTTACGTACTGCACGTGGTACTGCTCCTGCGCCGGCCAGTAGATCTGGTTCTCCCAGTAGCCGTACATCCGCATGTCGATGTAGAAGATGAAGACCTCGCAGTCAGGGAGCATCTGGCGGACCTCCATCGCCTCTTTCGAAGCGATGCCGCAGCACACCTTGGAGCAGTACTCGTTGCCGATCTGGCGGTCCCGGCTCCCCACGCACTGGACGAAGCAGACTCGGGCCGGCGACTCGCCGTTCGAGGGTCGGACGACGTGATGATCCTTCAGCATCGCCTCGAGGTCCTGAAGCGCGATGACGTCCGGGAACTCGTAGTAGCCGTACATCTGGGTCTCGCGGCCTGGGTCGAAGTGCTGGAAGCCCGTGGCGACCACCACGGCTCCGGCCGAGATCTTCCGGCTTCCACCCGCCCCGCCCTCCAGGGTGAGAGTGAAGGCGCCGGCTTCGCCCTCACACGACGTCACCTCGGTGTCGAGGACGACCTCGACGAGAGGGTGGCTCTCCACCGCTGTGATCATCCTGCCCATCGCCACCTCGGCCGGTTCGAGGTGGGGGGTGATGGCGGCGTAGTTCTCGATGATCGGCATGCCGCCGAGGAAGCCGAGCCGCTCGATCAGCACAACCGGGCTGCCGAGGTCGGCTGCCGTCCTCGCCGCGGCGAGCCCGGCGGGACCTCCGCCGACCACCGCCACTGCAGGCGCCGCTTGGTTCGCAATCGTCATGTCGCCTCTCCTGTGAGGTGTCGTTCGGCCGGGTGCACCCCGGCATGGACGCGCCCGGGGCCGCTCAGCCGTCCACGTCCTCCCAGCTGAGGAATTCCTTCTCGCCCCGTTCGAGCTTCGCGACGTCGGTCTCGAATTCGACCCATGCCTTCTCCCAGTCGATGCCCATCTTCTCGAGCAGCGGGCGGTAGTCGGCCGAGTGCCAGTGGAGCTGGCAGACCTTGTAAGGGTGCGCGCCCATGGCGAGGGCGGCGAACTGGGCCTCCGACATCACGGCGACCCCGACGTTGCGGCCGTGCGCCTGAGCGGCGAACTGGCTCTTGTCGAGGGTGGTCACACATCCGGTGTCGTGGGTGAGCACGACGTCGGGATCGGCCTCCTCCTTCATCACCTCGATCTTGCGGATGGTGGCGAACGAACGGGTGAAGTCGCGTTGGACGAGGATGTGCCGGAAGCCGAAACCGCAGCAGTCGAACCATGTCGAGTAGGTGCGCACCTCGGCGCCGAGCGCCTCGGCGAGGGCGGTGACGACGGCCGTGCGCTGGCCGCCGTAGACGTCCGGGTCGTAGATCGCGTCCCCTTCGACGAGCTTGTAGTAGTGGCAGGCCGGATGGACCGTCACCGCGATGCCCGAGAAGTCGCGCACCTGACGGGCGGCGATCTCGTGGCGCAGGGCGTAGAACCATTCCGAGTAGTGGACGATCTCCTCGGGCAGCACCATGGGCTTGCCCAGCTTGTCCATGACCCGTCGTACCTGCGCCCGCAGCTCGGGGTGGCGCAGCAGCTCGGAGCGGACCTCTTTGTAATGGCCGTAGGAGGTGCCGCAGTGGATGAGGGGGAAGTAGCCGCTCTCATAGGCGGTCGCGAAGTTGCGAAGCGCCACGGCGGCCTGTGCCGCCTCGTTGGAGGTCGCGCTCGCGTAGTAGTTCCACGCCGTGCAGGACGTCTGGTCGCGCGGGTCCTCGTAGTCGTAGCCGAGCTTGCGCATCACCCAGAAGATCGACGTCGAGTACCCGGGGATGTGCCCGCACTGCCCACAGGACTTGTGGTGCCAGAGGTGGCCCTTCGGCACGCGCTTGGGGCGGCCGTACTTCGTCGGCACCTCCACGACGGGTTGGCCGTCGGGGATCCTCTGGACGATCAGCTCCCCCTCCGCCTCGAGGCGGAAGAGCTCGTCGTGGAAGTCGGCGGGGATCGTGTCGGGATCCCGCTCGAAGCGCTCCTTCTTCTTCAGCATCACCTCGACAGGGATCGGCATCGGTCCTCCCTTGGCTGTCGGTGGGTTCGTTTCCTACGGGCGGGGCGGGAGGGCGAGGTCACCGCTCGATCCCCTCTTCCTCGAGGCGCTCTTCCATGACCTCCTCGAGGATCATGTGGAGACCCTCGTCGACGTCCCTGATCATGTCGAGCGCTCCGGTCTCGAGCCAGATCAGGTACAGCTCGATGAGTGTCCGGTCGGACACGTCCCACCCTGTCGACGTCGTGTGAAGGGTCTCGGGGGGGAGCGCCCGCCGCCACAGGGCGAGCTGGTTCGAGACGTCGGCCACCTCGGGCCCCCAGTCAGGGAAGGCGTCGGGCTGCAGCATGTCGGGGGAGACCTGGGTTCCCGTCGACATGATCTTGTAGATGATGCGCGAGTAGCCCTCGAGGGCCTCCTTGGCCGACGCCAGGCCATGATTGACGGCCACCTCGCGCATGATCGTGACGATCCCGCCCGGGTTGTTTCCCCGTGGACAGCGCAAGCAGGAGAAGCACTGGGAGCACTCCCAGATGTCCTCCTGCATCTGCTGGTAGATCAGCTCGACGTCCTGCCGGGCGGCCGCCTGGGCGATCCGCCGCGGGCTGAAGTCGTAGAAGCGCGCCGACGGGCAGACGGCCACGCAGATACCGCACTCGTAGCAGCCGTAGAGATAGTCGGGGAAGCGAAGATCGCTCCTCACCTCCTCGAAGAGCTTGCGCTTCTCCTCGTAGGTCACATCGTCGAAGCCGGCGACCGCCTCGGACTTGACGGCCGCTCCACGCGCGCGGGGGCGCTCGGCCACGGCGGCACCGGCCGGTTCAGAAGGAGACGACCGCATCGGCCCGTATCGCGAGATCGTTGAAAGCGGCGCCGCCGATCATCTCGACGTCGTCGACGAGGTCCTCGAGCTGCAGGTCGTTCAGATCGAGCGACGGCTGGCAGACGTACAGGCGCACACCGAGGTCCGTTGCCTGCTTGATGAAGTAGGAGAGCGGCTGGCCACGGTCCCCCTTCGGACCGATCTTGTCGACGACGTCCCGCTGGAGGAGCTGGGGACCGTACATCGTGAAATAGATGGCCACCTCGCACTCCATCGCCGCCGCCGAGGCTGCGAGGAAGAACGGCGTGGCAGACCTCCCCGGGTCGTTGACCCCGTGGGTCTGCACGTAGAGGACCTTGGCCTCGTCGTCGGAGGTCCACATGGCGGCCTACACCGATCTCCGGAGGAGGACGTGGAACACCTTGTCCTCCCGTCGGATGTCGACGAGCTCGTTGCCCGTCCTCGACGTCCAGGCCTTCATGTCGGGCTCGACCCCGGGGTCGGTCGCGAGGAGCTCGAGTACCTGGCCGACCTCGAGGCCCTTCATGGCCTGTGCCGTCTTGATCACCGGCAACGGGCACTGAAGGCCCGTGCAATCGAGTATCGAAGCGGGCATCACTTCGGACATCGTCGTCCCCCCCTTGGGACTCCATCACCGGCTCACGACCGGACCATATGCGTACCCTCGCATATCCTCATGCGATGGCAGCCGCCTTCCTAACACCGGCCCGAGGGCACGTCAAGGCTTTTTGTCATCGAGCTGCACGCAGTTCGATGACAGCCTGGCACTCGCCCGGATCGGGTTCTTGGCGAAACCCCAGGCGACGCCATAGCCTAGAGGTGTGGTGGAGTATCCGGTGGACGCACGCCTGCGACGTCAACTCGAGGAGCTGGCGGGGAGCATGTGCAAGGCACTCAACGACCCGAAGCGCCTCACGCTGCTCTACGCGCTTCGCTACGGCCCCCTCACGGTGTCGGAGCTGAGCGAACTGCTCGAGTCGCCGCAGTCGAACACCTCTCAGCACCTTGCCATCCTTCGCGACCGCGGACTCGTCATCGCGGTGCGGCAGGGCAACAGCGTCCGCTACTCCCTTCGTTACCCGAAGATCCTCCAGGCGGTGGATCTCCTGCGCGAGGTCATGAGCGTCGAGACCGAGCGCCAGCAGGAGCTCCACGCCCTCGCCCCCTCGGCCTGAACCGCCCCGCCGCCCGCTCGGCTGTCGCGGAGAGCCTGCCAGCCACGTCCTCCGCCGGGCGAGCAGGTCGCCCCCGACGCCGAACTTGGCCCGGTGACTCCCGCGAGTGGCTCAGCGGAGGGCGGCGAGGCGGGCCTCGACCGTGCGCTCCTCGGCGAGGTCGAGTTGTCGCCAGCGTGCCCGCGGGATCCGCTCGAGGACAGGGCCGGGCACGAGGCCGACGAGCTCGCTCCGGCGGATCGGCACAAGCCGCTCGACCTCGTCGTAGACCTGAGCAGGCCCGACCCGGTCCGGCTCGATGAGGTTGAACGAGACCTGCACCTCCCCGCCGACCGGCAGGCCGAGCGCGCGCACCGACGGACCTCGCAGCGCCCTCGCTATCCCGCGAGCCCGCTCGATCGTGGACTCGATCACCAGGTTGTAGGCGACCAGCACGCCCCGTACCCCGACGCAGGTGGCGCCGGCCGTCGGGTGCGGCGCCTTCGGCCCGAGGTCGGGGGAGAGGCTGACCCAGGCCCGCCGCCGGATCTCGGGCAGCGTCCGCTCGGGGCCGTAGAGGAAGCAGGGGACCTCCTCGGAGGAGAGGGCGGCCGCGAAGCGGTCGCGGGCCGCCAGGGCGACCTCGTAGGGCTCCGCGTAGGGCACGAAGGGCACCACGTCCACGGCGCCGAGGCGGGGATGGACCCCGCGGTGCCCGGAGAGGTCGACGAGCTCGACGGCCCGCCGGGAGAGTGCGAGCGTTGCGAGCTCGATCTCCTCGGCCTCTCCTGCGAGCGTGTAGACGCTGCGGTGGTGGAAGGGATCGCTGTGAGTGTCGAGCAACAGCTTGCCTGCCGCGGCGCCGATCTGCCCGACGATGCCGAGGTCGCGGCCCTCGGACACGTTGACCACCGCCTCGATCATCAGGGCCGTCTCCACTCGGCTCTCACGCCGCCGCCTGATGGCGTGCGGCGGCGATCAGTTGGCCGCTTCTGCCGCTGCCAGGCGCCGCCGGCGCGCGATGCGCCGCCGCTCCCGCTCCGAGGTGCCTCCCCAGACGCCATGGTCGATGTGATTCTCCATGGCGTACTCGAGGCAGGGCGCCTTCACGGGACAATCCGCGCAGACCCGGCGTGCGACCTCGACGCCGACTCCGTCGCTCGGGAAGAACAGGTCCGGCGGCTGCTCCCGGCAGTTCCCGCGAGCCATCCACGATGTGTCCATTGCGCCCCATTGTTAGCGCATCGTCTGGCGAAATGGTCGGCGTTTGCTTAGAAGGTGCTGAGAGAACGCCGGTCGCCCCGCGCTCCCGGGAGGGTCGGTATCCGCCCTGGTAGACTGCCATGTCCTCCGGGTCAGTCCTCGAGAGAGCAAGGAGCAGGGGTCCATGACGATGCCGTCGTACCAGCCTGACGAGCAGCAGGCTCCCGAGCCTCCCCGCGGGCACGTCCGCATGGTCTACCTCGGGCCAGTCGCCCCGCACTGGGAGGTCGAGTCGGAGTTCGGCGAGCGGAGCCTGATCGAGGAATTCCGCCAGCGGGCGCTCGCCCGGCTCGTGCTCCTGCCGCCTCACGACCCGCAGTTCCGCCGCAACCGCGAGCGGATCGTCCGCGACGCCGAGCGCGAGAACCTGATCCTGGAGTGGGACCTCGGCGTTCCTGAGGAGGAGGCGGCGACGCCGGAGGCCTGAGTCAGGCGATCTCGAGGCGGGCGAGCCAGAGGCCCGGAGCGTCGACCTCAGGGGGCGTCGGCAGGCTGGCAGCGTCCACCCACAGCCGGGCGAGCTCGGCACCCCCCGAGCGCTCGAGGACGCCCTCGACGAAGCGGTCCCCGCGGTCCACGTTGTCCTGGTCGAGCCTGAGGCCGAACAGCCCCTCCGCCACCTCCTCGCCGGCGCCGCGGCCGAGGCGCCGGCGTCGCATCGCCTCGCCGATCGGTGCGTGGGCACCGATCAGGCGGTCTGCGACCTCGGAGGTGACGTGCTCGGCATAGCCGGAGATGGTCGCCACGAGCGCGTCGAGCTCCGTCCTCACCCGCTTCACCTCGGGGGACTCGAGCGAGGCTTGGAGGGCGGTCGGATCCCCGAAGAGGTCCATGATCGACGAGAGGTCGGTCAGCTCGCCGCCGCTCAGCAGCGACTGGAACGCTTCCGGGTCCGGCCTCACCGTCTCGGCGTGGGCGACGACGAGCTCGGCGAGGCGTTGCGCCACGTGCGGTCGCGACAGGACGGCGTGGTGCGCCATCTCGTGGGCGCACAGCCACAGCGAGAGGTCGTCGGAGGGCAGGCTCCAGTCGGAGGCCACCTCGGCGAGGTTGGCGGAGACGACGAGGATCTCGTCTCCGGTCGCCGGGGCGAGGGGCACCTCGTACTGTCCGAGGGCCCGCTGGGCGAGATGCCCGACGGCGGAGCCGACCTGCATGGCGATCATCATCGGCATGGCCGCCCCGGCCCAGCGGCCGAGCAGCTCGCTCAGCTGGCGGCCGTCCTCACCCAGCTCCTGCTCGGTCTGAGGGGGCGGGACGAAGGGCGCCGGGCTCAGCTTGTCGAGGACCGGCCTCCAGGTGTCAAGGGTGCGCCGCGCCCACTCGCTCTTGCTCGTCGGCACGAGTCGAGGGCTGCGCCCGCTCGGGGTGAGCTGCATGCCGGTGACATCCGCCACGTGGAGCTCCGCGATCTTGCTGAGCTCCTCGAGGTGGATTCGCTCGCGCGGGTCGGGGTTCGGATCGGGCGAGTCCCCCGCTGCAGCGCTGGCAGCGAGCTGGTAGGCGAGTTGCCACTGGTACCCCGAGCCCTGTGGCATGAGCCGGAGCAGGTCTCCGAGCATCTTCGCGAAGAAATCACCGCCGCCGCCCGGCGTGGGCAGGTCGCTCATGGCCGCCTCAGGCCGCGGACTGCAAACGTGCCTTGACCTCGGACGCTGTCTGGCCGTGGACGACCTCGAGCTTCACCGAGACCGCCGGCGCCATGAGGTAGAGCATCGCTTGGAGCCGTGCCATGTTCGTGACCCGCTGTCCGTTCACCGCCGCGATGATGTCACCTTTCACGAGCCCCGCCCTCGCCGCCGCGCTCTTCGGTTGCACGCTGAGCACCTTGACACCCGTCGACGGCGAGACGGCGACGTCTGCCTTGTGGTGGCCGGTGCTCCGCTTCGGGTTCTCGCTCCCAGCGAGCACGACCGGCAGCCGGGTGGCGCTGCCGGTGATGCCGAGCCAGCCGTGAACGACATGTCCGTCCGCGATCAGGTATCCGGAGACCGTCTGCAGGAGCCAGCCGGGCGCAACGATCGCCCTACGTCCCTCCTTGCCGACGACCATGCCGCCGATCTCGCCCTCACCGCCGGCGACCTGCACGACGAGTGAGCCGATCGGCGCCCCACCGAGGCCGAGCGAGGGCGGGCCGACCTCCAAGAGAGCCGGGCCGTTGGCGAGGCTGGCGGGGCGTGGGGCGACGGCGAGTGACGCCACCGAGACGTTGAGGTCACCTGTCCGCCATGCGGTGAGGACGAGGTTGTCAACCGGCGGGCTGTGATCCGGTGACAGCTCGAGCCAGGGCAGCGATGAGCCGGCGATCCGCAGCACGGCGATGCCCGTCGCCTGGTCGCGTCCGACGACCGTGGCGATGAGCTCCTCGCCGTCGGAGCGGACGACCGAGATGCTGGTCGCGCCGGCGATGGCCGAGGCGGCAACGGCGACGTAGCCGTTGGGGGAGATGAGGGCGCCGTCGGAGAGGACCGTCGTGTGCGGCCCGGCTGCGCGCACCCTGACGAGGGCGGCCGAGAGACCCGCCAGCTGGTTCGCGATGGCGCTCGTGTGCATCGGCAAGGTCGTGCTCGGGTCCGTCGTGAGCGCCAGCACCTTGGTCTGCGAGTGGCTGGAGACCGGAGCATGAGCTCGTGTCATCCAGGCGGTCAGATGCGTGCCGATAAGCACGACACCGGTGGCGAGCAGCGCTCCGACGAGACCGGCTGCACCGGCGCCGGCACGCGAGGGCGTGCTCTGGAGCCACTTGCGGCGCGCGGCCAGGACCTTGGCCTGGTCGGCGCCGGCGTGCTGATTCGCGAGCTCCGAGGGGTGCCGCCACACGCGGTCCTCCGGAGGGAGAAGCGGTCGAAGCGGTCCTTCGTCCTGGAGATCGTCGAAGTCGTCACCGGGTTCGACCACGGGGAGAGGATACAAACCAGCCGGTTGTCACGGGTCGCGACCCTCCTTGGCCCCGGGGGCTACTCGAGGCGCAAGCGTGCGTACGATGCGTGCGTGACCGATGCAGTGGGAGACGGCGACTGGCTCACGCTCACCGGTGCCCCCCTCTCCTACGCCACAGCTCTCGAGTGGGTCGGCGGTCCGGGCTGGGGAGCCGTGGCGGGCTTTGCGGGGCTGGTGCGCGACCACGCCGAGGGACGCACCGGCGTGACGGCGATCGACTACGAGGCCTACGAGGAGCACGTCGTTCCCCGCTTCCGGGAGCTGGCGGCGAGCGCCCGCGAGCTGTGGCCCGAGCTCGGGAAGATCGTCATCTGGCATCGGGTCGGACGAGTGGCGATGGGGGAGCCGTCCGTCGTCATCGCGGTCTCCTCGCCGCACCGGCGGGAGGCCTTCGACGCCTGCCGGTACCTGATCGACACGCTGAAGGCGGCGGTCCCGATCTGGAAGCGGGAGCACTGGCCGGGTGGCGCCGAGTGGAGCCCGGCCGCTCACGGGCTCGAGCCCGTTTTTCCGCCCCGGGGCGGCGTCTCATGAGCTCGGTCGCGGTCGACCTCGGCTCGACTCGCACCCTTCTTGCCGACCCGGCGGGCCGGCTCCTGCTCGACGAGCCGACCGTCGCGGCAGTGAACGTGCGGGACGGCTCCCTTGTCACCTTCGGTTCGAAGGCACTCGACATGGTGCGGCGAGCCGCCGGCGAGATCGAGCTGGTGCGCGCGGTCGTCCACGGGCAGCTTCAGGACCTCGAGCTCACCGACCGCGTGGCGGAGACGCTCCTCACGCGGGTACGCCGGCAGGTCGGCCGCCGCCCGGAGGTACTCGTCAGCGTCCCCTCCAGCGCGAGCGGCGTGCAGCGCAGGGCGCTCGAGCGGGCGTTCAAGCGAGCGGGCGCCGAGCGTGTCGGCTTCGTCGACCATGCCGTCGCCGCCGCCATCGGCCTCCGGCTGCGCATCGACGAGCCGGTCGCCACGATGGTCGTCGACGCCGGTGGCGGGACCACCGAGGTGGCGGTCATGGCGCTCGGCGGGGTCGTGACGGACGCGTCGGTGCCGGTCGGCGGCGACGACCTCGACCGGGCCGTCCGGGATGCCTGCCTGCGCTCCCTCGACCTCGTCGTCAGTCCCGCGGTCGCCGAGCAGCTCAAGATCCGCCTCGGCTCAGCCTGGCCGGGGCCCGAGAAGAAGGTCGAGGTGGTGGGCCGAGACGCGTCGAACGGCATGGTCCGGACCGTCGTCGTCTCGAGCTCAGAGCTCAACCCCGCCATCGCCGAGGTGGTGAGGAGGACCGTCGACGCGGCCGTCTCCTGCATCCGGAGCGCCCCGCCGGACCTCGCGAACGACCTCCTGTCACAGGGCCTGCACCTGGCGGGCTCCGCCGGGTTGCTCGACGGCTACTCGCGGCGGCTGGCCACGGCGACGGGCATTCCGGTCCACCTCGCCGACCAACCCGGCCTGGCGGCGGTTATGGGAGCGGCTCGCTGCCTGCAGGATTCGGACGGGGCCTTCGGCCCGACGGGGGATGCGCGCCCGCGCGGGAGCCGCTGAGGTCCTCGGCAGCCTGGCGAACCTGCCAGTCGCGGTCCGACCGGGCCGCCTCGACCGCGGCGTCCACCTCCGGTCCCTCATAGGACGCCAGAGCGAGGACGGCCCGCCGGCGAATCGGAGGGCGATCAGCGAGAGCCCCCAGAATCACCTCGAGTGAGGACTGGTCGCCGATCGCGCCGAGCGCGGCAACGGCCGATTCCCGGCAAAGGGGATCGGGATGACTCACCGTCAGGCGAGCGAGCGCAGGACAGGCAGCGTGCGACCGCAGCTCCCCGAGCGAGAAGGCCGCCGCCTCGACGACAGTCGTGTCCTCGTCGGCGAGTCGTCCCTCGAGGAGGCGGGCCACGTCCCCGGCGGCGAGTGCTGCCCGCCAGGCGACCTCGGCGCCACGGCGACGTACCGCCGGGGACGGGTCGCCGAGAGCCGCTGCCAGGAGCTCGAGATCGCACCGTCCGAGGCGTACGAGGGCGGCAAGTGCAGTCGCCCGCACTGCGGGCGCCTCGTCCTCGAGGGCCCGGCGGACGGTGCCCTCGTCCCCCCGCCGGCCCGCCGCCACCGTCTCTGCCCTGCGGCGCGCGACCGATGCGGCATGCTCGCCGTGCAAGGCTGAGCCCTCGTGAAGGGACATGACGAGGAGAGCCTAGGAAGCGGGGACAGCGAGCCGCACTCGGATGACGGGGAGCGGCCGCGTTTCGCCTGGCACACCCGCCACACGGTCTTCCTCGTCATCGCGGTGCTCGTGCTCGCGGCCGCCATCGCGTCGTCCATCACGATCCCCTACTACGCCATCACCCCTGGGACCGCCCAGTCGGTGGAGCGCATGATCGGCGTGCCCAAGTCCGCCGGCCACAGCCACAAGGGGCAAGTTCTGCTCGTCGACGTCCAGCTGACGCCGATGCGAGCGATCGAGTGGCCGTGGTTCGCCCTCGACTCGAACGCCCAGATCATCGGGTCGAGCGCGCTGCTCGGTCCCGAGAGCCCGGGCCAGTACCAGGTGGAGGGCGAGCTCGACATGGCGAATGCCCAACAGGCGGCCACGGTCGTGGCGCTCCGCCGGCTCGGCTACA
The DNA here is from genome assembly GCA_021811865.1 of Actinomycetes bacterium. Next base: position 8,451 of record JAKAQB010000033.1, on the reverse strand, counting down.
AGGTGGCCGTCCGTCCCGACGGAGCCCTCATTTACGCCGTGCTGCCGGGATCTCCAGCCGAGCGCTGGCTGCCGGTCGGGGACGTGGTGACCTCAGTCGACCACCAAGTGGTGAGGACCAACGCCGACCTCGGACGACTGCTGTCCACCTACAAGCCGGGGGCGACGGTCACGATGGGAGTGCTCACCTATCCCAAGCGGACGCCGAAGTCGGTCCGGGTGCGGCTGTCGGCCTGGCGGATCGAGGGAACCGGCAAGCAAGCCACGCTCGCCTGCCCGCAGTACGGGACCGGGCTGCGCTTCCCGCTGTATCACCGATCGCCCGAGACAGGGATGAAGGTCGGCGAGGCCCCCTGCATCGGTGCGCTCAACGTCGAGACGAATTACCAGGTCGGCAAGCTGCCGCTCCACCTTGACCTATCGTCCGAAGGGATAATCGGGCCCTCGGCCGGGCTCGCCTTCACCCTCGGACTGATCAACCGGCTGGATCCCTACGACCTCACCGGTGGCCACAAGGTGGCGGCGACGGGAACCATGAGCATCCTCGGCCAGGTGGGCGATGTCGGCGGCGTCGCACAGAAGACCGTCGCCGTGCGCAGCGCGGGAGCGAGCGTCTTCTTCGTACCGCCTCAGGAGTACAAGGTCGCTCTCGCCCATGCCGGCAGCAAGCTGAAGGTCTACGCGGTGAGCACCGTGGCGCAGGCGATCCGAATTCTCGAACAGCACTACGGAGGCAGGATGCCCCGGGCGAAGAGCGGCTGATCTCCGTTCCGAGTTGGCAGAGCGCGCCGGGCCGGGCGTCATAGGCTTGCCGCTATGTCGGACGAACCGGTGAGGGTCTCGATCTCCTCGCAGACAGGCGTGCATCCAGAGGAGATCTCACGCCGTAGCTTTCCCACGGCGCGGCGCGGCCTCGATCCCGACGCCGTCCGCAGGTATCTCGAGGCGCTCGCCGCCCAGCTGCAGGAGGTGCTCGACAGGGAGCAGACCCTGCGCCGACGCCTTGCTGAGGCCGAGCGCCAGGCGGCAGAACCGGAACTTGACGAGGCCACCCTCTTGCGGGCCGTCGGGGCCGAGACTGCCCGGATCCTCGAGACCGCCCACCTCGCCGCCTCCGACGTCGTGAGCAAGGCCGAGGCGCGGGCTGCCGGGATCCTGGCGGAGGCCGAGAACGTCATGAGCGATCGAGTGACGGCGGCAGAGGCCGAGGCGGAGGCATTGAGCCGGGCGGCTGCCGCCGAGGCGGCCGCGGTCGCTGAGGCCGCCCAGGCCGAAGCGGTCGCGCTCCTCGACACGACCAGGGCAGAGTGCCGGCGGATCGTGCGGGAGGCCCGGCACCTGCGCGGCGGAGTGCTGCACGACCTCGCGGACAAGCGTCGGAGCCTGAGGATCCAGCTCGAGCAGCTGAGGGCAGGACGGGACGCCCTCATCGGAGTCGTCGACGCCGTCGGCGACTCCGTGGACGACCTGCGCGAGCGGATCGCCGGCGCGGAGCACGACGCCCGCCTGGCGGCTGCCGAGGCGGGCGAGCGGGCCGAGGATGCCGAGGACGAGTCGGACCTGTTCGACGGTGATGCCGAGATCGCCGTCGACCTCGGCCAGCCGGACGAGGACGAGGAGCTGCTCGACGGTGTGGGCGGCCTCGACGAGGGTGCCGGTGAAGGGTTCGAGGAGGAGGCGCGCGTCGCTTCCGAGCTCGAGGAGGCGGCCGCCGTCGGCGAGCGCCTGGACGAGGCACCGGGGGACTTTCTTGCCGAGGAGCCGCCGCTGGGAGAGGAGCAGCCCGAGGTCCCGCCGGTCACCGCCACCGCTCCCGAGCACGAGGCGGGGGAGGAGGGACCGGTCATCCGCATCCTCCGGCGGGAAGAGGTGGACTTGCTGGTGGACGAAGGGCTGGCGGGCGAGCTCGACGGCGAGCCCGAGGAGCTCCGCGGCGACGTCGCACCTGAGCACGAGGCCGCCACCGAGACGGGGGAAGAGTCCGTGCAGCCGTCCCACCGCAGCGTGGACGAGTTGTTCGCGAGGATCCGGGCCGGTAGGCAAGACGAGACCTCGGGAGAGATCGAAGAGCCCGTGAGTGCCGAGGCGGGGGTCGAAGGTGTGCTCGGCCAGCGCAGTGCGCACGAGGCGGCTGTTGCCGAGACGGAGGAGGACGCGCACCCCGACGAGGAGCCTGGAGCGGACGGCGAACCCGTTGCGGAGGAGGCCCGGGATGCGCGCCCGGACGAGGAGCCTGGAGCGGACGGCGAACCCGTTGCGGAGGAGCCCGGGGACGACCGCGCCGCTCGGACGGACGCCTCCTCGGAGCTCCCGAGCGCCGAGGAGGCGACCGAGACGGCCGACGCCGACGCGCTCGGGCGCCGTGCGGCCCTGCTGCGTCCGATCACGGCCAAGTTGTCCCGCTCGCTCAAGCGAGCGCTTCAGGACGACCAGAACGTCCTGCTCGACGCCCTGCGGCACGCGTCGGGGAGACCCGAGCTCCGGGTGCTGCTGCCCGAGGAGCAACAGCGGGCCCGCCTCGGTGACGCCGTCTCGGCCTCCCTGTCCTCAGCCTGGGCCGCCGGGCATGCCTGGCTAGGTCGCACCGAGGCAAAGCCGGACGATGCCAACTCCGCCGGCCTCCGACTCGCCGCCGAGCTGGCAGAGGAGGTGACCGGCCTGCTCAGGCACCGCCTCGATGAGGCGCTTGCCCCCATCTCCGAGGTCGAGGAGGGCGCGGGCGAGGCTTCCGGCGCTGCCTACCGTGAGTGGCGCGGCAGTCGGGTGGAAGGCGTGGCGGGGGACTTCGCGACAAGGGCATTCTCTGACGGTGCTGTCAGCGGGGGAGTGGGCGTTCTGGTCCGCTGGGTCGTCGACGACGGCGGGCAACCCTGCCCCGACTGTGACGACAATTCCCTGGCTGGGCCGATCGAGACGGGTGAGGAGTTCCCCACCGGGCAGCCGCACCCGCCGGTTCATCCGGGGTGCCGATGCCTCCTCGTGCCAATCAGCTCATAGCCTTTCGCAAGTGAGGGTCCCCCAGCACGCGGTGGTCGAGCGGCCGCATATGATGCGCCGCTACCAGGCGGCGATCCTGTTGTTCGTCATCGCGGTGATCCTGGCGGTCGTCCTCGTCCAGGCCATAGCGGACGCCTACACGAACTACCTCTGGTACCGGTCGATCAACGAGACCATGATCTGGCGTTCGATGGTGGAGACCAAGCTCGGCCTCGGAGCGGTCTTCTCGATTGCGTTCTTCCTTGCCTGCTGGATCAGCCTGTGGGCGGTCGACCGACTTTCACCAGCGGACGTCTACCTCGCTCCGGAATACGACCTCGTCCGCCGCTACCGAGCGTCGTTCGGTCGCTACCGGATCACGGTCCGGACCGTCGTCTCAGTCCTGCTCGCTCTGGCAGTCGGCGCCGGCACGAGCTCGCAGTGGCAGCACTGGCTGCTGTTCGTGAACGGCGGGAAGTTCGGCATCAAGGATCCACAATTCGGGCGGGACGTCGGCTTCTACGTCTTCCGCCTGCCGTTCCTCTCCTTCCTCGTCGATTGGTCCCTTGTCGCCCTCGTCGTGCTCTTTGTCGCGACTGCCGCCGCGTACTACCTGAACGGTGGACTGCGGACGAGCGGCCCGTCGCCCCGCATCGATGGCCAGCCCATCGCCCATCTCTCGCTCTTGCTCGCTCTCGCCGCGCTCGTGCGTGCCGCCGCGTACTTCTTCGTCGACCGCTATGCACTCGATCTGTCGACCAATGGGGTTGTCGCAGGAGCCGGTTACACCGACGTCCACGTGCGCCTGCCGGCACTCTCGGTGCTGGCAGTGGTGAGCATGATCGGCTTCGTGCTGCTCAGCTACAACGTGTACCACCGAACGCTCGTCTTTCCGGCGGCGGCCGTCGGGCTGTGGGCCTTCATCGCACTGATGCTCGGCGTGATCTTCCCCGCCTTCGTCCAGTGGCTCCAGGTCAACCCATCCCAGAGCACCGTCGAGCTGCCCTACATCCAACGCAACATCGCCTTCACCCGCGACGCTTTCGGGCTCAACTCCATCACGCCACAGGTCTTCGACGGCCACGCCGCTCTTAGTGGCAGCGCCGTGACGGCGAATCACCAGAGTCTGAGCGATCTTCCGCTGTGGAACCCGTCGGTGGCCGCTGCGACCTATGACAACCTCCAAGCTCTGCACGGGTACTACTCCCTCTCGGGTCTGTCGACCGACCGGTACATGCTCGGGAGCGGAGCCAGTCGGGCGCTCACCCCGGTGGTGGTCGGCGTCCGGGAATTGCTCGCGTCCGGAGTACCCCAGACCTGGGTTAACCAGCATCTCGAGTACACCCACGGATACGGCGTCGTCATGTCGCCGGCGAACACCTCGACGTCGGCGGGCCTTCCCCAGTTCGCGATCCAGGGAGCGCCAGTCCAGTCGTCGTCAGGCGCTCCGAGAATCACCGTGCCGGACATCTATTTCGGGAAGTCCTCCACCGACTTCGTCGTCGTCCACACGCGTCAGCCTGAGCTCGACTACCTCTCGAGGAGCTCAGGCAGAGCCCACACGACTCGGTACCACGGGTCGGGTGGTGTCCAGCTGACAGGATTCTGGCAGCGGGCCGCCTTTGCGATGAGGTTTCACGACTTCAATCTGCTGGTCTCGCATCTCATCACCCCGAAGTCGAGGATCCTGTACTTGCAGGGCGTCGAGACGCGGGTGCGCCACGCGGTGCCGTTCCTCAAAGTCGATTCGCATCCCTATCCCGTCGTCGCGGGCGGCCAGGTCTTTTGGATGGTCGACTGCTACACGACGAGCAACTACTTCCCCTACTCGCAGGCGGCGGCCACAGCCCTGCTCCCGCCATCAAGCGGGCTGCAGGGGCGGTACAACTATGTGCGGGACTCGGTGAAGGCGGTCGTGAACGCCTACACCGGGCAGGTGAGCCTCTTCGCGGTGACGACACATGATCCGGTGCTGACCGCCTGGGAGCACGCCTACCCAGGGTTGTTCCATCCGCTGTCTGCGATGGCGAACCTGACTCCAGCTGCCAAGGGGGCGCTTCTCAACCACCTGCGCTACCCCCAGGACCTGCTCACTGTCCTGACCGAGATGTACGGGCGATACCACTTCCTGCCGACCGCCAACCAGGCCTCGAGCTTCTACTCGCTGCAAGACGCATGGGATGTGGCGGCGGGCGCCAACGGCGCCCCCTACACACCGGCCTACGAGCTCATCCGGCTTCCCGGCCAGTCCAAGGTGAGCTTCGTCGGGGTGGAGCCGTTCGTCCCACAGTCCTCGACTGGCAGGAGTCAACTGCTCGCCGGCTTCATCACGGCTGAGTCGGACTACGCCAACTACGGCAATCTCACCGCCTACGAGCTGCCGCGTGTCTCGCCGTCGGCAGTCGGCCCGGCGCTCGCGGCGGCGAAGATCCAGACCTTCCCGACGATCGCGCGGGCCGTCACTCTGCTCAACCAGAACCACTCCGAGGTTCTGCTCGGCCCTGCGCTCCTCGTCCCGATCGACGACTCGCTCATCTACGTCCAAGCCCTCTACGTGAGCAGTACGGCTCACTCGCTTCCCGCTCTGGAGTACGTAGCGACGGACTTCGGGGGGGACAAGGTCGGTTTCTCCTCAACCCTTCTCGGCTCGCTGCAACAGATCTTCGGTCACTCGGTCACCGGCATCGGCCGCGGCTCTCCGCAGTCGATCTCCGCGCAGATCACCCAGGATCTCAACCTCGCTTACGCCGCTTACGAGAAGTCTGTCGCCGACGGCAGGCACTTCCGCCTCGGCGCCTTCCAGCAGGACATCCAGCAGATGGGCGACTACCTGAGCGCCGCGCATCGGCTGATCACCGAGGAGGCGAAGCACTCGGCCTCGGCGCCCTCGACCGGTTCCGGTGGCACTAGGAGCTCTACCGGCACGAGTGTGCCGGGAGCGTCCTCCGGCGGGACCAAGGCATCGTCACTCGCGCCTCCTGCTGGATCGACGACCTCCACCACCAGGGCACCCCGCGTGGGCTGAGCTTTCGATCTGCCGCCCGTGGACGGACCCGGGCTCGGCCGCGAGGCTCGTAGGCTGCTCACGGTGCACTGTGCCGCGCTCGCTCACTGCAATGGCACCCCTTCCGAGGACGGACGGACGAGACGGCGGGGCTTGCCTTCCACGTTCTCGGTCTTGAGCGCGCTGGCGATTGGTGCAACGGTGTCGTCGTGACACCGCTGACGGTGCGACCGAGCAGACAGCCGCGGACGTCTGCGGTCCTGACCGGGTCGGCCTCATGCGTCGGGCCTAGGAGGCGGCAGCCGTGGCTGATGCGAGCTCTCGGTAGGAGTTGAGAGTCGCCACCGAAGTGAGCTATCGGTGTAGAGGAGGAAAGGGGTACCGAGGGGTGATGATGCGTCGAGGAGGAATGCAGGCTCGAGCTGACGGAGTGGCAGGCTCGTGGTGACCGCCTCGCTTGTCAATCTCAACCACCCGGGGCACTACCTGCACTGGAGCTTCATCCTGATCTCGGTTGCGAACCTCATCGTGGTTGCCGTCATGGTGGCCCTCTTCATTGCCGCGATCTCTCTGCCGTTTCTACGAGTCCGGCCGGTGCCAGCCAAGCGGGACGAGACGCGCGCCCACTCTCGTGACGGCGGCCAAGCTCCCGATCAGCCTCGCACCTGGACGGGAGCGGTGCGGCGGCTCGGACTGCGCTTCCTTCCGCCGCAGAAGCTGCTCCCTGACGCCCAGCCGGTCTATGTCGCCTCGTGGGCGTACGTCTTCGGTGTTGCCACGCTCGGGGCGCTAGTCATCGTCATCGCGAGCGGCGTCACTCTTTCCGTCGAGGGCCCGGCATGGTGGCACATCTCCGATGTCGGCCACTTCGTGAACTCGATCCATCTTTGGTCCGTCGAGATGTTCATGGGCTTTATGACGGTTCACCTGTGGGCGAAATTCTGGATGGCGGCGTGGCGGGGACGGCGCCAGGCAACATGGATCACCGGTGTCCTGAGCTTCCTGGTCGCCATCTTCGAGGCGTTCAGCGGATACATCTCGCAGACCAACTTCGATTCACAATGGATCGCGTTCGAAGCGAAGGATGGCTTCAACGCGGGGGGTATCGGGGCCTTCATCAATCCGATGAATTTCGGTCAGGCTGTCATGCTCCACATCGCACTCGTGCCGGCGGCAGTCCTCCTGCTTGTCGGCGTACATGTGCTGCTCGTACGGATCCACGGCGTCGTCCCACCGATTGATGCCCGGCCCGAGGACCTCCGAGGAGAGACCGTCAGGCTCGAGCAGGAGATCAGTCGATGAGCCGCCGCGCAGAACCGAGTTTGTCGAAGCACGAACGACGACGGCTTGAAGCCCAACCGTGGCGGGGCCCGCAACGGCACTACGACATCATCAAGGAGGCGACGATCGCGGTCGTCGTCATGGCGCTGCTCGCGATCCTCCTGTCCGTGCTGTTCTCATCGCCGGACAAGCGCCCTGTCACGCTGCGCCAGTGGGCCGACGCCCAGCCAGCCGGCTTCGTCCAGGTGGCCCTCAGCGAGCTGGCCGGCACCTCGACCACCGCCACCTACGGGCCGCCCTTCAACAACGCCAGCGGTTCGGTCCAGCATCTCGGACCCGTCTCTATTCAACGCTTCTTCGGGGTTTCGTGGCCGATCGATGCCCCTCGCGCCTTCGTGATCGATCCCCTGAAGACGCTCCCGTCCAGGCACGCTCTCGCTAGCGCGATCCGCAGCTGGCAGGTCTCCACGCGCTCCGAGCGGACAGACTGGACGAAGGCCTACGGCAAGGTCGTCGACGGCCTTGGTCTTTCGGCTTCAGTGCCGTCGCATTCGTCGCCGTCTGCCGGCCCGGTGCCGGTGTTGCTGCAGTCGTTACTCCGGATGGCCCAGTCCGGTGGACTCGACAACGCCCTTGTCTCTCACGGAACCTTCTACAGCTCCGACTACAGCCGACCCCTCATGTTCCTTGGAGATTCGGCCACCTCACAGCCTGGCAGCTACTGGAACCGCATCGTGGCTGCCGAGCATCTGCTGAGCTCGCAGTGGGGGGTGATGAACGAGACGGGCTCGTGGCCAGGTCAGCCGTGGTTATGGCTGTACTCGATGTGGTACCAGGTCCCGCCGATGAGCACTTCGCCCAATGTGGACATCCTCGTGATCGCGATCATGACGGCACTGAGCCTCGGGCTCCTGCTACTGCCGTTCATCCCGGGGCTGCGATCGATTCCACGGTGGATCCCCGTACACCGTGTGATCTGGCGGAACTACTACCGTCGATCTGGGTCAACGCCGGAGGGAACAGCTGGCGAACCGCGGGCGTAGCCAGCAAAGCTGGGTTGGCGGACTGTGTTACGCCGCCTATACTGATCTCTCCGCCGCGGGGTGGAGCAGTCAGGTAGCTCGTCGGGCTCATAACCCGAAGGTCGTAGGTTCAAATCCTACCCCCGCCACCAGAGAAAGTGCAGGTCAG
>JAKAQB010000111.1 GCA_021811865.1 Actinomycetes bacterium | reverse complement strand
TGCATGCCGTAGGGGGTGGTGAGAGCGACGGGCCGCACGTCTTTGATCGTGACCATTCTCCTGACTGTACAGATGTATAGTACGGAGGTGCAAGAGATACCGCGACAGCAACGGCCCGGTCTGGGGCCGGGCCTGCGTCGACGGCTAGAGCCGGGACGAGGGCCAGAGCCGCCTGGACGTGCGCAGCTGCTCGGCGCCGCCCTGCACCTGCTGGCCTCACGCGGTCCGAAGGGCGCCACCGTGCGGGCGATCTCCGCCGCGGCGGGCGTCACTCCGGGACTGGTCGTGTACCACTTCGGCACCAAGGAGAACCTCGTTGCCGAGGTCGACGGGGTCGTGACCGAACGCTTCACCCGCGCGATGAGCGTCCCAGACGACGTGGACGATGGCATTGTCGCGATGCGTGCCATAGCGTCGGGGTTGTCGGAGCTGCTCGGGAAGGACCCCGATCTGCGGGGATATGTTCGCCGTTCGATCCTCGAGGGGACCCCGACGGGGGTCAAGGTCTTCACCCACCTGGTCGAGCTGACCGCCGACGTGCTCAGACGCTTCGGCGATTCAGGCAGCGTGCCGCTCCGCCAGCGCTCGTGGTGGGCGGTCCAGGTCGTCATGGTCAATCTCGCCGGCGTCCTGCTCGAGCCAGTGCTGGTGCAGGTCGACAAGACCGATCCGTTCTCTGCCAAGAGAGTGGTGGAGCGCACCAACTCGAACCTCGAGTTCGTCGCCCGTGCCCTCGGGGTCGCCTCCGCGAGGCCTCCGCCGGGTGCGCGACGCCGAGAGGATCGATAGATGGCGCGACACCTCGGCTGCCTCGACTCTGACTCGGGACCGGCGCAGTGCGCCTCACAGCCGGACACGCTGGTTGGACCCTGGGCTGGCGAGGACCTCTACCGGCTGCCTTGACTTGGTCGCTGCTGCCCAGCCGGCTCCGTCGTACTCCATTCACCTCGGTTACCGCCTCCCCGGGCACGGCGTCCCAGGGTTGCTCGGCAGCGCCAGGTCGGCGCGGCCATCGACGGGCTCGGCGGCATCTTCACCGTGCGCTTCGCTGCCGCCGCCGCCACCCGACGCGAAGCATCCGGCTGATCGAGCACAGGGCGGCCCGGCACCGAGGACCGGGCGGACCCTCTTTGTGGCGTTGCCGACGGCCGGCGCTCGGTGGGTCCGGGCAAGGTCGCGGCCTCTCACAAGGTGCGGCGGCCGCGCACCGGGGTCGTGTGCCGGCAACTACGGCCGCGCAACTACGCCGTTGTAGCGGGGGCTCAGGCGAGAGGCGGGTGTCGCTCTCGAGCGGCGATAATGACCGGAGCAGGAGAGCGTCAGGAGGCGCGGGGTGCCGGCACAGATCGGCCAAGACGACATCAAGAACTTCGCCGAGGACAAGTCAGCCTTCGTGCGGCGACGGCCGAGAAACTCCGCTACCAGGGCGAGTTCCGCAGGGAGCCTCGGCGTAGGCGCTGCGGCGGTCGTGGCTGCACCCTCACTGGTCGGCCCCCTGGCCCGGTGAGCAGCGACTCGTTATGAGCCCAGCCGAACCCTTCGTCGTCATGGCCAAACCCGCCGGCCCGCTGTGCAACCTCGACTGCAGTTACTGCTACTACCTGCCCAAGGCCCAGCTCTTCCCCGCAGGCGAGCGCTTCCGGATGCGCCCCGAGGTGCTCGAGACCTACATCCGAGGGGCCATTGCCGCCAGCACCGGGCCGGTGGTGAACTTCGCCTGGCACGGCGGGGAACCGACCCTCGCCGGTCTCGGCTTCTTTCGCATGGTCGTCGAGCTCCAGGCGCGCCACGTGCCGCCAGGTTGGCGCTGCATGAACAACCTGCAGACCAACGGCACCCTCCTCGACGACGCCTGGTGTGCCTTTCTCGCCGTGCACGGCTTCGCGGTGGGGATCAGCATCGACGGCCCTGCCCACCTCCATGACGCCTGCCGGAGGGATCGGCTGGGACGCCCGACCCACGACCGGGCGCTCGCCGGCCTGCGCCGGCTCCGGGCCGCGGGCATCGAGCCCGACGTGCTGTGCACCCTCAATGCCACCAACGCCGCCCACCCCCTCGAGGTCTACCGCTTCTTCTTGGGCGAGCGGGTGCGATGGCTCCAGTTCCTCCCGGTCGTAGAAGCCCAGCCCGGCGGTCGCGTGTCGGAGCGGTCGGTGGACCCCGAGGTGATGGGAGCCTTCCTTTCCGACGTCTTCGACGAGTGGGTCCGCTACGACGTCGGGCGCATCGCCGTGCAGAACTTCCTCGAGCCGCTCCTCGTCGTCTCCGGGCAGCCCACAACCCTCTGTGTCATGGCCGCGACCTGCGGGCGCGTCCCCGCTCTCGAGCACGACGGGAGCCTGTATAGCTGCGATCACTTCGTCGACTCCGCCCACCGCCTCGGCGACATTACGACCGACGAGCTCCGCACCCTTCTCGACGGGCCCGAGCAGGCCGCCTTCGGCACGGCCAAGCGCGACGACCTGCCGCTCTGTTGTCGCACCTGCGCTGTCCGCTCCTTCTGCCACGGCGGCTGCCCGAAGGACCGCTTCACGGCGGCTCCGAGCGGCGAGCCCACCTTGAACTACCTCTGCGCCGGGTACCGCCGCTTCTACGGCCACGCCCTCCCCCTTCTCAGCCGCATGGCCGAGCTCGGGCGCGCCGGCTCCTCCCCGACAGCGATCATGGGCGAGCTCGAGGTCATCGAGCATGCCGAGCGGCAGATCTGGCAGACCACCGGCCGCAACGACCCCTGCCCGTGTGGCAGGGGCGCCAAGTACAAGCACTGCTGCCTCCCCACCCGACGGCAGTGACGGGTCTCGGCGACGGCGAAGCGCCTCGGCCGGCAGGTGATCCGGTTGGTCGTGTCGGTGAGAAGCGCCGGGGCGGTGCCGGCCTATGCGAGGACGGCGACCTCGATCAGGTCGCGGGCGAGGGTGGGCGGGTAGGTAGTGCGCCAAGGAGCACCCGAGCGGCGGCCCTGACCGCGCGCGGGCGCCCGCGGCCGCAGCCCGTAGCGTCCGAGGCCTGGGTGAGAGCCGTGAGCAGCGAAGGGCGTTTCGCCGGATCGGGCTCGCGCCACCAGTAGCAAGCCGCAGAGCTTGGCGGGAGACCTGGAGCATTGGGGCGCGCTCTCATGGCGTCCGTCCACGAGTTCCTATTCGGCCCTATCCAATCAGCGCGTACCAGCCTCATGATGTGGCGCGAAGGGTCAAGGCCAGTAGAGGTTCTCGACACAGCCTCGACGACGCCGGTGGTGCTCGCCAGGGCACTCCTGTCCTGGGCCCGGACGCTCCGGGAACTGGGCTCGACGAAGGCGGACGTCACCACGCGGGTGATCGTTATCAAGGCGAGGGCCGAGGTTCCCTCGACCCCACGAGCTCTGAAATCACGCAGGGTCTGCGCAGGTCAAAGATTGATGAGGAGACCCCTCGGACGTACGCGCGAGCATCTGTTCGAGGGCAGCCTGGTCAGGTCTGACAAGATGCCGAGTCGTCGGGATCGCAGCGAGGGCCTGCCAGCAGGAGCTCCTCCCGTAGCCCTTGGAGCGGCTGGCAGGTGGCTGCCCAGGACCATTGTGGGGTCCATCTCGCGGATCGTGTCGAGCTCAGTGGCGAGCGCATCTGGGTCGACCTTGTGCATTCAGGGTGCGTCGATCATGGCCCAGAGACATTGCCCCGTCCGCAGATCATCGTCGGAGAGAGCTCGACGAAGCACCGCATGGGTGCGTGTAGGGGTAGTCGCCTCGGTCGTCTTGGCGCCGCTGCTTCGGTTGAACTCGACCTCGACGTGAGGTGCGCGACCGCGTAGTGGGTGCCGAAGACGGCGTCGTCGGGGTCGATCCCCTGAGACGGACAGACGAGGGTCTGATCCGTCTGCGTCCCAGAAGATGCGGTGTGGTCCGGGCGTGGGCTGCAAGCCGATCAGGTCGGTGGCGGGTCGGCCCGAGGCGCAACTCAGCAAGCTGAGGATGAAAGGTCCGTCCTGGAATAGGGGTCGCGCCCGCCGAGGGTCTCGAGGTCGTCGGGTCCGAGCCGGGCGTTGGGTCACGCGTCGATGTGCCCACCTGCGGGACACCGGCGGATGATCCGATGCAGCTGTGACGATGGAGGGCCGCCGGCGGCCTCGGCGCGCTCGTCGAAGTAGTTCCCGCACTCCCTGACGGTGCCAGGATCGCTGACCGTGGCCGTCACGGATCGTCGCGGTCAGGCTCGGCTTTCCGGGTAGCTGCAGCGTCCGGTGTGGCGCGGGACCGTGAGATGGGGACGTTCAAGTTGAAGCGCACCCCGATCATGCGGATGGAAAAGCAGATCGCGGCGGCGACGACGGCGATGGCGTCGCCATAGAAGTGGAACTCGAGAGCCAAGGCGGTGAGCGTGGCGCCGCAGGCGGCGGGGATGGCGTACAGGCCGCTCGACAGTACCGTCGGAACCCTCCGAATCACCACGTCACGGACCGTGCCACCGCCGACGCCGGTGATGGTGCCCAAGACGACCGACTGGAATGGGCCGAGATGAGCGGCGAACGCGGTGGTGGTACCCGTCACGCAGAACAGGGCGAGGCCGGCGGCGTCGAAAACGGTGATTGAGCGCTGGAGGCGCACCCAAAGTTGTTGGGCGAAGAAGGCGGCGAGCCCAGCTCCGCCCCCGACCGCCAGGTAGCGCCAGTCCCGAAACGCCGCAGGAGGCAGCGAGCCAATGAGGATGTCACGGATGATCCCGCCGCCGAGCGCGGTGATCACCGCCAGGACTACGACGCCGACGATGTCGAGGTTCTCGGCTTCCATGGCCGTGAGCGCGCCGTTCAGCCCGAACACGAACGTGCCCGACAGGTCGAGTGCAAGCTGGAAGGGGGAGCCTGCGCTCAACTCTGCCCCCGGCTCCCGCCACAGGCGGGTTCGCCAAGCCAGGCGAGCGCAGCAACGACCATGGCCTCGATCCCCGTGTCGAGGCTGGGCTGGACCACCGGTGCGAAGGCAGCCGAGTGGTTGACCGGGATGTCCTGGACGACCCGGCCTTCGGCCTCGGCCTTGCGGTAGGCATCGGGGTCGATGCCGCCGATGCCCCAGTAGCAGTAAGGGGCTCCCAGGGCGTTCGGGATGTCGCTGAAGTCCTCGCTGGCAGTCTGCGCCGGCAGCGGCCGGGCCCGTCCTCCGAGGAACGAGGAGAACGCGGCGGCTACCTTGGCGGTCGCCGCTGGATCGTTGCTCGTTTGCGGGACGCGGTCGAACAGCTCGTAGTCCGCCGGCTTCGGGAACTGTGACGCCTGGCATTCGGCGTCGACGATCCGGGAGATGGCGTCGAGGACTGAGGTCCGGGTCCGTTCACTGTAGGTACGCACATTCAGCTCAGTGACGGCGTGGTCAGGGATGACGTTGCGCTTCGTGCCTACCGGGATGCTTCCGACCGTGACCACGGCCGGCTCTCCGAGGCGCGTCTCGCGCGCCACGATTGTCTGGAGGCGGACGACGATCATGGCGGCGAGGACGACAGTATCGACGGCCGCCTCCGGCATCGATCCGTGTGCTCCGCGCCCATGAAGAGCGATGCGCATGCTGTCTGCCGCCGACAAGGTCGGCCCCCCATGGGTCCCGGCCAGACCCGCCGGCGCCGGCAGGACGTGTTGGTCCAGTGCGATGTCCGGTTTGGGGATCAATCCCGCCAATCCGTCTTCGAGCATGGCTCGTGCACCATCACCGGTCTCCTCGGCGGGCTGGAAGAGGGCGACGGCGCTGCCCGACCAGTGCACACGGGAGGACGCAAGCAGGTGGGCCGCCCCGAGCAGGCAGGCGACGTGCATGTCGTGTCCGCAGGCGTGCATTACCCCCTCCTCGTCGCCCGACTGATCCAAGGAGGTGACGTGGCTGGAGCAGTCGAGACCGGTCGTCTCGACGACCGGCAGAGCATCGATGTCAGCGCGAAGCAGCGCCGTCGGCCCGTCACCGTTTCGGAGCAGACTCACTACCCCCGTGCCTCCCACCCCGGCGCGGACCTCGATACCCGGGGACCCGAGGCGCGCCGCCATCTTGGACGCGGTGGCGTGCTCCTGGTGGGACAGCTCGGGATGGGCGTGGAGGTCACCGTAGAAATCCGCCGCCCAGTCCCGGACAGCGTCAAGCCCTGGGAGCGCAGAAGTGGCAGCTGACGGGGTCGGCAAGGACGAGGCCATCCCCCGAATTGTGCCTGCAGCGGCCGTCGCATGCGAGCGGTCCTTCAACCGGCCGTCGCCCTCGAAGACCTGCTGGCCGTGGGTTCTTGACCCGGACGGGCGCTGGTCACGAGAGGGGCCGGCGCGGACTCGGCGACTCGGCCATCTCAGTGCCTGGAGCTCGGCACCTGGGGTTTGACTCCCACCGGGTGGGCGAGGGCACCGGCCGCGCGAACCATGAGGCCGGTCTCGCTGACCACCACCATGTCCGGGTGCGCCGGTGCAGGATCGCCGTGGTCTGCGGGGCCGTTCATCACCTGCGGCGAGCGCCACCTGGGTGGCGCCCCGCCGGGGGGAGTCTGTCCGAACCGATCCGGTCTGCAACGTCACGATCACAGTGGCCATGGCACCTTCGGTCTGGGGCCACGCGGTGGAGGTCCGGGCCGACGCTGTAGTCGCCACCGCCGGGCAGACCGCCAGCGGACCTGCGATGGCCGACGATACAGGCCTTGACGCAACCGCCTTCTCCCCACCTGTGGTGGTCTGAAGGGCGGCGCCGACGCCGGCGTCTCCGATCGCCGCCCTCGATCCAGCGCGGGCGCCCGACCCGGGCGCGCCGCTCGCTCGCCAGGGGAGGGCGACCGTCCTTCGGCGGCCGTCTGGAAGCCTGGCGTCCGAGCCCTAACCTGGGCCAGGACATGGCGTGAAGACGGCCCCGGGTGCCGCGAGACACATCACCTACCGACCAGTAGGTAGGCTGACGCGGTGAAGTCCTCCGCACCCCCGGTCCTGAGTCCGACGACAGAGGAGGGAACGGCCCCGTCGTCGATCCCTGACAATGCAAGGACGGGCTCCCTGAAGCCGGTGATCGACGTCATCCCCGCGTCTGCGTACGAGAACCCGACCTGGAAGGGTCTGGCGTATTTCGCGAGAGACCTCGTCATGTACTCGGCCCTCGTGGCCGGGCTCATCCTCGTGAGCAACGTCTGGGCGGTCCTCGCCTTGGAGGTCGCAACCTCCGTCGTGGTCGCCGGGTTGTTCGTGGTCGCACATGACGCCGCGCACGGCGCGCTCTTCCGGTCGAAACGTACAAACTCGATCGTTGGCCACCTTGCCATGCTTCCCTCGTGGCACGTGTACGAGGGCTGGATCCTCGGGCACAACCGCGTTCACCACGGGTTCACGGTCCGACAAGGCTACGACTTCGTCTGGCATCCGACGACACCCGAGGAGTTCGCTGCCATGTCGCGCGCTGCCCGGGCGGTGCACCGCCTCGAGTGGTCGTGGGCCGGCGCCGGCCTGTACTACCTCCACCAGGTCTGGTGGAAGAAGATGATCGTCGGTGCGAGCCCTGCGCGGTGGGTGAAGGCAATCCGACGCGACAAGTTCGTCGTCTTGGCATTCATTCTCGGGTCGTCAGGTCTTCTGACGTGGCTCGGGGCAGTGACGACCGGGACAGTGGCAGGGACTGCGTGGTTGGTGGCCAGGGTAGTCCTGCTGCCGTTCCTCGGGTTCTCCTACCTGATCGGGTCATTCGTCCATGTCCACCACGTCCATCCCACCATCAGGTGGTGGAAGAAGGCTGACTGGTCAAAGTTCAAGGCTCAGATGGAGGGCACGACGGTGCTCGAGGGTGGCCGGTTCTTCAACTTCTTCTTCCACTGGATCATGGTCCATGTCCCGCACCATGTGGACGTGCGGATCCCGATGTACAACCTCGAAGCGGCAGCCGCCGCCATCGAGGATGCGTTCCCCGGGACTGTCCATCGCGCCCCCATCCGCTTTCGAGACTTCGTGGCCAACTCCCGTCAGTGCAAGTTGTACGACTTCGACGCGGGCAAGTGGATGACCTACCGCGAAGCGGCCGAGCCGCCCCGTTGCTCCGTGACGGCTTCGCTCTGAGGTCACGAGGTCCGAGTCGCCTACGGACCACAGCGGCCGACCACATCGGCCGACCACACCGCTCGAGGGATCCGGGCGGCGCCGGAAGAGATCACCGAGAGTCGAGATCGCGTCAGTGGTGCCGGGTCGGAGGCGACGCACCGCGGGTGATCTGTCAGCCACATCACGGGATGGATTGCCGAGCGACTCACGCCGCCCCCATAGCCTCGTCCCCGACCGGCGTGGTCGTTTCTCGGCTCTACGCGAATTGAGGTTGAACCCACCTGGCTCCCTCACCTCGTGGCAGTGATCGTAGGGTCCTGAGCTCGCCGGTGTCGGGATCGACAACTTCGCCGAAGGTCCACAGCATCTGACCCCTGAA
>JAKAQB010000032.1 GCA_021811865.1 Actinomycetes bacterium | reverse complement strand
ACGACGCGCCCGGGCCATTCGTCGCCGGCCAGGTCCGCTCGATCGTCGGCGTCGAGGTGGTGATCACCCGCTTCGAGGCCAAGGCCAAGTGGAGCCAGAACCGGCCGGCTGCCGACATCGACGGCGTCGAGGAGGGCCTCGGCGCCGTCGGCCGGCTGGACGCGCTCGACGCCCTACGACGCGCCCGACGTGCAGGGGGCGGCTGACCCTCGTGCAGGGCAGGCTCCTCCGGGCAAGATGCGCCCACGCCGAACAGATGATCGGTCTCGACCGGGGACGGCGACCCCCTCATCGCACCGTTGCGACCGACGCAGCGAGCCTGGCGCTCTTCGGCTCGCAGTTGTTGGAGAACAGGTCGCTCCCGGACTGGCCGCGCATCGGTCGCGCCCGCTCGGCAGAGAGCACTCGCGCTCATGGCCGCGCGCCGGGTGAAGTTGCCGCGTTCGTCGAAGCCATTGGTGTCACCTTCACCGTCCTCGCAGACCTTGCTGGCAACCCTCGGTATGGAGGGTGTAGGTGAACTTCGTCGCCCCCTCCTTCTGCAGGCCGTAGGTCCATGGATCGAGCTGTCCACGTCGATGGTGAACGGCGCGGTCGGATCGGCCGGCCCGGCGCCTGCGCCCCACGCCCGGGTGAGCATCACCGCCGAGGCGGCGTCGAGCTGACGGGAGTGCGCCCAGGAGAACCCCCGCAAGAACGTGCCCAGCGTGGACGGTGCCACCACCCGGTGGCCGAGGACCGCCTGAGTCGCCCCCGCCCGCAAGACGTCACAGCCGTCGATGCTGTCGGCCCCCGCGAGCACCCCGTGGATGACCGTCATCGCCTTGACCCCCGGGTTGGCGTGACCAGCCACGTCACCGAGGTCGATCGCCTCATCCAGCAGCTGCTTGAGCCCCAGCTGCTCGGCCAGGGCCGCCGGGGCGATCAGCCCGGCGTTGGCCACCAGTCGCCCGTCATCGAAGGTCACCTTGACAGTGCCGAGACTGCGCGACACTTGCATCTGAGAGGTGCCCTCCAACTGGGTTGAACATGTGGTGCGAGCAACCACATTCTCCCAGGTGAGAGGGCACGTTTCGCGGATGGTCGCCCCTCAGATGCCCGCCGGATCGGTGGATCCGGGCTAACGTCCTGATCGGCGTCGTGATCGAGTTTTCGGATCCTACGCGATGATCCGGCGTGTGAGCTGTCGAGTTCGGCAACGATCCACGGTCGTACCTGGAGTAGCACCGTCCCTCCGTTGACCCTGTAGTGGAACGTAGTAGTATGTATGCGTGGCGCGAGTGGACTGGAGCAAGCGGGCCGACTACGTCCGCTCTCGCCACGGCGTCGACCCGGCGTGGGCCGACGAGGCGGTGAACGAGGACCATGCGCTCTGGTTGACCCCGGATCCGGCGAGCAGGAGTGGCCGGTCGGTGCGGGTGATCGGCTACTCGACGAGTGCCCGCGAACTCCTCGTCGTCATCTTGGTCGCAGCTGACCTCGACGAGACGGAGCAACCTGTCGGGGAGTGGTGGGGCGCGAACGCCTGGGTTGCAAGCCCACGAGATCGACGCTGCTACGGACGGGAGGACTGATGGGCAAGAAGATCGACGACGTACTGGCCGAAGAGGCAGCAGCAGCAGAGAGCTACGACATCGAAGACACCCTGCCCGAGGGCGTCGAGGCCACGCGGCCCAACCTCGGTCGACCCAGTGTGGTGTCGGTGCGATTGTCCGCCGACGAGCACGCCCGGTTCCAGCGGGCCGCCGAGGAGGCGAACCTGCCCGTCTCCACGCTGATCCGCATCTGGGCACTCGATCGGCTCCGTGCAGAAGACGAGGGGAGCGGTGCAAGCGTGGCGGAGCGCCTCAGCCGACTCGAACATGCCGTGTTCCAGCGCTCCGCGTAGACAACGTCGCCGAGAGGTCCCTGCAACGGCGTGTGCGTGCCGTCGACCTGTGCGTGCCGAAAACACGACCCGGGTCGATGACCAGGAGAACGTCTCCGTCGGCCAGTGCCGGTCCTACCAGTAGTCCAACCCCTGCGTCGTTCGCACCCGTCCCCCGACACCTTGCAGATGGTGCAGGGTCACAACCGAGACAGCGTCCCTACGGTTGAGCTCGCGAGCGACACAAGAGGTATGCGCTTGTAATACACTTGGCCCGTGTGGTTCAGCTGCTGGACATCGACGTCCTCGACGACGAGGACCCCTTCGAGATCGACGACCAGGCGGCGCACCTGTTCAAGCACGCCGGGCTTGGGGTGGACGACGTCTAGGAGGTGTGGCGCTCGGACCCGCTCTTCTACCCGGCCAAGGCGCCGGCGCACTGGCTCATGGTGAGCGAGGTCGCTGGCACCGCCCGGTTCAGGCGACCCGAGTAGGTGCCGACCGATCGGCTGCCACCAGGCAGCCGATCACCTTGCCAGGAGATGCCAGGAGGATCGATGAGCCCCGAGCCGATGTCCCGGGAGGAAGAGCACGACTTCTACGCACCCCCAGAGCACCAGGAGCCCCAGGGCCCGGCACGCCGGCGACGCTCGAAGCTGACCGAGCTCGTCCCGGTCCGATTCCCGCCTGAGACCCTCGAGGAGATCCGCCGGCGGGCTGGCGACGACGACCGGTCGGTCTCGAGCTGGATCCGCCGGGCCGTCGATCATGAGCTGCACCACGGTGTCGGCAGTACCGCGCCGAGTACATCGCGTCGCGTTCGGCCAGACGTCCCGGCGACACCGACATCGAACCCGCATGGGCCGACGAAGCCTTCGCGGACGACGACGCCCTCGTTGACTCGCCGGATCCCGCCTCGAAGTCCGGGAAGACCGATCGTCTGGTCGGCTACTCGAGAACGGCTCGGATGGTCATCGGCGTGGACGCCTGGAAGGCGAACGAGACCCAGACCCGCAGATGCTGGGAGGACCAACGATGAAGACGAAGGAACTGCAAGAGCTCGTCGCCGAGGAGACCGCGGCGTCGGAGACCGGTCGGGACCAGGCGCTCTCGGAGCGTGCGGTTCGCAAGGGGAAGAGCCGTTCGGTCGTCTACTCCGTCCGCCTCACTCCCGACCAGACCGACGAGATCCAAAGGATCGCGGACGAAGCCGGAGCCCCTGCATCTGCATTGGTCCGCGACTGGGTTGTCGAAGGGCTCGCAGCAGAACGCGCCGCCTCCTCCTCCCTGGACTCGCTGGTGGACACGCTGTCGCGCGACGTCGACAAGCTCCGCCGCAGCGTCGCCCGGCGTCAGGCGTCCTGATCATCGCCGGAGGTCCAAGCCTAGCCTGAGTAGGCGCGTGCCCCATGCAGAGCCCGTGACCAGCACGAACGCAGGATCTGTAGAGCGAAGCCGCGCGAACATGCGATGTCACCTCCACCGGACATCACGACAGTAGCTCCTATATAGGAGCACTAGCAGGCTGTCGCAAAACGGCCCGGGAGTGGCCGTTCCGGGAGCAACGGTCCAGGTCGCCGAGCGCTTCGCGAACGCATTTTGCGACAGCCTGCTAGCCGAGTTTCTTGGTGCGATTTCTCGGGGCCTGCTCAGAGTGGACTTTCGCACTCCTGCGAGCTGCGCTGGAAGCGTCTGGGGACGCTGTGGGGTTGCTTTTGTGCTGCGGTGGCGAGGATGTCGAGCATGCCGTCGAGGAGTTTCGGGTCGAGTGGCCCCGAGGATTTCCCGAGGATGACGCCGTTGTAATTCGTTCGGACCAGATGGCCCGGCGTAGCGCCCCGAGAGCGTCGAGAAAGCTCGGCGTGGTCTTCTTCGGGTACCAGGACCGGGGGATCCAGTTCCGGGCGGCCCCGTGGGTGGGGATGTACCAGGTCCAGATGGCGGCGTAGAGCCACAGCGAGAGGGAGGCGGCCCGCTCGGGTCCGAGGCGTGTCCTGCATTGGGGATCCTCGGCGCCGAGGCACTGCTTGACTTCGCGGTTGACGCATTCGATGGACTATCGGCCGGTGTAGTGGGAGGCGACCCAGGCGCCGGTGGCGTCAACATCGAGGTCGGTGGTGAAGAAGAAGTCGTCGTGCATGACCCCGGCAGGGTCTCGCACGATCATGAGGAGGACCATGTTGTGACGGTGGATCGAGTACCACAGCACTGGCTTGGTCCACACCAGGAGGTTCTTGGGTCGGCCCCGCCAGTCGACGGTGGCGGGGGCGAAGTCGGCGTTGGTGAGTTTGGCGGCCATCTGGGTTGGGGCCTCGAGGCGGGCTCCGCGGGTTCGGGGACGGCCCCGCTTGCCGGTCGGTGGCGGTGCAGCCTCGAAGAGGGCAGCGTCGCGACGCATCCGGGAGGTGACCGTAGTGCGTGGCAGGGCCGGGCCGGCCAGGCAGGCGTAGGCGCCGTCACCGCAGAGGTTGAAGTGCCGCTCGGGGAGCCAGGCGGACAGCTCGACGATGATCTGTTCTGCCAGCTCGGTGGTGGGTTTGGCGCCGCCTTTGCGGTGCAGGCGGACCCCGACGGGAACGCCGATGGGCATCGTCGCCCATGGCGGGATGACCCGCAAGGTGACGATCACCAAGTTGAGGCCGGTGGCGTAGACGACCTTGTTGCGGGTGGAGCGCACCGCGTCGCGGAAGCTTCCAGCCCCGTCGATCTTCCGGCCCGACTTCTTGTAGAGGCTGTTGTCGACGTCGAGGGTCACGACCCCCGCCGGGCACAAGGTGGCGACGGCGTGGACGACGAGCACTCTCCAGATCTGGTTGGTCGACCACCGCCCGGCCCGGAAGAAGCGGTGGTAGGCGTCGTGCGCCCGCCGAGCCTGTGGGTCGCCGGCGGCGACCATGGCGGTGACCGTCCGCCGGCCGGGGGCGAGGACCGATGATCGTGAGCTCGTGCACCACAGCTGTGGTGCACGTCGCTCGCGAGGCAAGATCGCACCGACCAGGATCTTTCACACCGGGGCCTTTCCCCACGTACCCGCCACCCCAGGAGCACCGCTCCCCTCCGACCGCCGGTCCTCCTACCGACTGCGCTATGAGCGCCGGTCTTCCGAGCCGGCGGTGAACCGACGCCGGAGCTCGGCCTTGGCGACCTTGCCGGCGGGGGTCAGCGGCACCTCGTCCACGAGCTCGATGTGACGAGGCACCTTGTAATCGGCGAGCCGCTCGCCGCACCAGGCGCGTAGCTCGTCGGGCCCCACGTCGGAGCCCGGTCGAGCCACGACGACGTAGGCCCCGACCTCGCCGTAGACGGGGTCAGGCACGCCGAAGCCCGCGGTGAGCGCCACCGAGGGGTGGGTGCCGAGCACCGCTTCAACTTCGGCAGGGTAGACGTTGAAGCCACCTTGGATGTACAGCTCCTTCTTCCGGCCACGCACGACCAGATGGCCGTCGGCCTCGGCTTCGACCATGTCGCCGGTCGCCAGCCAGCCGCCGGGGAGGAACGCCTCGGCGGACTCCTCGGCCATGTCCCAGTAGCCCGCGGCGACGCAGGCCCCGCGCAGCTGGAGCTCGCCGACCGTGCCTGGTCGCACCTCGCTCCCGGTCTCGTCGACGACTCGGCCCTCGAAGTCGCCGATCACGACGCCAATGCTGCGGGTTACGGTGTCGAGGTCGTCGCCCCGGGCCGAGAGCACTGCGGCGCCGGAGCTTTCCGAGAGCCCGTAGAGGTTGATCAGCTCGGTGTCGGGCCATGTGGCGGCCACCTGGCGGGCCAATGAGGGGTCGAGGATCGAACCGCCGACGATGACTTGGCGAAGCGAGCCGGTGTCGACACGGTGCGCTCCGAGCGCCTGCAGCAGCATCACGAACATGGTGGGGACCCCTGCCAGCACGGTGGTGCGGTGCTCGGCGATGGCGTCGAGCACCGCGATGGGGGAGAACCCCGGCAGGAGGACGACGGTCCCACCAGCCACCAACAATGAAAGGATGCCGCAGGTCAGCCCCCCGACGTGGTTGAGGGGGAGGGCGCCGACGGTAGAGGTGTGCTCGTCCCATCCGAGGTGGGCGACCTGTGCTCGAGCCGAGGCGAGCAGGCTCAGGTGGGTGAGGACCGCCCCCCGAGGTGTGCCCGTGGTGCCTGAGGTGTACAAGATGACGGCCGGGTCCGCAGGGGCCGGCGTCCCAGTCGCGGTGAGACCGATGGTGGCGGCGCCGGCGTCCACCAGCTCGTCGAAGGTGGCGGCGCCGGGCATGCTGCCCCCGTCTGCGGGCGAGCCGAGGAACACGAAGCGCTCCACCGTGGGGATCTCGCTCCGAAAGCCCGCCAAGAAGGTGGCGAAATCGAACTCGGCGGTCGTGGCTGGGCAGAGCAGGAGCCGGGCCCCAGATTGGTTGAGCATGGTGCGGAGCTCTTGGGCACGGTAGCGGGGATTGAGGGTGACGAGCGCTGCGCCCAGGCGGGCTGTCCCGAAGAGGAGCCCCAACCATTCGAAGCCGTTGGGCGCGGCCACCGCCACCCGGTCCCCGGGACGGATCCCCCATGCGTACAGCCCCGCTGCCACGTCGGTGGCCAGGTGGTCGAGCTCGTCGAAGGCGACGCGTCGGCCGTCGACGACGACGAAGGTCCGCCCTGCGTCGTGGACCGCCCGCCAGGCGAGCAGCTCGCCGATGGTGGCGGGCGCCGCGGCAGCCGTGGGAGACGTCAGGCCACGGTCATGGGCCACGGGCACCGCCTCATCGTACGGGGAGCCCACTCCCCGTACAAGCGCATCCGCTTCGCCGCTCCGGCGGTCATGGTCGTCTCGGGCGGGCCTGAAGGGCCCAGGTACTCGTCGCGAGTACTTCTCACAGCCCCGCGCCTGCCTGCGTTCCTCGCCTCCGGCGAAATCCTTCGGCTGGGGCTTGCACTACGACGCCGAGGGCCGCATCACCCTGCACGCGGCGATCCGACCCTCACCCAGCTGCGTGCTATGCGCACCAGCCGCTCCCGCAGCTGAAGTGCTGGTCCCGCCACCATGGGTTGCCCCGTCCCGTATGCGGAACGGCCTAGGGGGCACGGTCGGACCCCGGTCCCGGACCAGCAAGTCGATCCTGCTGCGAGAGAAGATCATGATGCTGTGTCCAGCGGGCTCCTACGCTCCAGGCCACCAGGGTCAGGCTCCAGGCGAGGATGGGACTGGCGCGACAGGTCCCGGCAACGAGGAGGACACGATCGATGGGACGCTACGACGACTACGTGCGGTGGTTGTATCGGGGTGGCCACCCGAATGGTTTCGCCCGACTCCAGAACCGGGCTTGGGCTGCGGCCTCTGCGGCTGGGATCTGGCCCAGGCGAGCCGCGGCGCTCGAAGTACGGGGACGGCGCAGCGGCCGCGCCATCTCGTTCCCGGTCGTGATCGCCGAGCACGAAGGAGGGCGCTACCTGGTCGCGATGCTCGGTGAGGAGACGAACTGGGTGCGCAATCTGCGGGCGGCGGACGGCCGGGCGACGCTCCGGCACGGCCGCACTGAGGCCGTGCGGCTCGAGGAGGTTCCTGCGGGCGCCCGGCCGGCGATCCTGCGCCGCTACCTGGCCGTGGCACCGGGGGCTCGGCCCCACATCCCCGTTGATCGCCATGCCCCGCTCGAGCAGCTCGAGCGGATCGCCCCGCAGATCCCCGTCTTCCGCGTCGTCCCCGTTACCGCCGCAGCCGAACCCACTCGGTGAGGTGCTCGCTCGGCCGTCAGGACGTCGGTGCCGCGCCGCATCGCGACCTCCCCGATCCTATCCAGGCCCGCCCGGAGACCGATGGTCAACCGGGCGTGGCCTTTGATGGATGTCCCGCTGATGTTCAGGCCAGGTGCTTGGTCGCTTCCCGACGGGACAGGCTCGAGAGGACCTCGGCCCGGGCGTCTACGAAGGTTCGCACCCACTCCGGCTCGGTCCGGGCATAGTCGCGAAGCGCCCAGCCGATGGCCTTGCGGACGAAGAAGTCCTCATCGGAGGCGTTGGCGTCGATCACCTCCGCGAGCAGCTCGACATCGGTACGGTCCCGAGCCCCGAGCTGGGCGATGATGCTCGTCCGGCGCAGCCAACGATCCCGATCCTGTGACCAGGCCAGGACCAGCGGGCGCAGCGTCGCCGGGTGGGCGCGAAGGAGCCGGCCTATGCGTGGGGCGACGGCGTCGACGTGGTCCCACCACGCACCGGTGACGATCATCTCCTCGTACAGCGCTACGAGCTCGAGCGCGCCGTCGGCCAAGGGGAGGCTGGTGAGCTCGACTGCCGCGCAGCGGTGCTCCCGGTAGGTCGCTCCCCGCCAGAGGGCAGCCGCGCTGGCCCCGAGCTCGGATGCCGAGCCCGGGGGATGTCGCCGGGCTGCCGCCTTGGTCACCGACCGCACGGTCGGCACGGCCACGCCCAGGTAGGGCATCTTCGACTTCATGTACGCCTGCATCTTCGGGGCGCGGCCAGGGTCGGCGGCTGCCGCCAGCCCGTCGCAGGCGGCGCCGATCAGCAGGGGGTCGGCCTCCGCGGCCACCCGCTCGGCTCGCCGCTGCGGGCGCGTCGTGTCAGTGCCCGTGGTGGACGGCCTCGACGTTGTGGCCGTCTGGGTCACGTAGGAACACCGCGTAGTAGCCCGGGTGGTACTCGGGCCACTCGCGCGGGGCGTGCAGGACCTCTGCCCCGGCGTCCACCGCCGCCTCGTGCACTGCATCGACCGCGGCCCGATCAGGAGCAGAGAACGCGACGTGCAGCTCCCGTGACTCTTGGCCGGCGGCCGGGCTGAGCCAGAAGCTGGGGGTACCGTCAGGGCCGGACAATCCAACGACGAGGCTTTCACCTTCTGAGAAGCGCATCGACTCGCGCATCCCGATCGGCGCGAACACCCTCGAGTAGAAGCCGAGCGAGCCCTCCACGTCGGCTACCTGCACCCCGAGATGATCGAGCACGCCGAGATGCTACATGCGTGGCCGGAGACCTCGCCTCAATAGGTACCCGTGACACCACCGGGCGAAGGCAGCTGCCGGTGGTTTACGGTCGAGGCTGGGCCGGTGTCACCGTGCGCCGCAGAGTCCTGCCCAGGCGACCTGCCCCGGGTGGTTCCCGCACAGCGGCGGTGCGTCAGCTTCGCTTCGAGGACCATACAGCTCGCCCGAGGAGGGACGCCTGATCGAGGAGCATGGTGAACAGCTCGAAAGCTTCAGTGGTTCCGGCGGTGTCGCCCGACGCCAACAGGTCGAGGAGCAGGCCGCGGGTGACCGCCAGGCCGAGGCGGGCAGCCCTCCGAGCGTCTGTCTTGTCGATTCCGGCGCCGATCATTGACTCGGTGACGGGGGAGAGCCAGCCTTCGATTGCCTCTTCCAAGAAGCCCTCGGTTCCCGGCCGTCCCAAGAGCGCATGCGAGTAGATCTCGAAGAACAGCCGCTCTTGGGCCCGCAAGGAGAGATCCGCCAGCTGATCCCACAGTCGACGCGCGTCGCTGGCCGAAAGTGCGGCGTCGCCGAGCGTCTGACGCTCGCGTCGCTCGACTTCGCGCACGACGGCGACGAGCAGTCCCTCCCGTGAGCCGAAGTGGTAGATGAGCATCCGGTGGCTCGTGCCGATCGCCGAAGCGATCTCCCGGAGGCTCAGGTCCACGATCCCGTTGATCAGAGCGTGATCGACGGCGGCCTCGAGCAGCCGGTCGCGGGCTTGCGAGCTAGACACACCCAACCGTACCATGTGGTACATGTACCACATGGTACGGGAGAGGAGACGAAGTGGTGGGCCAGCTGTCGGTTGAAGCCAAGGGGACGACCCGAGCAGATCCCCAGATCGTGTGGTCGCTCGTGTCCGATGCGAACACCTATGCAAGATGGGGGCCGTGGAATGACGGGGGCTACCGCCCACCCGCCGCGGGCCCCTCTCGCAAGGGGTCTGTCCAATGGTTTCGTTACGGGCGGCGCACCACCAGCGTCGAGGAGATCCTCGAGGTGGAAGAGCCCTGCCGCGTCGTCTACAAGGTGGTGAGCGGCCTTCCTGCCAAGAACTATCGGGCGGAGGTGACGCTGACGGCGGCACCTTCTGGCGGCACGTCGATCCGCTGGGCGGCCACGTGGGACAAGACGTTCCTGGGCAAGGTGGTGCGACGCAAGCTGCAGCAGATCTACCCCGAAGTCGTCAGCGCCTTGGTCGCCGCGGCTGATCATCAACAGGCCTCGAGCACCCGGCCATGACTCGTCAATTACAGCAAAGGGGCTGGGCGCAGCTCGTCATCTTCCGAGACCGTGCTCGCGTGCGTAGCGGGCCGCGGCGTTGCGGTCGAAGGATCCGGTCTTGGCGAAGATGCGGTTGATGTGGCTCTTGACGGTGTGGATGCTGATGTAGAGCTCTGCTGCAATGTCGGGGTTGGCCATCCCCCTGGCGATCATCGACAAGATTTCTGCCTCTCTTTTCGTGAGGCCGTCGGGGAGATCGTCGAGAAGCTCTGTGACAGGCTCGTCAGCGGGGAGGCTGCGCGCGGCTGCGGCGAGGAGTCGCTCTTGGATGGACCGGTCGAGCACGGCAAGGCCGTTCACGGCGCTGCGAAGGGCGTGGGCGATGTCGGAGCGATCGGCGTCCTTGGTGAGATAGCCGCGGGCCCCGGCTTGGAGAGCGGCGAGCACCGAGGCGTCGTCGGCGTAGGTGGTGAGGACGACGATCGCGACGCCGGGGTGCCGCTCGGTCAGGAGGCGGGCCGTCTCGGTGCCGTCGAGGACTGGCATGTGCAGGTCGAGGAGGACCGCATCGGGGTCGTGGATTCCGACGAGGTCGAGTGCTTCTCTCCCGTCCGCCGCTCCGGCGACCACATCGATGTCGGGGAGCAGGCCGAGCATCAGCATCAGACCCTCGCGAACGCTGGCCTGGTCGTCGGCCACGATGACTCGGAGTGGTCGGGGGTGCTCCGCCTCTGTGCCGATCATTGGGGCATCTCGGCCCTCACCACCCAGCTGCCATCCTCGATGCCGGCGCTGAGGGTGCCGTCGAGAAGGAGGAGCCGCTCGCGCATGCCGCCGAGGCCGTAACCGCCATTGACGGTCTCCAGGGCGCTCGGGGCCAGGTCCCTGGCGTGGTGGTGCAACCGGTTGGTGACCGTGAGGACGGTCCGGCTCTCCTGGAAATCGAGGGACACCTCGACCGGCTCGCGCGGTGCGTGCTTGGCGGTGTTTACGAGGGCCTCTTGCGCGGCGCGGGTGAGCGCCAGCCCGGCGTCGGTTGAGAGCAGGCGGGGAGTGCCGGTAAGCGTGAAGTGGACCGGCACACGGTAGTGCTGCTGGTGGTTGGCGCTTAGCTGGGCGAGGCCTTCGGGGAGTGGCGAGGTATCGCTGCGCAGGGCGTTGATGGCGCGCCGCGTCTCGTTCAGACCTTCGCTCACCAGATGGCGGGCTCGGCCGAGCAGCTCAAGGGCGCGTGAGACGTCGCCCTGATCTGCGAGCACGACCTGGGCGGTTTGGATCTGCATCCCGAGGGCACCGAGGGAGTGGGCCAGCACGTCGTGGATCTCACGGGCGATGCGGGTGCGCTCGTCCAAGGCGGCTGCTCGGCCCTGCTCGGCTTGGAGCTGATCGGCCTTGGCCAGTAGCTCGTTCGACTGCTCGGCTTGGGCTCGATAGTCGCGAAGGAGCCGCCCGATGAGCAGGCCGGCGACGAGGATGACCGGATAGCCGAGCAAGTCCCAGGTAGGTACCCTGAAGCCGGCGCCGACCGAGTCGACCGTCACGATGCCGGCAGCGGTGATGGCCCCCGCCAGCCCCAACGTGAAGGTGTCGCCGGCCCACACCGTGGCCATGGCGCCGAGCAGGATGAACGGTCCGCCGTTGGTGGTGAGGGCGGCGAGACCGCTGGTCGCAGCCATCGCCGTGGCCGCATAGGGCAGCAGCCCGGTGAGCCTTGGTCCCATGGTCGATGAGCGTTCGCTGAGAGCCCACAGGGCCATGGTCAGCGTGGCTACGCCGAACGCCACGGCCTCGGCGACGAGGTTGTGGGTCGGACCGAAGGGCGCGGTGAGGGCAGACATGCCGACGACGACTAGGGCGACGACCCGCACTGCCCACATCAGCGGCGTTCGCTGCACGACCTCATCATCCCTCAGAGGGATCGCCCACGGCGTGCTCAGTGGATGTGCCGCGCCGCCCGGGGCGACAGGAGGAAGCCTCCGGGTTGATCCGGGTACGAACTTCCGGCGAGGTTCTCATACCAGGCTCATACCGAGCGCCTCGGAAAACACTACCGCCGGGTTGACGACAGGAAGATCCCCGGAGCCGGACGATGATCCCGATGGCACGCAGCGGCCCGGTCGTACACTGCCGAGGCGCCCGATCCAACCCGAGGAGGACCGATGTCCGCGGCACCGCCGAGAACCCCGGGAGACCGATCCGGAGCGCCAGAGCCAGGTGAGACGGCGCTCGACGAGGTGGCACCGGCTGCCGAGACGATCGGGATCACCAAGACCTACGGCACCGGCCAGGCCGAGGTGCGGGCGCTCGCGGGGGTGAGCGTGCGCTTCGAACGGGGGTGCTTCACCGCGGTCATGGGGCCATCGGGCTCGGGGAAGTCGACGCTCATGCACTGCATGGCCGGCCTCGACCGGCCGAGCGGCGGGCAGGCGTTCATCGGTGGCCAGGAGCTGAGCCGCCTCGACGACGTAGCCCTCACGACGCTTCGACGTGACCACGTCGGGTTCGTCTTCCAGGCGTTCAACCTCGTCCCCGTGCTGAGCGCTGCGGAGAACATCACCCTCCCCGCCGACCTGGCCGGCCGGAAGGTCGACCGGGAGCGGTTCGACTACCTGGTTGACCACCTGGGGCTCGCCGGGCGGCTCGGCCACCGCCCGAGCGAGATGTCGGGCGGCCAGTGCCAGCGCGTCGCCTGCGCCAGGGCGCTCCTCGGCCGCCCGGAGCTCGTGTTCGCCGACGAGCCGACCGGAAACCTCGACTCGAATGCTACGGCGGAGTTGCTCGAGTTCCTCCGCAGCGCCGTGGACGAGCTGGGCCAGGCGATCGTGATGGTGACCCACGACCCCATCGCCGCGGCCACGGCCGACCGGGTCGTCTTCTTGGCCGACGGCAACGTCGTCGGCGACCTCGACGAGCCGACGACCGGCTCGATCCTCGACCGGATGCGGACGCTCGGCGGCTGAGGATGCGCAACGTGACCCTGAAGAACCTCGCCAGCCACAAGCTGCGGCTGGCGCTCACCTCGCTCGCGATCGTGCTCGGCGTCACCTTCGTCTCCGGGACCTTCGTGCTCACCGACACCCTGCACGGCCTGTTCTCCTCGCTGGTCGGGACGATGTACCAGAAGATCGACTTCCAGGTGCGGGGTGTGGCCCAGTTCCCGACTGCCGACGCGGCCAGTGCGGTTCGCAACCCGCTTCCCGAGTCGCTGCTCCAGATCGTGCGCCGAGTGCCCGGCGTCGAGGCCGCCTCCGGGGAGGTGACCGGCTACGCCGAGTTCCTCACCCGGAACGGCACGCCGATCGCGAACGGCGGCGCCCCGACCCTCGGCATGAACTTCGACCCGAACCAGCAGATCTCTGAGCTGCACCTCACCCAAGGCACCGCCCCGTCGAGCCCCAGCGACGTCGTGATGGACGCCGGAACGGCAAGCAAGTACCACTTCGCGGTCGGCCAGCACGTGCGCGTGCTCGGAAGCGGGTCCTCGCCCGGCACTTACACGATCAGCGGGATCGCCCGGTTCGGGACCGCCGGCAACCTGGCCGGCGCCACCCTCGCCGCCTTCACCCTGCCCGAGGCCCAGCAAATGCTCGACGCGGTCGGCCACTTCGACACCATCAACATCGTCACCACGCCAGGGGCGAACAAGGCTGCCGTCCAGCAGGGTATCGCCCGCGTCCTGCCCAAGGGAGTCCAGGTCGTCACCGGCCAGACCGTCGCCAACGAGGAGACGGCATCGATAAACCAGTCGCTCTCGTTCCTCTCGACGGCCCTCGAGGTCTTTGCCCTCATCGCGCTCGTCGTCGGAGCGTTCACCATCTACAACACCTTCTCCATCACCGTCGGGCAACGCACCCGAGAGCTCGCCCTCTTGCGCGTCGTCGGCGCCAGCCGGCGCCAAGTGCTCCGCTCGGTGTTGGCGGAGGCGGGGCTCGTCGGGCTCGTCTCTTCCCTCACCGGCGTCGGTCTCGGGGTCCTCGCCGCCGGCGCCTTGGAGGCTTTGTTGCGCGGGTTCGGCGTCACGCTTCCCTCGGGACCACTCGTCTTCGAACCCCGCACGCTGCTCGTCGGGCTCTTGGTCGGGGTCGGGGTGACGGTCGTCTCGGCCATCGGTCCCGCCCGGCGTGCCGTGGGCATCGCGCCGGTAACGGCCATCACCGGCGACACGGGCACGGCCGAGCTGCCGACCCGGGCACGATTGGCCAGGGGTGGCGGCGTCTTCGCCTTCGGTGCGCTCCTCTTGGAGATCGGCCTGTCGGTGCCGGTCGTCCCCGTCGTCGGGATTGGCGCGCTCTTCATCTTCGGGGGGACGGTCATGCTCGCCCCCGCCCTGGCCCGCCCAGTTGCCTCGGTCCTCGGCCGCCCACTGGCACGCCTGTCGGGGCCACCGGGGCGCCTCGGCCGGGAGAACGCCATGCGTAGCCCGCGCCGGACGTCCCAGACCGCCGCTGCCCTCATGGTCGGCTTGGCGGTGGTCGGGGCGATGGCCACCTTCGGCGCATCGGTCTCCCGCTCGGCCACGGCCAGCGTCGACGGCGCCATCAACGCCGACCTGCTCGTCACCGGGAAGTCCAACGGCTCCGGGTCGTTCAGCCCGACCCTCGCGAGCGCCGTCGCCCGAGTGCCCGGCGTGACCTCGTCCCTCACCGTCTACGGCGGCCAGTTCGAGGTCCGCGGATCGGTCGCGACGCTGAAAGCCGTCCCGGTCGACGGCCTCGCCCAGACCGTCGCCCTACACCTCACCTCGGGCAGCGTGAGCGACCTGGCTAACGGGGAGCTGCTCATTGACTCTTCGACGGCCAGCTCCGACCACCTGCATGTCGGGAGCCGAGTCCCGGTGCGCTTCGCCCTCACCGGAGCCTCCACCATGCGCATCGGCGGGATCTACCAGTCCAACGCCCTCGTCGGGAGCTACCTCGTGGGCGAGACGTTCTACCTCTCCCACTACCGCAACCCGCTACCGAGCGCCGTGCTCCTCAAAACCGGCGGGGGTTCCGCGACCGAGCGGATCCAGCAGGCCGTCCGCCGTGAGCTGGCGTCCTCTCCGACCGTCCAAGTCCAGGCCCGCGCCCAGTTCGAGAGCTCGGAGCTGTCCAGCATCAACCAGCTCCTCGGGCTCGTCTACGTCCTGCTCGCCTTGGCCGTGCTCATAGCGGTCATCGGGATCGTCAACGCCCTCATGCTCTCGGTGTTCGAACGCACCCGAGAGATCGGCCTGCTGCGCGCCGTCGGCATGAAGCGGCGCCAGGTCCGGACCATGATCCGCTCGGAGTCGATCGTCATCTCGATCTTCGGCGCCATCATCGGCCTGGTGATCGGGACCGGCCTCGGGGCGGCGCTCGCCTCGTCGCTCGAGCTCAGCGAGATCGCCATCCCCGCCACCAGCCTGGTCGCCTTCCTCGTCCTATCCGCGCTCCTCGGCCTCGGCGCGGCCGCCTGGCCGGCTCGCAGGGCAGCCCGGCTGGACGTCTTGGCCGCTATTGCCGGCCAATGAGGTCCGTTCCCCAGACGCTCTTGGCCCACGCCGGAGTGCACACCGGGTGGGGACGACCCGTACCACCTGGGCGAGTGGCTGCCCGGGCGCCAAGACGCCTACCGCCGGGGGTCGCCGGCTTTCGACCCCGAGCCCAGCGTCGCCGCCCCCGCCTTCGGGCGTATCCCCGAGCGGTTACGGACCTGGCCGGGGGCGCGTTGCGGCGATGCGCACGTGCTCCGTTTCGTGGCCCTCGGCGCGCGGGTCGAGGAGATCACCGTTGACGTGCCGTGGGACTTCGCCGCCGGACCGGGATCGTCGCTCGTCCGGCTGGTCGGCGCAGGCGGCCAAGTGCTCTGCCTGGGCGCACCGCTCGACAGCCTCACGATCCTGCACCACACCGAGCCCCTCGTCGATATCCCACATCCAAGCCGCCATCGAGCTGCTCGCTGGCAAGCCTCGGCCACCAGCCGCGACCCGACTCGTCGGTGGCTCGGGCGAATGGCGGGTCCGTTCCGGCAACTGCTAGCCGATCCGTGTGCGGGCAGCCGACGGTGCTTGCTCCCGCCAGCGACAGCCAGCTGCCCGGTGCCTGCCCGCTGGCTGCGGAGCGTCGCAGAACCAGGCGATCGGCGCCCTCCGCCGGGGTGTTCTGCTGCGACCTCGTGGAACTGGCCGAGGAGGTGGCGGCCGCGTCCTTGCCGGCCGATGACGTCGGCGGTGGCGGTGCCCTCGGCGAAGTGGAGCCACATGAGGTTGCAGCGTCGGGCGGGGCGGGCGCCTGGGTGCCAGAACCGGTCGAAGGGCTGGTTCCAGGCCGCGAAGTCGAAGTGCAGGTCGAGCAGGCAGGCCGGTGCCGGCTCGAGGGTCTTGAGCAGGCGGGCGAGCGGTGGGCCGACGTCGTCGGGCGTCTGGTCAGCGTCGGGCGCGGGAAGCCCGGCGAGCCGCCGGCGATCACGCTGAACCCTTGCTGGGTGGCATGTCGCACGAGCATCAGCGCGCCGGCGATCTTCGACGGTGCCAGCGGCCACGTACGGTATGCTCGACGTGAGAGGCCATGCCCGTACCCGGCCAGGACATCGCCACGTCACCGCTCTCGTACCAGTCGAAGAGGTGGCCGATGCTGTGGTCCTCGTGAGCGACGAACCCGTCGAGGGACATCGTCACAACCTCTCTCACCTGCGGAAACACGGCGTCGTCGGCGATAGCCCTGCAAGTACCGCCAGCGATTCACGATTTCCCTGGGGGCTGCCTGGGTCAACCGCGCGCAGCAGGACGAACTGCGCGCATGCACGACGAGATGTCGGTCCCTGTGCGCGCGGTTCGTTCGACGGCGCGCGGATTGGGGTGGGATGGCGCCGCCAGGTGTCGAGGGGCGTCAGGTGAGGGCCGACCAGCCTCCGTCGGAGGTGATCACCTGGCCGGTGATCCAGCCGCCGGCGTCCGACAAGAGCCAGGCGACGAGCTCGGCGGCGTCCTCCGGACGGCCGGGACGCCTGAGGGGGCTCTCGGAGCGAATGTGCTCGCGCAGGGAGGACGACATCCATCCAGTGTCGGTCGGGCCGGGGTTGATGGCGTTGACTGTTATGCCCCGGGAAGCGAGCTCGGCGGCGATGGAGACGGTCATCCAGTGGATCGCCCCCTTGCTAGCCGCATACGCGACCGAGCCTTTGAGGGGCAGGCCGCTCACGAAGGTCACGATCCGCCCCCGTCCCAGCGTGCCGTCGAACCGTCGGGCATGCTCGGCGGCGAGGAGTAGCGTCGCCCGGGCATTGACGGCGAGATGATGGTCGAAATCAGCCACCGTCATGTCGAGCAACCCACCGCCGGTGTCATGGGTGTGGACGACGGCAAGCGCCAGCGGTGGCCGGCCAAACGCAGCCTGAGTGCTGTCGTACACGGCCGCCGGCGCCTCTGGGTCGGCCAGATCGGCGTCGAAGTACTCCACCTCCATGCCGGTCCTTGCCAGGCTCAGCAGCAGGTCGTCCAACTCGTCATCGTGGCGGCCCCACCGCATGCCGGCGTCGTAGGGCCGCCAGCCCGTCAGCGCGAGATCCCAGCCGTCCCCGGCGAGGCGGCGAGCAACGGCGGCGGCGATGCCCGGACCGCGGGAGACTCCGGTGACGAGGGCGAGAGGCCGGGGATCCACATCCGCCAGTATCGCGGGCGGCGTTGGTCACGCGCGGCGGGGGCGTCCGGAGGCGGCGTCCGGCGGCGGCAACCAGCGGCGAGATGGCCGGGGCCGGTTCTCTCCGAGCGGGCCAGGCGGCGAGAGCCGGAGGACCGGACGGTGCCGGCAGCCGGCGCCTCCCGCAGCCGGCGCCTCCCGCAGCCGGCGTTTCCCGTAGGCGCTCCCGCCGGCCCCCGACCCCGCCGGTGAAATCACCCAGCCGGTGCAATCACCCAGCCGGTGCAATCACCCCGCTTCCGAATATGACCCTGAATCGCGTCCTGAGAAGTGCAAGTCCTTATGCGCTCGGATCGAGGGCCGTCGCTTGGCGCACCGCCCAGGCCTCGCATGCGAGCTCCAAATGCAGCCGTTGGGGGGCGTCATTCAGGTTGACGCCGCCGATTGCCGTGATGCGGGAGAGCCGGTACTTGAGCGTGTTGCGATGAACGAAGAGCCGGGCTGCGGCGGCATCCAAGTCGCCGTTGGCGGCGAAGTAGGTGGTCAGCGACTTCACGAGCTCGGCGTGGCGGGTGCTGTCGTAGCGGATCAGCGGGCCCAGCCAACGGTTGACGAACTCGTCGAGATCGACGTCGGGTGTCCGGGCCAGGATCCGCCAGATGCCCAGGTCGTCGAAGATCGCAACGGTCGGCTCCCCTGCGGTCGATCGCATCCGAAGGGCGGCGTCGGCATCGCAGACCGAGCGCCGGAGGTTGCACAGCGGCTCCCTGCCCCCGACTCCCACGCGGAGGGGGGTACCCAAGTTCTCGGCGAGGCGCTCCGCCAGTCGCTGCCACGGGAGCTCGTCGCCGATGGCAAGCACGAGCCGGCTGCCGCGCTCGGTGGAGAGGAACGGCCGCGAGACAAGCCCGGAGATGATCGTCTGGCAGCGGCCGGCGAAGCGGAAGGGAGGCCGGCCCGCAGGTTCGACGACCACCGCCCGGTAGGGTTCGTCCAGATCGAACCCAAAGCGCCGGGCGTGCCGGCGGACCCGCTCGGCGGTCGGATCCTCGAGCAACTCGGTGGCGAAGTCGCCCCACACCTGGATCTCGCGTTCGGTGCGGAGCCGGTCGAGCAGCAGCTGCAATGCGGCCGTGGACGCGGCCTGCTCCAGGCTGACGAGGTCGGCGGGCGAGCACGTCGCGCCGGGATCGCACAGGTTGACCGTGGCGACGGCGGCACCGTCCATGACGATCGGGGCTATCCACCAGTCTCCGCGCCGGGCCGCTGGCAGGGCGGCGGCTTCCGCCATGTCGGTGAGGGAGGGTCCCAGCTCGGGTCCCGGGTCGAAGAGCGTCAGCGGGAGCTCGGCTCCGGGTTGCGCCAGGTCGTCCTGGTACCCCGCCGTCGCCAGGATGCCGTCGCCGGTCGCCTCGATGGTGACAGGCCGGCCGGTGACACGGTGGAGCACCTCGGCCAGCCCCTCGAGGCCCCGCTCCAGCAGCACGGGCGAGAACAACTCCAGCCAGCCGGTCATGCACCTAGCACATCTTCCGTCTACCGCGATGCTCGCCATCCGTTAGCCCCTTACGCTGACGGCGATTCTGATTCGATTCGATTGGAAACCCGTTTCCTCGGTCTCGGGTCGATACAAAGTATCGCACGGCACGAGGCAGTTGTGAAGGGCCAATGAAGAGCCGGCTCCATCCGAACCTCCTCTTTCACTGTCAGTGCTCAGCCCCACGCGAAGAGAGGGGAAGGCGGATGCCTTCCCCTCTCTCCTTGCCCTCAGGTCGAGCCGGTTGCTACCCGGAGACCGTGCCCGACGGCGGAGGGGTCCGGCCGTTGGTGAACGTCACGATGTTGATCCCGGGTCCGGGGTCGAAGGTGACGGTGTTCTTGCTTCCGTGCGGGTTCGAGACGACGACCGGGCTGGGTTCGGTCTGGCTCGTGATCGTGCCCCCCTCGACCGTGACCGTGGACTCGACGCCGGGGATGGTGGTGGTGTCCTCGGTGACCGTGACCGGGTACGGGTTACCCGACGGGTCAACGATCGGGATGGGGTCGCTCAGGCCGGTGCAGACCTCACCGGTCGGGTTGCTCGCAGTCGGAGCCCCGATCGTCAGGCTGAACGGCCCGCCATCCTTGCCGACGGTGCCGTTCACGCTGGAGGTGTAGCTGTCCGAGAAGTTGAAGGTGGCGCCGGCGAGGTTGGCGTCTGGCGACGGCTCCTGCTTGCACACCTTGAACTGGACGTAGTTCACGGCGTCGGTGAAGGTCACTTCCGTGGCGTTGGAGGCGTTGCCGTAGGGCACCGTCACCGTGGCCGGGTTGGCCGTGGGGCCCGAGAGCAGGCGGGCCCCAGTGGGATCGGTGGCGCTGACCGTGGACACGCTCACGATGTGGAAGTTGGGGGTGCTTGCCTCGGTGACCGTGGCGGTACCGGCCGGCACGGTGATGGGAAGCGAGCACTGACCGGCCGGGACCGACACCGATGTGGCGAAGGGCATGGGGCCCGAGCCGTCCGCGATCGTGAAGCTGAAGGTCTGGGTGGCCGTCGACGCGTCAGCGGCGTCCTTGCAGACCTCGATCACGCCGAGGGGATCGTTGGTGAACTGCGCCTCGACCACTCCGCTCGCCGCAGGCGGCACGGTGAGCACGGCCGTGCCTGTCGAGCTGCCGGCGTCGTTGCTGGCCGGCACCACCTGCGTGGCGACGATGGCGGTGTCGGGGAACCCCGCCTCGGTCACAGTGACCGTTGCGCCGACCGGGAAGTAGTACAGGAACGGCTCGCACGCGCCCCCCGGGTTCGCTACCGCCACCACCTGCACCGAGCTCGAGCCGGTGAACGCCGAGCCGCCGTTTGGCCCGGTCCAGGTGTAGGAGGCGTCGAACGTGAACGTCGAACCGGCCAGGCTGCCGACGTTGCTGAAGAGGAACTTGCATGCCTTCACGATGTTGGTCTGGGTGCTGTTGGTGAAGTTGACGGTCGTCGAGTCGCCCGTCGCCACCGTGACCGTGGCCGTGCCGGCCGACAGCGAGCTGGCGGTCTGCGCGCTAGACGGGTCGGTGAGGATGTCCGACACGTAGTACGGCGGGTTGACCGTCTCGGCAACCGTGTAGGTGCCGGCCGGCTCGCTCATGCCCTCGGAGCAGGAGTTGGCGTTGACGGTCACCGTCGTCGCCGAGCCACTGGCCGGCGTGATGGTGAAGGTGAACGTCCCTGTGACGAAGTTGCCGCCGGTCGGATCGGCTGACGTCTGCGGTCCTGCCCATGGGTCGTTGTAGCCGGCGGCCCACTTGCAGATCTCGAGCGTGCCAGGGCCCGGGTCGGGATTGGTCCCGCTGCCGCTCCCTGCCCCGGACCCGCTACCCGAGCCGGACCCGCTACCCGAGCCGGACCCGCTACCCGAGCCGGACCCGCTGCCGCTGCCCGAGCCGGACCCGCTACCCGAGCCGGACCCGCTGCCGCTGCCCGAGCCGGACCCGCTGCCGGTGCCGGAGCCGGACCCGCTGCCCGAGCCGGTGCCGCCGGTGCCGCTGCTGCCCCCGGTTCCGCTGTTGCCCGACGACCCGCCGGGCGAGGTCTTGGGGGCGATGTTGTTGAACAGCACCCGCGCCCATTGGTGGCCGAGGTAGAAGGTGGCCTGCCGGATGTGGATCCAGTTCCTTGAGTGGACGCCCGCCGGCGCCACGTTGATCGACGCCAGCTCCGGGAAGGTCCTGGGGGCCACCATCTCGACGACCCTGTTGATCCCGAGACGTCCCGGCACGACGAAGCACGCGTTGGCAGAGCGGCGCGTGACTCCGTTGACCTTGTAGGTGTAGACGCCTGGGCTCGAGGCGGCCCGGCAGAGCACGATGTGCGGTTGGACCGGAGCGGCTTGCGCCGTGCCGCCGGCCACGACCGCAGTGGACATCATGCCGAGCACGAGGGCTGACCCGAAGAACGCCCGGGCCCCCCCTCGCCATCGGCTGCTGGTTGGTTGCACCTGTTCCTCCTTCACGTGCCCCTCCGACGCCTCAGGTTCGTGAAGCGCCTCGGAGAAGTGGTCTATCGGTGCTCGCACCCTCGTCCGTCGCGGGGGTCGCGGCATCGGCGCGGCCGACGAAAATCGGGGGCGCGTCCCGTCATGGCGACCAAACGAATGCCCCGCCGCGTCTCCGGTAGGGTCGATGCGTGCCCGCCCGCACCCCGCTGTCCACGACGCGTGGTGAACTCCACGCTCTGGGCGTCCTCGCTTCTGGGACCGGCACCATCCTCGAAGCGATCGTCGCCGCCGGCCTGCCCGTGGCGGTGGTGGTTGTCGACCGGCCCTGCGGCGCATGGAAGCGGGCCGCTGACGCCGGCGTTCCCGCGGAGCTCGTCGGGCGTCACGACTACGGCCCGAGCTTCGACCGCGCCGCTCACACCAGCGAGGTCGTGAGCGTCCTCAGGCGCTACGAGGTCACGACGGTCGCCATGGCCGGGTTCGGCACGATCCTGGCTCCGGGCTTGTTCGCCGCCTTCCCCCAGCGGGTGCTCAACACCCACCCGGCGCTGCTGCCTGCCTTTCGCGGGTGGCACGCGGTCAGCGACGCTCTCGCTGCAGGGGTGACCGTCACGGGCTGCACCGTCCACCTCGCCACGGAGGCGGTCGACGAGGGGCGCATCCTGGCTCAGCGCCCGGTGGAGATCTTCCCGGCCGACGACGAGGCGGCGTTGCACGAACGCATCAAGTCCGTCGAGCGGGCCCTCTACCCCGACACCATCCGCCGCTTCCTGGAGGGCCAGTTCTCGTGAGGGTGCTGCTCTCCGTTCACGACAAGACCGGTCTGGTGGAGCTAGCCGGCCAGCTCGCCGATCTCGGCCACGAGCTCGTGGCCAGCGGCGGCACGGCGGCTGCACTGGCGGCAGCCGGCGTCGCGCACCGCAGCGTCGAATCGGTCACGGGTGCTCCCGAGATGCTCGGCGGGCGGGTCAAGACGCTGCACCCGGCGATCCACGGCGGCATCCTCGCCGACCTCGACAACCCCCACCACGTGGCCGATCTGGCCGCCGCCGGCATCGATCCGATCGGCCTCGTGGTCTGCAACCTCTATCCCTTCGGGTCGGAGCCTTCCATCGAGCTCATCGACGTGGGCGGCCCGGCGATGCTGCGGGCCGCGGCCAAGAACCACGCCCACGTCGGCGTCGTCGTCGACCCGGCCGGCTACCCCGAGGTGCTCGCCGAGGTGGCGTCCGGCGGGCTCACCCCCGGACTGCGCCGCCGCCTGGCCGCGGCCGCCTTCGCCCACACCGCCGCCTACGACGCCGCCATCGCCGCCTGGTTCTCGGAGGACATGCCGAAATCCACGCTGCCGCCGAGGATCGACCTCACATTGCAGCTCGCCCAGGTGCTGCGGTACGGGGAGAACCCTCACCAGGCTGGGGCCAGGTACCGGGAGCTCGGCCGGGACACCTGGCTCGACCACATCCAACAGCACGGCGGCGTGGAGCTGTCCTACCTGAACCTCTACGACGCCGATGCCGCCTGGCGCCTCGCCCACCACCTCGGTGAGCTCGGTGGGGTGGCGGCCGTCGTGGTGAAGCACGCCAACCCGTGTGGCGCCGCCGTCGCCGGTGACGTGCTCGCCGCCTACGAGGCGGCCTTCGCCGCCGACCCGGTGTCGGCCTTCGGCGGGATCGTTGCGCTCAGCGCTCCGGTGACAGAGGCGGTGGCCGAGGAGCTGGTCGCCAACCCCAAGGCCGACGTCCTGATCGCGCCGTCCTACGAGCCGGAGGCGCTCGGGCGCATCGCAGCCGCCCGCAAGAACATGCGCGTCCTCTCGGCCCCGCCGCCCAGCCCCGACCCTCTTCACCTACGGCAGCTGGCTGGGGGCTGGCTGGTCCAGGAGCCGTACACCTTCGCCGCCGGCCGCACCGCTTGGCGGGTCGTCACCGAATCCCGGCCGACCGAGGAGCAGTGGCAGGACCTCGAACTGGCCTGGCGGGTCTGCGCTGCGGTCAAGTCCAATGCCGTCGTCCTCGCCCGCTCCGGCGCCGCCCTCGGAATCGGGGGCGGGCAGCAGAACCGGGTGACGGCCGCCGAGCTCGCCGTGGCGCGTGCCGCCGGGCGTGCCGCAGGCGGCGCCGCCGCGAGCGACGCCTTCTTCCCCTTCCGGGACGGCCTCGACACGGTGGCCGGCGCCGGCGTGGCGGCCGTCGTGCAGCCGGGCGGGTCGGTGCGCGACCACGAGGTGATCGCGGCAGCCGACGAGCACGGCATCGCCATGGTCTTCACCGGGGAGCGCCAGTTCCAGCACTGAGGCGCGTCGAGAGGCTGGTAACCTCTCGCGACGACGGGCGCCTCCCTGCGAGGGTTCGAGTACGACAGACGTCGTCGGCGCCCCCCTGCACCGTCAGGAGACGTCTGTGACGAGCATCACCTCGCTGCTGGCCCACGGCCGCACCTACAGCTTCGAGTTCTTCCCGCCCAAGACCGAGGAGGGCCGCCGCCACCTGGCGGCGGCGCTCATCGACCTGCAGCCGCTGCAACCGTCGTTCGTGTCCGTGACCTACAGGGGTGGGCCGGCGTCGCGCGAGCCGACCCACGACCTGGTGGTCGGCATGCTGAAGACGACGACGCTCAACCCGATGGCGCACCTGACCTGCGCCGGCCACAGCCGCCTGGAGCTGGCGGACATCCTCGTGCAGCTGCGCAAGGCCGGGGTCGACAACCTCATGGCCCTCGGCGGGGACGGCCCCGCCGGTGAGCTGCGCCACGCCGTCGAGCTGGTCGAGCTCGCCCGGGCCGTGGGCGGCTTCTCGATCGGCGTGGCCGCCCACCCGTCGGTGCACCCCCGCTCCCCGTCCCGGGAGCTCGACCGGGATCACCTGGCCGCCAAGCTCCGCCTTGCCGACTTCGCCGTCACCCAGTCGGTGTTCTCCATGGAGGAGTACCTGGGCCTGATCGACGAGCTCGCTGCCCGCGGCGTGGACAAGCCGGTGCTGCCGGGCATCATGCCGATCACCGCGCTGTCGTCGATCGAGCGCCAGCGCGAGCTCGGAGCGGTCGTGCCGGCGGATGTCGAGGAGCGGCTGCGGTCGGCGCGCGACGTGCGCTCCGTCGGCTTGGGTCTCGCAGCGGAGCTGTGCCAGGCGCTGCTCGACGCCGGCGCGCCCGGGTTGCACTTCATCACCCTCAACCGCTCCAGCGCCACCCGCGAGATCTGGGAGAGCCTGGCCGCTCACCGCTGAGAGCCGCCGACGGGGGGCAGCCGGGTTGACGACCTGCCCCACCGAGCGGGGTGTCGGGCTCCCCGCCGGGCCCGCCCCGTAAGCCGGCCTGTGCAGGGGACCATCGAGGCTTTTCGGCGGAGTCGTCGCCTGGATCTTCGGCCCGGGAACCCTCGGTAGGCTTGGTGCATGGCCGCCAAGATCACGATGTCCCCAAGCGGGGTCCTCTCCGTCCCCGACGATCCGATCATCCCGTTCATCGAGGGGGACGGCACCGGGGTCGACATCTGGCCCGCCGCCAAGCGCGTGCTCGACGCCGCGGCCGCCAGGTACGGGCAGCACATCGAGTGGAAGGAGGTGCTGGCGGGCGAGAAGGCCTACAACGAAACGGGCAACTGGCTGCCCGAGGAGACCGTCGAGGTGTTCCGGGAGCACCTCATCGGGATCAAGGGCCCGCTGACCACACCCGTCGGCGGCGGGTTCCGCTCCCTCAACGTGGCCCTCCGACAGGTTCTCGACCTGTACGTGTGCCTGCGCCCGGTGCGCTGGTTCCAGGGGGTGCCGTCGCCGGTCAAGCGCCCCGACCTCGTCGACATGGTCATCTTCCGGGAGAACACGGAGGACATCTACGCCGGCCTCGAGGTGCAGGAGGGCACCCCTGAGGCGAAGCGGCTGATCGAGGTCCTCCACGAAGAGCTCGGTTGGGACATCCGGCCGGACTCGGGGGTGGGGGTCAAGCCCATCTCGGCGACCGGCTCCAAGCGGCTCATCCGGGCTGCCATCCGCTACGCCCTCGACCGCGGCCGCAAGTCCGTCACCATGGTGCACAAGGGCAACATCCAGAAGTTCACCGAGGGCGCCTTCCGGCAGTGGGGGTACGACCTGGTGCGGGAGGAGTTTGGCGACGTCGCCGTCGGGTGGGACGACTGCGGCGGCCGGCCCGGCGACAAGCTGCTCGTGAAGGACAACATCGCCGACATCACATTGCAGCAGGTGCTCACGCGGCCGGGCGAGTTCGACGTCATCGCCACGACCAACCTGAACGGCGACTACCTCTCCGACGCCCTCGCCGCCCAGGTCGGCGGCATCGGCATCGCACCGGGAGCCAACATCAACTACGTGAGCGGCCACGGGATCTTCGAGGCCACCCACGGCACGGCGCCCAAGTACGCGGGGCAGGACAAGGTGAACCCCGGTTCGCTGCTGCTGTCGGGGGTGCTCATGTTCGAGCACCTCGGGTGGCAGCAGGCCGCCGACGACATCGTGCGCGCCCTCGAGGCGACCATCGCCGACAAGGTCGTGACCTACGACTTCGCCCGCCAGATGGAAGGGGCCACCGAGGTGAGGACCTCAGAGCTCGCCAGCGCCATCGTCGACCGGCTGTAGGCCGGCCCCCGCCTTCCGCCTCCCCGCCCCCGCACCCGCCCGCTCCCGCCCCCGCCCCGCCGGCCGGTTGGGGCGGCCCTGGGCCGTCGCCTACCGTGCC
Source organism: Actinomycetes bacterium (assembly GCA_021811865.1). Next base: position 11,072 of record JAKAQB010000032.1, on the reverse strand, counting down.
GTCATGAGCGACGCCCCTTACATCCGCTACCCGGCAGTCCGCGGCGACCAGCTCGCGTTCGTCACCGACGACGACATCTGGGTCGGGTCGGCGGAGCGCGGCGAGGTGTGGCGGCTGGGCTCCGAGCGGGCGATGGTACGCCACCCCCGCTTCTCCCCCGACGGGAGGTGGCTGGCGTGGACGTCGTCGGCCGCCGGGGTGCCCGAGGCCTGGGTCGCCGCGGTCGACGGCGGCCAGGCCCGGAGGCTCACCTACTGGGGGGACCCGATGACCCACGTCGTCGGCTGGCACCCCGACGGCCGGGTCGTGGCCACCTCCGCCGCCGGCCAGCCGTACGCCTCGTCCACGTGGGCGTGGGCCGTGCCCCTCGACGGCGGCGCCGCCCAGAGGTTGCCCTACGGGCCGGTGTCCGCCGTGGCGTTCGGCCGGGGCGGTGGCGTGCTGCTCGGCGTCGACCGCCATCCCACAGGAGCCTCGGGCTGGAAGCGGTACCGGGGTGGGACGGCGGGCAAGATCTGGATCGACAGGGACGCCTCCGGCCGCTTCGAGCGCTTCGCCACGCAGCTCGACGGCCAGCTGGAGGATCCGGCATGGGTCGGCGACCGGGTGGTGGCGCTCTCCGACCACGAGGGCTGGGCCAACGTGTACTCCTTCGCGCCCGACGGCAGCGACCTGCGCCGGCACACGGACCACGGCGACTGCTACGCCCGGGACGCCGACAGCGACGGCGAGCGGGTCGTGTACACCGCCGCCGGCGACCTGTGGCTGCTGGACGGCCTGGCGGCGGACTCGACGCCCCGCCGCCTCGACGTGCGGCTCGGCTCGGCCCGTCGCGGGCGCGCCCCCTACACCCTCGAGGTGGCCGGTGCCGTCACCCGCGTGGCGCCCGACCGCTCGGGCAAGGCCAGCGCCCTCACCGTTCGGGGCGCCGCCGTGTGGCTCACCCACCGCGGTGGCCCGGCGCGGGTGGCGGCCCCCGGCGGCCGGGTGCGGGCCCGCCTGGCCACCCCGCTCGGCGACGATCGCCTCGTGTGGGTCACCGACGCCGGCGGCGCCGACGCCCTCGAGGTGGCGCCCGCCGCCGGGGGCGAGGGCCGGCGCCTCGCCGGGGGCACCCTCGGCCTGGTCGCAGGGCTGGCGGCCTCCCCAGATGGGGAATGGGTCGCGACCGCCGCCTCGGACGGGACCGTTCGGCTGACCCATGTCGAGTCGGGAGATGTGAGACAGCTCGACAGATCGCGCTACGACATGGCGACCGGCCTGCGGTTCTCCCCCGACTCGCAGTGGCTCGTGTGGTCGGCCGCCGGGCCCGGGTCGGAGGACGCCGGCCCTCGCCAGCTGAAGTTGGCCGCCGTGGCAAGCGGCGCCGTGCACGACGTCACGTCGCTGCGCTTCCACGACCGGGAGCCGGTGTTCACGCCCGATGGCAAGTACCTCGCCTTCCTGTCCCGGCGGACGTTCGATCCTGTCTACGACGAGGTCCGCTTCGATCTCGCCTTCCCGGCGGCCACCCGGCCGTACCTCCTGCGGCTGTCGCCGGCCACGCCCGGGCCGTTGTCGCCGGCGCCCGGCGGGCGGGACCTGCCGGCGGCGCTGGTGGGCGGTGGCGGTGCGGCGGGCGGTGGCGGTGCGGCGGGTGCCGGCGCTGGCGGTGCGGGCGCTGGCGGTGCGGCGGGTGCGGGTGCGGGAGGTGCGGCGGGTGCGGGCGCTGGCGGTGCGGCGGGTGCCGGCGGGCCGGTCGCTGTCGTGATCGAGCTCGAGGGTCTGGCCGATCGGGTCGTGGACCTCCCCGTCGCTGCCGGCCGCCTGACCGACCTGAGGGCCACCGCCGGCGGGCTGGTCTGGCGGTCCCTGCCCCCGGAGGGCAACCTCGGTGTGGGCCGCGCCGACCCTGACGCCCAACCGGCCAAGGCCAAGCTCGAGCACCTCGATCTGGTCACCGGCAAGGTCGTGACGCTGGTGGACGGCGTCGACGGTGTCGAGGTGACCGCCGGAGGGGCCGCCCTCGTGGTCAGCAAGGATGGCGGGCTCCGCCTCGTCCCGGCCGACCGCCCGGCCACCCCGGACGGCGACGACGCCTTCGATGTCGACCTGCAGCGGATCCTCCTGACCGTCGACCCGGCGGAGGAGTGGCCGCAGATGTACGAGGAGTCGGCCCGCCTCATGAAGGAGCGGTACTGGGTCGAGGACATGGCCGGCGTCGACTGGGACGCCGTCGTGGCCCGCTACCGGCCCCTCGCCGATCGGATCTCCAGCCGGGACGAGTTGCACGACCTCCTGTGGGAGCTGTTCGGCGAGACCGGCACCTCTCACGCCTACGTATGGTCAGGTCCGCAACGGCCTCCGGCGAACCAGCGCGTCGGCCACCTCGGTGCCGACATCGAGCCCGGTCCGGACGGGTGGCGTGTGGCGTCCGTTCCGGCTACCGAGCCGTCCGTGCCGTTGGCCCGCAGCCCGCTGCAGGCTGCGGGGGTGGGGGTCGGGGACGTGATCGACACCGTCGACGGCCGCCCCGTCGACCCCCTCACGGGACCCGGGCCCCTGCTCGTGGGGGCGGCCGGGCGGGTCGTAGAGCTCGGTGTCCGCCGGGACGGCGGCGAGCGGCGGACGGTCGCTGTGGTGCCCCTCGAGGACGAGCGCCCGCTGCGGTACCACGCGTGGGTCGCCGGTCGGCGGGCAGCCGTGCGGGAGCGCAGCGATGGCCGCCTCGGGTACGTGCACGTGCCCGACATGATGTCGGAAGGATGGGCGGAGCTGAACCGGGACCTGCTCGTCGAGACGAGCTTTGACGGTCTCGTCGCCGACTTCCGCTACAACCGCGGCGGGCACACCTCCCAGCTGGTTCTCGAGCGGCTTTCGGGGGCGGTGTCGGCCTGGTCCAACCCCCGCGGTTTCGAGGCCGAGAGCTACCCGACGGACGCTCCTCGGGGGCCGCTCGTGGGGCTGTGCAACCAGTACGCCGGCTCCGACGGCGACATCGTGTCGGAGGGCTTCCGCCACCGTGGGCTCGGCCCCCTCGTCGGCACGCGCACGTGGGGCGGCGTCATCGGCATCGACATGCGCTACGGCCTGGCCGACGGGACGGTGGTGACCCAGCCGAGCTACTCGTTCTGGTTCGTGGACGAGGGCTGGGAGGTCGAGAACCACGGTGTGTCGCCCGACGTGGAGGTCCAGATCGCCCCGCAGGACTGGGCTGCCGGGCGTGACCCGCAGATCGAGATTGCGGTGGACCTGGCCCTCGCTGCGCTGGAGGAGCGGCCGCCTGCCCGGCCACCCCGGCGCGATGACCGGCCGTCGCGCGCCGCCCCCGAGCTGCCGCCCCGGCCGTAGCTGTCTCAGCTGTCGCCGTAGCGGTTGGCCGGTCGACCGGCGAGCGGCGTAGGTTGCAACGCGGTCCGAGTCGCCCAGGAGGATGCCTGCATGCCCGCGTCACCCGTCCGCGTTGCTGTCACCGGAGCCGCCGGTCAGATCGGCTACAGCTTGCTGTTCCGGATCGCCAGCGGTGAGCTGCTCGGCCCGCACCAGCCCGTCATCCTCCAGCTGCTCGAGATCACGCCGGCGCTCGACGCCCTCCGCGGGGTGGTCATGGAGCTGGAGGACTGCGCCTTCCCCCTCCTCGAGGGGATCACGACCAGCGACGACGCCAACGTGGCGTTCGGCGACGCCGACATCGCCCTGCTCGTCGGCGCCCGCCCCCGTTCCAAGGGCATGGAGCGCAAGGACCTCCTCGAGGCCAACGGCGCCATCTTCACCGTCCAGGGCAAGGCCCTGTCGGACAACGCCGCCACAGGGATCAAGGTGCTGGTGGTGGGCAACCCCGCCAACACCAACGCCCTCATCGCGCAGCGGAACGCCCCGAACCTCCCCGCCGAGTGCTTCACCTCCATGACGCGCCTCGACCAGAACCGGGCCAAGGCGCAGGTTGCCGCCAAGGTGTCCGTCCCGGTCACTGCGGTCACCGACGTCACCATCTGGGGCAACCACTCCTCGACCCAGTACCCGGATCTCTTCCACGCCAAGGTCGGGGGCCGGCCAGCTATGGAGGTGATCGGCGACCGGGCGTGGGTGGAGGAGGACTTCATCCCGACAGTCCAAAAGCGCGGTGCGGCCATCATCGAGGCCCGCGGCGCATCGAGTGCCGCCTCGGCCGCCAACGCCGCGCTGGACCACGTGCGCGACTGGATCCTCGGCACCGGCGATCGGGGATGGGTGTCGATGGCCGTTGTCTCGGATGGTTCCTACGGCGTGCCCGAGGGGCTCATCTCCTCCTTCCCCGTCAGGTGCGAGGGTGGGCAGTACACGATCGTTGCCGGTCTCGACATCGACGAGCTCAGCCGGGGGCGCATCGACGCCTCCGCTGCCGAGCTGGCCGACGAACGCGACGCCGTGACCGAGCTCGGGCTCGTCGGCTGAGGACCCCGACGCCACACGCCACACTCCGCGCTCCACGTCGAAGGCGCAGCGCCCCACCGGGGGCGCGTGTTGGCGGTCGCCGCTGTCAGGGTACCGGGACGATCGCTGGCACATCCTGCGCTGCGAGGATGCAGTCCGAGAGCCCGTGGGCGCTGGCGTACTCGTCGGCCCGTTTGGCGTCCAGCGCGGCGGACGCCGCTGACGGGGGTTTCTCCGCCGCCGGACCGATCGCCGAGCGCGCCTCTGCCATGCGTGCAGCCGCCCACGCCCGCCAGTCGGCCATCCAGCTGGGGACCCCGCCCCCGATCCCCTCGGACCTCCCGAGCGCTGAGATGGTCGCCGCCAGCCGGTCCAGCTCCGCTGTCGCTGCACCCACCGTCTTGTACGGAGCGGTCGTCACGGTGGCTGGACGCACCGCTCCCATGACCGCGGCGCAGTCGGCGTTCGCCGCATGGGCAAACGTCGAGCTCGCACCGAGCGGCGCGGAGGAGCGGCGCCGACCGGCGCCCGACAGGGCACTCGAGATCGTCACGAGGAGCAGGGCGAGCACGAGGGCGCCGGCGACGGCTCGACGGGGTGGCAGCGCCCGATGGCGGGTAGTCGCGGGCGCCGCTCGCTGCGGGAGCAGGTCCGCTGCTCCGAGCGGACCGCCGCGGGGGCCGGCGGGCGGCACGGGCAGCCGGCGGGGGTGGGCCTTGTGACCGGTGGGGGAGGCGGCGGCGGGGATGGCGGCCGGGTTCGCCGGGCCGTCGGGTTGGGCGCCGAGGACTGGGGCAGCTGGGTCGAGGACGCGCAACTCAGCGGTGGCGATCGACCACGACGGCAGGTGTCGGCGCCGCCCGTCCCAATGCCGGCCGTTCCAGTGCCGAAGCAAGGTCGGGTCGTCGGAGTCGCGGTACCACCCGGGCCAGCGGGGCTCCCTCACCACTGCCTCCCGGCGCCGTGGGCCAGGGGGGCGTGGTGATTGCCGCCCGGGTGGCCGGCGGCCGGGGTTCCTGGCTGGCGATCGCCGCTCGCCGGCCGGCCCCGTCCACCGACGGCACCGCTCACGGGACGAACTCGGTCTCGTCCCGCAAGGAGGATGGGAGGGCCTCACGGCCGCCGATGTTCGACGCGATCCGGCCCAAGGCCCCTACGTCCCCGCGCACCTCGAGCCTGCCGGCGGCAAGCGCTGCCTGGGTCGAGAGGGTCCCGGACGCGATCGCCGCCGCCGTGCGGTAGTCGCTGGTGAAGGTGATGTCTGCTCGACGCCCGCTGCTCTGGGTCAGCACCGGACCCTCTGGCGTGACACGGACGTCGTAGCTGGCTTCCCCTCCACCGGGAGGGTCGAGGACCACATGGCGGAGGGTCGGTGCAGCGCCTGTCTCGTCACCGGGTGGCTCGATGACCTCAGCTCGGGGGAGCCGGGCCAACCACTCCATGGACAGGTACTGCACCATGCCAGTTCTACCAGCCCACACATCCGAGTGCCCAGCGCTAGCCGCGTCCACGGAGGGATCGTGGCGGGTTGGCGGGTGGCGGGTCTTTCAGCCGACCAGGCGATGGACCAGGCGCTGTAGCCGCGGGCCATCACGGTCCAGGGAGGCTTGCAGCCCCCGCCTTCCTTGCCTGGGAGAGGCTGCTGCCACGCGGCTCACATAGGTGGCTTGGGCACCGGCGTCGGGGTGGCTCAGGGTGAGGTCGATGGTGAGGCGCCCCGGAAGGGCGTCGGTGGGCACGTCCCATGCGAGGGTGCCGACGGCGACGCAGGCATCGGCGGGGACGTCGCCGCCGAACCGCCAGCGCTGCCGGCCTCCGCCTGCCCAACGCACGCTCGCGTCGACGACTGCTCCCCGCAGCTCCTGCCGGCGGTCCGACACGACGTGGACGCCCAGCTCGAGGTGCTGGCCCGGTCGGTACTGCTCCGCTGGCCAGTCGGCGACGACGATCACCGGAGCGCACGCTGCCGACAGCGCCCGCCACGCCTCCTTGGGAACCCCCTTGTGGTCGAGGAGCGCCCAGCTCACCGCGGGCTGGGCGTCGCGTAGCAGGAACACGGCGAAGCCACCGGCCGGCCGGTACTTGAGACGGCGCAGCGTCTCGACGTGGAACCGCACGACGTCGGCCTGGTAGCGCTGCGTCGCGGTACGCCACTCGTCGAAGGTGGTGTACTCCGCCGGCGGGACCCGCGCGTCGAAGATGTGCTTCTGCAGGCCGTGATCGGTCGCGAGCCGGTCCCAGTCCAGCTCCGGCCAGCGGTCCGGTTCGACGAAGCCGGCGGTCGCCGGCACTGCCTGCGCCCCGAACTCGCTCACGAAGCGACCCACCGCCGGCCAGCGCGCCACGAGCATGGGGAGCTGGCGCAGCTCGCCGTGGTACCAGCCGAAGTACACGTGCGTGTCCGTGCCCCACGCCGGGTGGGGAAGGACGCCACTGTGCGACAGGGCGGGGCGCGACGCGTCGGCCCGCTCGAGCGTGCGGCGGATCGACGGGTCGAGGAAGGTCTTGTTCCAGGTCGGGAGCAGCTGGCCGGCGACGAAGCGGGCCAACTCCTTGCGGGGGGTACGCCCCCCCGGCGGGAGGTCGAGGGCGAGGGGCTCGTTGTGGGCGCACCACAGGGCGATCGACGGGTGGTGGCCGAGGAGGTCGACCGCCTCCCCGGCTTGGCGCAACGCCTGGCGGCGTACGTTTCCGTATCCCCACTGCAGCGGGAGGTCCTGCCACAGGAGCATGCCAGCGGCGTCGGCCAGGTCGTAGAGGTGCGGGTGCCCGACGTGGGCATGCACACGCAGCAGGTCGAGTCCGGCAGCGGCGGCGTGCTCTAGGTCCCGCGCCACATGGTCACGGTTCACAGTGGACAGCGCCCGGTCTGTCGGGCCGATGTTGGCACCCTTGAGGAAGAGCCGCTCGCCATTGATCGTCGTGACGAAAGCGTCCATCCGGACCTGCCGAAGGCCGGTTGCCACGTTCCGCCGATCGCTCTCCTCGCCGTCGGCCTCGACAACCACCTCCAGGTGGTGGAGCAGCGGGTCACCGAGGGCGCGGGGCCACCACAGAGCCGGCCGTTCCACCGTCACTCGCCAGCGAACCCGGTTGTCCCCGGCAGCGAGGTGGTCGTGGCGGCTGGCCTCGGCGACGGTCGTCCCGTGCAGCGACAGCTTCGTGCGGATGGTGACGGTGCGTTCGTCGCGTGTGTCGAGGAGGGCGTCGAGGTCGAGGCTGGCCCGCTCGGGTGTTGCCTCGCGGCACGCCACACGCAGCCGGTGGATGCGGACCGGTCCGGTCCCCTCCAGCCGCACGGGTGCCCAGATGCCGCCGGGGTTCCAGTCCCGCTCCATCGTGTCCCAGTGCTGGAAGATCCCGGTGAGGTTTCGCTTGCGACGGACGTCGCGTTGCGGAGCGCATGCGACTTCGATGGCCAGGACGTGGTCACGGCGCTGCTCCACCTGGGTGGTGACCTCGAACGCGTGAGGCGCGAAGTAGCCCTCGGTGTCGCCGATGTAGGAGCCGTCGAGCCAGACGTCGGCCTGGTAGAAGATCCCGTCGAAGACCAGCCAGGTCCGCCGGCCGGCACCGGCATCGCCGGCGTGCTCGAACTGCCTGCGGTAGGCGACGGGCCCGTCACTGCCGGCGAATGCCGGCAGGAGGCGCCACTGACCCGGGACCGGGACCGGCTCCCAGCCAGCGTCGTCCAGCTCTGGGTCCGGGAGGCGCCGGCGTATCTCCTCGTCAGCTTCTGCGGCGAGCCACGTGCCACCGAGGTCCATGTCATCTTGCACGCTATCTGCGCTGCCGGCCGGATTGCCGGTTGGTCCCACCCGCCCGCCGGTCGGGGCGCAGGCCGATCCGCCCGGACCGCAGGGCGCTGGTGAGAAGACCGCGGTCGAGCTGGCGCCCCAGGTCGGGGCCGGGCCCGCAGCTGGCCACGTCGTGTGGGGGTGGAGCTGCGTCAAGTGGGCATTCGAGGCGTGGCACGCCTCCGGAGGTCCCTCCGACAGCTATTCCGCGCGCCAGACGGCGATCCGCGCGCACAGGGCCCCACATACCGTCCTCGCTGCGCGCGGTTCGCCTGTCTGCGCGCGGTTTGGCTATAGGCAGATGCCGAGAACGCAGCTTCCGCCGGATCCGGCTGCACACCAGCGGGCCGCACGCCAGCCCGGGTGCTGGGAAGCGCCACCGGGTCCATCGTCACCTCGCGTCAGCCGGTACGGTCCTACCCTCCGCCTCCCTCCGCCTCCCTCCGCCTGAACATTCACCAGCATGCCGGTACCCTCCTGCTCCGCCAGCTCCTGTGTCGTCCTTTTCGACTAATTGTTGCTTCCGGGGCGGGGGTAGCGTCGGGAGCGATGCCCTCGCGTCCAGCGACCCTCGGACAGCTCCGCGGTTCCGGGTGGGAGTCGGTCCCGGTGAAGGAGGAGGTGCGGTGCAACGCCGCCCGCCGGATAGCGGCCGGCCAGCCGCTCGTCGAGGGGGTGCTCGGTTACGAGCACACGGTGCTGCCGCAGGTCGAGAACGCCCTCCTCGCCGGCCACGACATCATCTTCCTCGGCGAGCGGGGCCAGGCGAAGACCCGCATGATCCGCTCGCTGACGGGCCTCCTCGACGAGTGGCTGCCGGTCGTGGCCGGCTCGGAGATCCTCGACGACCCCTACCACCCGGTGTCCCGCTACGCGCGGGACCTGGTGGCCGACAAGGGCGAGGACACCCCGGTCGAGTGGGTGCACAGGGAGGGCAGGTTCGGGGAGAAGCTCGCCACCCCGGACACCTCGATCGCGGACCTCATCGGGGAGGTGGACCCGATCAAGGTCGCCGAGGGTCGGTACCTGTCGGACGAGCTGACGCTGCACTACGGCTTGGTGCCTCGCACCAACCGGGGGATCTTCGCCATCAACGAGCTCCCCGACCTCGCTGAACGCATCCAGGTAGGCCTCCTCAACGTGCTCGAGGAGCGCGACGTCCAGGTCCGGGGCTACAAGATCCGCCTGCCCCTCGACGTCATGCTCGTCGCCTCAGCCAACCCGGAGGACTACACCAACCGGGGCCGGATCATCACCCCGCTGAAGGACCGCTTCGGCGCCCAGATCCGGACCCACTACCCCCTCGACGTCGAGACGGAGATCGCCGTCGTCCACCAGGAGGCGACGCCGCTGCGTGGCATCGGGGTGCGCGTCGATGTCCCCGAGTACATGGCCGAGGTGATCGCGACGCTGTCGCACCTCGCCCGCCAGTCGAGCCAGGTCAACCAGCGCTCGGGCGTCTCGGTCCGCCTGAGCGTCGCCAACTTCGAGACGCTCGCCGCCGGGGCGGCCCGCCGGGCGTTGCGGCTGGGGGAGCCCGAGGCCGTGCCCCGCGTCAGCGACCTGGAGAACCTGGCGGCGTCCACCGCAGGCAAGATCGAGATCGAGTCCCTCGACGAGGGCCGGGACGGGGTGCTGGTCGGGCGCATGCTGTCACAGGCGGTGCTCACCGTCTTCCGGGCCCGGGTCCCGATGGACACCGTGCGCGACGTCGTGGGCGCCTTCGACGAGGGGGTGGTCGCCCGTGCCGGCGACGACATGGCCTCCGCCGAGCTCCTGGAGGTGCTCGGCCAGGTGCCGGCGCTGCGTTCGGCGGCGGTGCGCCTGGCGGGCAGCGAGTCGCCGGCGGCGCTGGCGGCAGCGGTCGAGTTCGTGCTGGAGGGCCTGCACCTCTCCAAGCGCCTCAACAAGGAGCCGTCGGGTGCGGGTCTCGCGTACCGAGCGCGCTGACACGCCGAAAACCGCCGCCCCCATCGCGTCACCCCCGGCGGAGCGTCGGGTGGGCTGATGTGATGCCGACGGTCGTTTAGCTTGGGCTCGTGCGCCGGTCCACCTACTCCCGCTGGGACGGCACCCAGGTCGGCCTGGAGTACGGAGCGGATGACGCGTTCCGTGACCTGACCGACGAGGTGCTCTACCACGGTGACCTCAACCAGGCGTTGCAGCGCCTGGCGCAGCGGGGCTTCCGGGATCGCAACGGCCGCCATGTCGCCGGCCTGCGCGAGCTGCTCGAGCAGCTCCGCCAGCGGCGCCAGCAGCTGCTGGACGGACACGACGTGAGCGGCCCGCACGAGCAGATCGCCCGGCGCCTGGAGGAGATCATCGACGCCGAGCGGGCGTCGCTCGACGAGCAGCGCGACGTCGAGCGCAGCCTCCAACTCGAGCTCCTGCCCCAGGACCTCGCCGGCCGCCTGCGCGAGCTGCAGTCCTACGACTGGGCCAACCCGGAGGCGGGGCGGCGGTTCGAGCAACTGGTCGAGGAGCTGCGCTCGGAGCTGCTGTCGAGCTACTTCGACCGCATGCGCGACGCCATGTCGGACGTGTCCCCCGAGGCGCTGCAGCGTACGAAGGACATGATGAACGACCTGAACCGCATGCTCGAGGCCCGGGAGGCCGGCCGGGACACCGACCGCATGTTCGAGGAGCTCATGGAGCGCTACGGGGACATGTTCCCCGACAACCCGTCGAGCCTCGACGAGCTGCTCGAGAGCCTGGCCCGCCAGATGGCGGCCATGAGCCAGCTGCTCGCGTCGATGACGCCCGAGCAGCGTGGCGAGCTGCAGGCGCTCTCCGACGCCCTGCTGGAGGACATGGACCTCCGCTGGCAGATGGACCGCCTCGGCGCCAACCTGCGGGGTGCCTTCCCCCAGATGGGATGGGACC
>JAKAQB010000110.1 GCA_021811865.1 Actinomycetes bacterium | reverse complement strand
CGGATTGGCCGGATAACCCTGGCAGCGCGGATCCAACGAGAACACCAACGGACTGCTCCGCCAATACTTCCCCAAAGGCACCGACTTGTCTGGTCACAGCCAATCCGACCTCGACAACGTCGCATTCTTGCTCAACAACCGGCCCCGCGAAACCCTCGGATTCCTGAAACCATCCGAGAAGCTGAACATGCTACTATTGGAACACGGTGACGCTGCCACCGCCTGAAATCGCCCTACTATTGGAACACGGTGACGCTGCCACCGCCTGAAATCGCCCTGCTACAGGGGCTGGAACCGGTTTCAGGCGTCTTTCCGGTCAGTGTCCAGTTGCACCAGCTGGAGATTGGGCTTCAGGCAATCAAGCTTTCGCCGTATCACGCGGGTCCGCCGTCTCCTCGCCCCATACGCCAGGGCACGAGAGACGGTTCAATGGCATGCTACTGTCCCTTTCGTCTTTCAAGTCCAGGTCAGCCATTGGACCCAGGGATATCACCTCCAATCCCTCCCCACTGCGTGGGGGATATGTCAGAGCGCCTCGTGGCGCAGGGTGGTCCTGGAACGCCAGGCGCTGGGTCTCACGGCCTCGGCACACGATCTCGTCTTCGAGGTCGGCGTGCGACAACTGTGCCGACTCGCTCCCCTCGAGCCAGCCCAGCATCTCTTCGAAGCATTCCCTCGCCTGGGTGAAGGCGTTCTCGTTGGCCATGGTTCTCCTTCCAGCTCTGCCTCGGGACCGGGCGGGCCGTGATACCTACAGCAGTCACGCGGTAGGATCGACAGCAGGGGATGGTGGGAGTTGGCGAAAGGAGCGGCGGTGCCGGACAAGGAGACGAAGCGGCCGTTCCAGGCGACCCGCCGGGCGCTCGCAGGCCAGCTGGGCGAGATCGACGGGGTGCTCCCCGGCAGCGTTGTCGTGCGCCGCATGCGCTGCGGCAAGTCGGGGTGTGCCTGCCACGACGACCCGCCAACCCTCCACGGCCCCTATATCCAGTGGACCCGCGCGCTGGCCGGCAAGACCGTCACGCGCTACTTGAGCGAGGAGGAACTCGGTCGCTACCAGCCGTGGTTCGACAACGCCCGACGTCTCAAGGAGATCGCCGCCAAGCTCGAGATAGCGTCCTTACACGCTCTCGAGATCGAGAGGTCCACAAAGGCGGACAATCCGATCCCTGGTGACGACCCGACGCGCCGTGTCACTCGGCGTCGCTCAACCCGTCGGGACGCATAGCTGCTCTCCAGGCGGGAACTGCCCAGCATCCAGGCCGCCGGGGAGGCGCCACCCGCACCATCGACAAGAAACCGCCTGGTCACGGACTTCCCGGCCGTCACTCCTGGAGCGCCGCACCCTTACAGTATAGCCGAGGCCTTCCTCGACAAAGACAACAATCCGAGCGACCGGCGCTTGCTCGCTAGCCATCGAGGCCTGGTCTACCTCGCTCGCCCGGCGACCACCGTGCCGTCGGGGCGATCCGCTCTCCTGGTCGGACCACGATCAGGTCGCCCCCCGACAGCGAGCTCCGGTCGCCGTACCTCGGCGCGCGCCGTAGCCGACGCGAGCCACTTGTCGACGTACGCACTCGAGTGCCAGTCGTGCTCGACCGGGTTCGGGTTCGCGCTCGTAGTCATTGTCGTTGCTCTCGTCCCGTCCCTGCATCTTGGTGAACGGCATCCGGCCGTCGGTGCGCTCGATGCTGCCTGAAATGTCCTCCTGGCAACGCCGACGGCGTCGCCTCCGTCACGACGTCCTCCCCGGCGAAGTGAAAGGTCGACGACGACCGGCGTCCGGTCCACCAGGCGAACGCGAAGCCGATGCCGATCAGCACGGCAAAAGTCTGATCCACGCCACCGCCGATTGCCTTTGGACCGTAGATGAAGAACGCCACGAGGAGCGCACCCATGACCACGCTGGAGAAGACCGCCCCGACCGTGAGCCACCGGTGGGAGTGCGGCTGGAGTTGGACGTTGGGCAGGCGTTTGTGCCCGGTGGTGAGGAACACCGTCGCGGTCACTGAGTCCAAGAAGAACTCAGCCAAGAGGAAGAAGCCGGCGCCGGAGAGCACGAGGGTAAAGAAGGAGCCGAGCGACGAGACGAACAGCTGTAGGCCGACGACGACGACCGCGAGGCCGAGGGAAGCCAGCGTGGCCACATGGGGGACGTCGTGCCGATTCAGCTTGCCGAAGCTTGAGGGGATGAGCCGTTCTCTCCCCATGGCGTAGAGGGCCCGGATGAGGATGAAGCTCGTGAGCCACAGTCCCCCCGCGGTCGAGAGCAGGATCGGCAGCAGCATTGCCCACGGTGCGCCAGGGATGAGCCGGTGCGACCACTCGGCGAGCGGGTCGGTCGAGTTGGCCAACAGGTGCATCGGGGTCTCGCCCAGCATGAGCGGGTAGAGCACGGCGTAGAACAGCAGTGCGCCGAAGGCCCCGACGATCCCGCCGATCCCGGGGTGGTGACGAGGTCGCTGGGACTCCTCCGAGGCGTAGCTGTCGATCTCCCAGCCGTCGAGGATCGTGGCAGCGATCACAGCGACGATGAGGATCCCCCCGATCGGGGGCGCTCCGAAGTGGATCGGGACCGAGATCCGATGCCAGTTGATCGCCCCGAGGACCCCGAACGCGGCCAGCGAGGTCATCTCTATACAGAAGAAGACCTGGGTGATGCGCGCCGTCGGCTTTGCACCGAGGAGGAGAGGAACCGCGGCGAAGACGATCCAAAAGAGGGTCACCGCCATCTGCACAGCGGCGGGTGCCTGGTAGTGGGGTGCGACGAGAGCCAGCGTGTAGGCGCCGGCTGGGATGGCGATGGGGGGGATCGACAGGAAGTACGCCAGGATGAGGATCCACGCCTGGTAGCGCGATGCTCTCTTGCCGATGATCCGAGCCGACCAGTGGTAGGAGGCGCCAGCGTGGGGGAAGTGGCGGTTCAGCAGACGGAAGACGAAGCTCGACACGATGAAAGGCAGCGCGAGGATGGCGATGGCCGGCAGCGTCCACCACCCCGCCCGCGCGGCCATGACCCCGCCAGTCGCGGCGACGGAGAACAGCGGCCCGACGCTCGACACCGACAGCGGCACGAGGTCCCAGATATGGAACGACTGGCGCAACCGGCGCGCCGGGCTCGCCCCGTCGTCCTCGCGGAGCGACGTCGCCTCCTCGCTCGGCACTGACGACCCCCCGGTCCCCGGGTTCACCGCTGCATTCCCTTCGGTGCCGAACGGGCACGCCGAGGCCCGCGCGCCCGTCGCGTGACCGGCGAAGGGAACCCGAAGAGCGTTTCCTGGCGACCGGTGCCGTCGACACCTGCGGAGCGGGCGACACCGACAGCGTCACAGAGGGCCCGGAGGTAGGCGGGTACGGCGACGCCACTGGCGCGCGGCGTCATCGCGGCGAAGGCCCCACAGGACGCAGGTCACTCGGGTCGGACCTTCCTCGGTCGTGCTCGACACTCCGCACGCGCTCAGGTGCGTCTGCCGCAGTCATGCGTCTCCTTCTTCTCGTAGGCCTTGGCAGGTCGGTGGACGGGTCGAAGCCGCCGCACGAGGGTCTGTTTGCAGTCTGCACCCTTCTGCGATCAATTCGCAAATACACCCGTCTCCCCGATCCCGAAGTGGCCCTCTATGCTGGCAATATGGGCAAGCCGCTCGCCCCGTTGGAAGCCGACTCCGTGAACGTGACCACGGTCGATGACGTGCTGGCCCTGGTGCGTTCCCGAGGAGGTCGGGCCACGTCGTCGCGCCGGGTCCTGTTGGAGGTGCTCTTCGATGCGGACGGGCACCTGAGCGCCGAGGAGCTGACCGAGGCGGTCCAAGCCAGAGCCCCCGACGTGCATCTATCGACCATCTACAGGAACCTGGAAGACCTGCAGCGTCTCGGGGTCGTGGTGCATACCCACCTCGGGCACGGCCCAGCCACGTACCAGCTCGCCTCCTTGGCCCACGCCCACTTCATCTGCGAGGAGTGCGGGACGACGATCGAGGCGCCCGACGAGCTGTTCCGGAGTCTCGCCCGCGCTGCCAAGGCGCGGCTCGGGTTCTCCATCGACCCCCGTCACTTCGCGATCCTCGGGCGCTGCGCCGCCTGCTCCTGACCAGCGATACCCCGGTCACTGACGTGGCCGTGGGCGCGGTGCTCGACGGCCAGCTGCGAATGGCCGTGACCGAGGGGTTGGTCCATTCCGCTTTCGAGACCGGGGAAGGGTTTGCGGTTAGGCGCAGGCGTCGCAGTTCATGCGGATGTCGCCACCGAGGGCCTCATCGTGGCGGGCCAGGATGAGCGGAACCAGGTCCGGGTGGGCGCCGAGATGCCCGGCTCGGAGCACGTCGATGCCGGTGGCCTGGATGAACCGGGCGCAGTCGTCGTGGAGACGGGCGAGCACCAGCAACGGCACGCCCTGCCCGCCGTACTCGGCGATGCGGGCGGCACCGAGCGCGAGGACGCCATGATCCATGCCGAGGGTCGCCCGTAGTACAGATCGAGGTCCGGGTGCCGGAGCCGGCCGTCGAGGAGGACGGCCGGGACGTCGGACTTGGTGTGCCCGGCCGGGTTGAGCATGAGGGGGACGACACTCGCCTGGGTGACCCCTCGGGCAGCGAGGCGGCCGAGTGCGCCGCCGGCCGGCGGGTCCGAGGGCTCCAAGAACCCGGTTTCGACCGCCACCTCACCGGCTGTGTCGGCCACGAGCCGGCCCAAAGCGAGCATCTCGGCCCGCCCGGCTGGAGAGCGGCTGCCGTGTCCGACGAGGAGCAGCCCGGTGCATCCAGCCGGACCGGGTGCGCTTCGAGGGGAGGAGAGGCCAGCGTGGGGCATGGGGTACGTCCTTCCATCCGCGTAGAAGTCGACGGGCAACGAGCCGCAGCCGGTCTTCTGGCTCCAGGATCGGCGCATCGCCCGCCTTCCTCCGTCCCCGAAGGTCGGAGTGACATAGATGGGTCCTGCTCCCCGGTCACAGCGGCGGGACCGCGCCGGACTCCCGCCGGCTTCCCGTGCACTGCGGCTCAGCCAGCCAAACTAGACCAGCTCGCTCCTGCGAGTTATCTGCAATACAGTGGGTGGTGCATCAGGACGACACTGCCGAACGAGACAGGGAGCTGCCGTGGCCGGCTACACCCTTCCCGACCTGCCCTACGACTTCGGGGCACTCGAGCCCCACCACTCGGGGGAGATCCTCGAGCTGCACCACGACAAGCACCACGCCGCGTACGTGACCGGGGCGAACAGCACCCTGGAGAAGCTGGCCGACGCCCGGGACAAGGGCGACTTCGGCGCCATCGTCGGCCTGGAGAAGACCCTCGCCTTCAACCTGTCCGGCCATGTGCTGCACTCGATCTTCTGGACCAACCTCTCCGCTGACGGGGGCGACAAACCCGACGGCGACCTCGGCGCGGCCATCGAGAGCACTTCGGCGTACCTAGTAGGTACAGGGTCAAGAGCTCGGACCGAGACTGGCGACCGCCTGGGCCAGGGCCTCCTCGGTGACGAAGCGATCGGCGCCGGGTTCGTCACGCAGCCCGTCGAGGAAGCCGACGATGGTCGCGATCTCCGCCCACGGATGGAACCGTTCCCCGGTCCCGCGCTCCCACGCGGCGCGGAAGCGGTCGGCGACGTCCAGGCCGTAGCGGAAGAGGTTCGCCCGGCAGTGGGCCACGTCGGCCGAGGCCGGCCCGGCACAGGCCGCCTGCCAGTCGACGAGCCCGGTCACCCGGCCTCCTCGCCACAGCACGTTACCGGGATGGAAGTCACGGTGGATGAAGCGGACGTCGAGATCGGGGGGTGGCTCGTGGGCGAGCTCGGCCGCCCGTTCCCAGACCCGCGGCCAGCGCGCCCACCCCGGAGGGTCATAGCGCTCCTGGGCGTAGGGGGCGAAGGAACCGAGCACGCCGGCCAGGGGCAGTGCCGCCTCGTGGACCGTCGGCAGCAGCGCCGCGAGGGACCGGATCCACCGGTCGAGATCGGCTGGCGCCCAATCGACGCGCCCGGGGAGCCGGGACATGAGCACCGCCGGCACCCCGGCATGTTCCCCGCTCGGGTCGACGGCCACGAGGCTCGGGGTGGGCACGGCGACGGCTTCGACGAGGCCGAGGATGTCCGCCTCGCGCGCCGCAGCGTCCCGTTGCTCGGCGTCGGCGTCGGCTCGGACGTAGCGACGGAGCACGACCTGTCGCTTCCCGTCACCGGTGAGGCAAATGGTCAGCGCGTGGACCGCGGAGGACATGCCGCCGCGAAGCGCCTGGGTGGAGACGACGGTGCCGCCGAGCAGACCGCCCGCCCAGTCAAGGGCTCGCTGGGGCGGGCGGGATCGCAGGAGGCGGCGGGTGGCGTCGTCGGCGGCGAACCCGTGCGGAGGCGACATCGGTGCCTGCAGGATCCCCGGGGTGGCACCTGCCTCGGGGCGGGTCACCAGCCCAGCTCCGCACCCGGCAGGTCCAGCACCCCGGCGGCGCGGAGCCGCTCGACGACCGCCGCCCGCCGCCGGGTGCCGTCGGGGTTCGCGAGCCAGTCTCGCCACACCGGGTAGCGCTCCCGGTCGAAGCCCCGGTACGCCTGCTCCAAGGCGTCAGCCATCCACCGCACCGTCTTCTCCCGGGACCCCTCGTCGTCGGGCACGGCCAGGTACCCCGCCGTCCACGCCAGCCGGTCTCGACCCCCGAAGGAGGCGTGGAAGGTGTGCAGGTCGAACGCCACCACGTCCCCCGGACGGGTCGGCACCGCGACGCCCGGGAAGTCCCCGTGGCCGGCCCGCTGGTAGGCGCGCAGCTGCGGTCGCCCGTCGGCGTGGTGCGAGCAGGGCACGAACCGCAGCGCCCCGTTGGACTCGTCGAGGTCGTCGAAGTAGGTGGCGAACTTCACCCCGGGGACCCCGATGCCGTCTTCGTCGTGCCAGCCGGCCTCGGCGAAGTACAAGACGCCCTCGGGCACCGAGGGGAGCACTTCCGCCCCGAGGAGTTGCTCGGCGGCATCGATGAGCAGCGGCTCGTCGCAGACGAGCGAGGTGCTGAGTGGCGTCAGCCGCGACGCCATCGGCAGGTAGTGGCCGCTGATCCCGTCGACGACCCGCTCGTCGTAGGTCGAGGCGTACGCGTCGCGGAGCGCGGCGTCCACCTCGGAGCGAAGGGACGCGGCGTGCTCGGCCAAAAGGCCGGGCAGGACGAGGAAGCCGAAGGTTCTGAAGTGGTCGATCTGTACGTTGCTGAGCATCACGAGCTCCTCCTCTTGGAACGGTCAGGACGATCGATTCCGGGGGTCTGGACCCCCTCTCGAGGAGGAGCTCGGGCGCGCGCCACCGAGCTCGTGGCGAGGTGTGCGCTTGTTCAGCGGGTTCAGTAGCAGTGCACCGCGGCCAGGCTACCG
This sequence comes from Actinomycetes bacterium, assembly GCA_021811865.1. Next base: position 1,442 of record JAKAQB010000110.1, on the reverse strand, counting down.
CCGCCCGCCCCAGTGGGCCACGCCGGTCAGCCGAAACGAGCGGGTCATGACCCTGGCTCATGCGCTGCCGGCGTGCGCCGTGGCGACCGCCCCGACCCGGCCCTGGTCTTCTCGTGCGCCGCCGGGTCAGCGGTTTCCGACCTCGTCCGGCCGCCCCCGCCTCCAGGCCGCAGGGCAATACCGGCCTCCTTCAAAGCACGCCGGACGGTGCTCGCCGCCACGCCAAACTGCGCGGCCACCCAGTCAGCCGATCGGCCCTCGGCATAGAGCTGGATGGCCCGCCCTACGTCTTCCCCCCGGAGCGCCCGGCGCTCCCGCTTGGGCACACCGTGGCGCCGGACGTGGCCGATGACCGTCGTCCGATGCACCTGGAACGCCGCCGCCAGCTCCTCGACGGGGACACCTTGGCGGTAGGCGGCGACCAACTCGGTCACCTCGCCTGGCGCGAGGCGCCGCTGCCCCGGAAGAGAGGCGACGAGCGGGTCGATCTGGTGGATGGGCCGCCTCGCCGGGGCTCTGGCGGAGCACCGTCCCGAACGGCGGCAAACAGAGCACAGGGCCGTCTATCTGGGTGAACGCACCAGGTGTTGAGCGCCGCTCGTTCTGATCTGATCACGGAGCGGGTTGAGGCGTCACTGGTCTTGATCGCTGTTGGCGGTGGCGGTGGTGGTCGTGGTTGCGGCGGTGGCTGGTGTGGCTGGTGTGGCGTCAGCGTGGTGATCGTTCGTGAACGCGTACGAGCCCCCTCGCTGTTTCCTTGGCCGGATCGCGAGGGGGCCCGTCTGATGCTTGCGAGGCGGTGCCCGCGTGTTGATGGTAGGTCCCGATCCGGTGGAGGTGGAAGCGACGCTGGCTGCTGGCGGCTATTGCTGCGTGGCGTGTGGGGTCGGGCGGCTGCGCCCGTGGGGGTTCGCTCGCCGGCGACGTGTGCGGGACCGGGACCGGGAGGTGGTGCTGCGGCCACGTCGGTCTCGGTGCGCGTCGTGCCTTGTGACGCACGTCTTGCTGCCCTCGCTGGTGTTGCTGCGCCGCCGGGATCTGGCTGAGGTGATCGGCGAGGCTTTACACGCCCGGTTCGTGGAGGGCCGCAGCAGGGCCAAGGTGGCCGAGGGGGCGGGGGTGGGGGTGCTCAAGCCCGGCGTTGGTGTGACCGTTTCGTGGTCCGGGCCGAGGGGATCCGGGTGACCTTCACGGGCTGGGCGCACCGGCGGTGGCACCTGCCCTGGCGAGCGATCCGAGGGCTCCGGGACTCGATCGGCGGTTTGACCGGGCACGACCAGGCCGACGAGGCTCCCGCCCCGTGGCAATCAGCTTCTGCTACCTGTGCGTGCCGAAAACACGACCCGGGTCGATGACCAGGAGAACGTCTCCGTCGGCCAGTGCCGGTCCTACCAGTAGTCCAACCCCTGCGTCGTTCGCACCCGTCCCCCGACACCTTGCAG
>JAKAQB010000031.1 GCA_021811865.1 Actinomycetes bacterium | reverse complement strand
GCGCCACGCCGATCGACACGGCCATCACGTCGACGCCACCGCCCGCCGCCCAACACCTACGGCCACCTCAACTGCTCCCACGGCGGCCCACACCCTCATGGCGACCCCAAAGACCTGAACGGTTACGGTCCGACGGGGTGTTACTGGTTGGCTTCGACAGCGAGGTAGAAGAGATCCTGGACCGGCGCAGAATAAGCAAAGGAGCACGAGAAGGTGCCGTACCCGTTACCCGCGTTACCGACGCCATTCGTCGTCCATGAGCTCGTGGGACTGCAGGAGTTGCCCTGACCCCACTGGGCGTTTCCCCCGCCGTTGAGCGGGTAGGCATCCACGTTGCCGGGCTTCTCGTTGGCCGGCGCCGAGCTGGCCCAGGACGTGAGCCTGAACGACACGCCCGTGGCGTTGCCCGTATTGTTGTTCACGGCGTAGCTGATGTTGCTCACGGTGTAGCCCGATACGGCCCCGGCGCCCTCGCCGGCGCTGCTCGGCGCGACGCTGTTGCTCGCCATGAAAGCGGAGCCACTGGCGACGACGACCGCCGCGCCCCCCCAGAGGAGGAGCTTGCGGGGTAGCTTCAACATGATTCGAGTTCCTTTCTCGAGTCGGCCCGCCGGTCTGGAGCGTTCGAGGACCGGGCCGGCGGGCACTTGTCAACCCTCCATTGGGTGGCTGGGCCACACGGGTGGGACAGCCACCACCTCTTGTAACCATCCCCACACGGGCGGGCATCGTCAGAATTGAGGATTGGGCGGGCCGGCCGACCCGGAGATGTCAGCAGCCCGGTCAAATCAGCTCAACCCGGCAGCCACCCGTTCGACAAGAGAGGACCTCTCCATGGACAGGACCAAGGCCATGCGCCGGGCCGTCAGGGAGGCGGAGGCGAGCGGGGCGCACGAAGCGCTGGGGGGCATCGCCACCTTCTCCGGTCCGGGCTCCGAGGCCGCCGGCGGGTAGCCGCCGCGGCGCACCCGTGTCGGTACGCTGCCGGACGTGGCGGAGACGACCGGAGGCCTGCGGCCCGTCAGCGAGGACAACGCCGCCGCAGCCGAGCGGCTCGGGTCCACCGCCCTGGCGCTCGAGGTCGTCGGCGTCGCGGCCGAGGCGCCGGCACTGCGGCGGATCACCGTCGGCGATCCCCGCCTGCGGGACGTCGAGTGGCACCCCGGCCAGGATCTGACGCTGTCGATCCCTAGCGGGGGCCGACCCGTCCGGCGGCGCTACACCATCCGCCGCCTCGACCGCGACGCCGCCACCGCTGACCTCCAGGCGCTCCTCCACGGCGACGGCCCAGGGGCGCGCTGGGCTGCAACGGTCTCCGCCGGCGACCACCTCGAGGCTGTCGGGCCCCGCGGCAAGATCTGGGCGGACCCGGCCGCCGGGTGGCACCTCTTCGTCGGCGACGAGACGTTCCTACCGGCCACCTTCGCCATGGTCGAGTCACTGCCATCGGGAACCCCGGCGGTCGTGGTGCTGGAGGTCGGCGACGACATCGGCGAGCAGCCGCTGGATACCGCTGCGGCTGTGACCGGGCCATTGTGGGTGCGCCGCGGCCAGGTCGGCGGCTCCGGGGACGGCGCCCAGCTGGCCCAGGCCGTGGCCGGCATGGAGCTGCCGGCCGGGTCCGGCCATGCCTACGCCGGCGGGGAGCACCGTGCCGTGGCAGCCGTGCGCGCCGCCCTCATCGGGCGCGGGCTGCCTCCGGAAGCCATCTCCGCCAAGGCATACTGGCGGCGGGACAAGCCCAACCAGTACCACGGGGAGCCGGAGCGGGACTGACGGGCGGTCAGCCCCCGGGGCGCCCCGGACAGCAGGCCCCGGCGGTCTTCGACAGCCCCCGGCAGTCTTTGGGGCAACCCGCGCCAACCCGGCCCTCGCACGGCGCCGCCAGCCCGTACCGTAACGTCCCTTTGATGCCCTGAACGGGAGATGACGAATATCGTCCGTATATCAGGCGTTTTTCGTTGTTTTCGTCCCGCAGCCATTGTCGGGGTCTTCATGCGTTGTTACGTTGTTCGCCGGTGGAAAAGTCCCAACCGCAGGGCTCGAGGGCCACCAGGCACGCCTACCGCGGGCCGGACCGGCGGTTGCGGATCGCCGCCCTCGGTTCCATGCGCGCCAGGAGGCTCCTCCCGTCCTCCGCATTGTTCGTCGGGTTCACGATGGGGCCCACGACGTTCATGCTCCTCATGGGTGGGGGTGTCAGCGCCGCCACAGCCACCGAGCACATGCTGGGCGCGCTCTTGGGAGTGGGAGCAGGCCTTGCCAGCCTCATCTGCTGGCGAGCGCAGGGCCGTGCCTTCGATGCCTGGATGGGGTGCATGCTCGTCTCGGCAGGTGTCCTGCTCATCGGCGCCGGCGGCATCCCGGCGCTGTCGTTGAGCCAGCTCGGCGCGGCGCGGCCGTGGGACCTGCTGGCCCTTGCCGTAACCGCAACCTTCTTCGCCGACAAGGCGGCCACCGCTCCGGAGGTGGACGCCGGCATCATGCCGCTGCGCGCCCTCGGGGTCGTCACCGTGGTTGCCATGCTGGCAAGCGGAGCGGTAAGCACCATGGCCGCCCATGAGCTCCTGCCGGCAGCGGCGACCTCGCCGGCACTGGGACGAGGGGTCCTCGGCGCTGCCAGCGCGCTGTGGGCCATCGCCACATTGTCAGCCGTCGCAAAGCACCGCCAGGGCCGAGCCGTGCCGACCTGGTCGATCATGGTGGTTGCCCTGCTCGGCGTCGGCACCGTGCTGCGTGCCGTGGTCCTCGCGCCGCAGGGGTGGGACGGCCTCGCCATCACGATCCTACCGACCACCGCGTTTGCCCTCGCCCTCGTGGCCACCACCTCCGAGCTCGACAAGGTGCTCCGACACCAGGACCGGCGGGCCCTGACCATGCACGTCGACCTCGACCGGTTGGCAACCGAGCTCGACGACGAGCGGCGCGACCTCGAAGAACGCCTCCACGACCTGCGCAACGCCGTGAGCGCCCTTCGCAGCGCCGACCACACCCTCCGCCACTATGCCGCACGCCTCGATCCGAAGTCGAGACGCTCGCTCGGTGATGCCATGAGTGCCGAGCTCAGCCGGCTCCAAGCCCTGATCGAGCCGGGGCGCCCTGCGCGCCTCGTGGACTTCGACGTCGCCCGCGCGCTGGCGCCCGTGCTCACCGCCGAGCGCAACCTCGGCGCCGTCATCGACGTGCAGGTTGCCACCGCCAGCGCGCATGGCGACCCGATGGCACTCGCCCAGGTCGTGCAGAACCTCCTCGTCAACGCCCGCCGCTACGCCCCCGGATGCCGGGTGACCCTCACCGCCAATGCGAGCGCCGGTCGAGTCCAGTTGCAGGTCGCCGACACCGGGCCGGGCATTCCTCGGCACGAGCGGACGCGGGTGTTCCTCCGCGGGACCCGGGGAAGCACCGCTGCCGGCACCGCCGGCGACGGCCTGGGGCTGCACGTCGCCGCCCGGCTTCTTGCGACGTTCGGCGGCAGCATCCAACTCGTCGACGGTCCGACGTCAGGGGCGTGCTTCCTGATCGAGCTGCCCGCGTCCGACAGGAACGGGCAGCCGCCAGAGACGGTGCCCCCTGGGCTCGGTGGACTCCTCGAGCTGCCCGCATAGCCGGGGGACCGAGCAGCCAGCCATCGCCCACCTCGGAATCCCTCAGCACAGCGGAGAGCGACCGCTGGCCGGCTGCCCGAGCCGCTTGCCAAACCGCCTGCTACTGCCGAATCAGCGACATCGCCTTGTTACGGTACCGGTTGGCCGAGGCTCGGACCGGCGAGTTGACCCGATGCCCTGCCGGCCCCTTCGCTCGTCTCAGAGCTTCAAAGGTCCTGAGTCGTCGGTGGAGCGCCGGGCTCCAGGTCGGCCGACTCCAGGGCCACCGGCACCGTCCCCTCACCGCCGTTGCCCGCTGCCCGCAGGCGGCGAGAGCGGCGAGAGCGGCGAAGGGACCAGCCGCACACCCCGAAGGCGGCGCCGGCCACGACCAGGAGAACCTGGCGGCCAATGGGGGAGTGGATCCAGACGGCCGCGTAACCGACGTAGGGCAAGACGTAGCGCCCCTCGTAGGCGACCGGCCCGTCGATCCTCGCCGTCCAGGGGTCGGCGATCGGGTTGGCGTCGCCCTTGGTCCGCACCAGGGTCTGGCTGCCCCGGTGCTCGATCCACACAATGCGATGGATGTAGGTGATGCCTGGATTGCCGGGCGGATGGAGCACGGCGACGTCACCCACCCGGAGGCTCGAAGTGGGCACTCGCTGCGTGATGAGCACTCCGCCGATCGGGAAGTCGGGCCGCATGCTGCCTGACAGGACTGGCCGGACCTGCCACTCCCCGGTTGCGACTGCGCCGACCGCCACGCCGCAGGCGGCGAGCGCCACGACTGTCATCGCGGTGACCAGGACCCGAGCCGCCCGAGCCCGGCCGCCGAGCTTCTCGGCATGCCGTCGGCGCAAGCGACGGGGCAGGCGTCCGACCCGGTGCCGGCCGGCGGCCGTCCAGGGGACGGGTAGTGCAGTCATGGGGTGCCTCTACCTCCTGCCCCCGCACGGGTCATCCCCGCCCGGTGGGCATCTCGTCGGGGTCCGGGCCGCCCGGCGCCCGGGTCGGTGCCGGGCCACCGGGAGCGGCGGCGCGGCGACCTCCTGGGGCCTGCCGGCTGGCGACCCCCGGGTGTCGGGCCCGGGGGTCGCTGCCGGCGTGCCTTGTGGCTACGTCGAGTCCGCTAGGGGGTGTTGACCCCGTTGAAGCTCAGCGACGGGGATGCCGACGCGGTCTCCAGGGAGTTCTGGCTCGCCGTCGTGTTGGTGAAGCTGAACACGACCTGGTACGAGGCGGACAGCTCGTTGGTGCTGAAGCCGGCGCTGCTCGCCTGGCTGTAGCTGTACATGTGCGGGTTGGGCTGCACGAAGCTCGGGCCGAAGCTGTAGTCCAGCTTGAAGGTGTGGGAGGCTGCCGCAGATACGGGGACACCTGCGCATCCCCCGCAGGTCGTCTCCTCGCCCTGGGTGTGCACGTCGGTCCAGGTGCCCCCGATGTCCTCCTGGAGGGCGACGGTCATGTCCTTCTCCAGCGCCTGGGCCGTGCTCGTCGTGTCCGGCGTGTAGGTGACCGTGTTGAGCTGCCCCTGCAGGGTGCCGACGTCGTAGATCGTCACCGGCTCGGTATAGGTGTCGCCCGGGTTGATGTTGCCGAGAGTGAACGAGAGGGTGTTGCCGTTGAAGTCGGGGGCGGTTGGCTCGGACCCGGCCGTGGACCCGAGGTTCGGCTGGCCGATCGAGTTGGCGTCGCCGATCAGCGGCCCTGACACCGTCGGGGTCCCCGCTGTGCCCGCGAGTTGGAAGGTGCCGGCGGTGATCGACTGATTGGCGGTGACCGAGCTGGTGAAGCTGGCGAAGCTGCCGGGCCCGACCAGGGCCAGTCCGAGCGCGCCGACGCCGAGGGCGCCGGCCCAGAATGGGAGTCTTGCTCGCATGGTGATGTGTCCTTGGAGTCCTCGAGCCGCCGATGCGCTGGGTGGGGGCCGGTGGCGGCGGGACGTTGCACCCACCCACCGTGGGCATTCTCCAGGGTCCGAACCGGCGTCCTCATCATCAAAATTGGGTAAATGGAGGTCCCAATCTTGGTTGCCGTGGCACCGGTGCCCCACATCACCGACGGCGTCAACCACAGCTTCGCCGTGGCGGTGGGCAGATCACTTACCCTACTGACAGGCTGGCACGCGCCACCCACAAGCCAGCCGCCGACGACCGTTCGGTCTCCAACTGGATCCGCCGGGCAGTCGAGGACGAACTCGCTCGAGACGGGAGGTGACCAAGGCCCGGTCACCGATCGGCGAGCGCGACGCGCTTGGCTTGACATGACCCTCCATCCGCACCAGGCTCGAGGAAGGTCCCATTTGACGACAGCCTGTCTCCGGTTCCCGGTCCCGGCTCAGGCGTGTCGGCGCCGCCGATCAGCCGGGCGATCTACGGCATGCCGATGTTCGCCACGCTCCTGGTCGCCGACATCGACGTCACGACCTCGTGGTACGTCGAGGGCCTCGGCTTCATCAGCCTCTTCGCCATCCCCGGGCCACGCGGGCCGGCGCTCGTGCACCTGCGCCGCTGGCAGTTCCAGGACCTGCTGGTGCGCCCGGCAAGCGCGCCGGTCGACGCCGGCGCCGGGTGCTCCTTGAGTTTCGCCGCAGCCTACGACGAGATCGACGACCTAGCGGCACAGGCACGGGCGCACGGTGGCGGGCATGTCGACGGGCCGGCCGACACCAGGTGGAACACACGCGATCTGACCACGATCGACCCCGACGGCCATGTGGTCATCTTCACCGCTGCGCGCCCGTCCGACCAAGGGGACCCCGGATTCAGCGAGCAGATGCGCCGCTGGAACGAGGAGCAGGGGCTGGCGCCGAGCTGACACTCGAGCATCCGGACCACCTGAGGGCATCGGCAGGCCGGCCGTATCAGGCAACGTACGTGCGCACCGCAGCAGGATCGGCATGAGAGACGGCCGCGGCCGCCACGACGGCGGGCTCGGGGAGTACGATGATTTCGACCGTGATCCACCCGAATGCGCGGTGAGGGGATTGGAGACAGTGCCCTGGCGTGAGGAACCCTCCACTGCGCCCTCGATCAGAGAGCCTCCCGGGGAGCACAGCCGTCACGTCGTAGCACTCGTCGAGGATCACGCCCTGCTCTCGGCTGCGCTGTCGGCAACCTTGGCCGCCGAGGGCTTCGAAGTGCTCGTTCCCGCCGCCGCCACCCTCGGCGAGATGCGCGAGGAGTTGTGCGGCGCCGGACCCGACGTGGCGCTCCTCGACCTCGACCTCGGCCCCCTCGGCAATGGCGCCAAGCTGGTCAGGCCGCTGACGTCCTCCGGATCGCGCGTCATCATCGTGTCGGCAACGTCGAATGAATGGGCCATCGGCTGCTGCTTCGAAGCTGGAGCTGTCGGGTGGGTACCGAAGACGGTGGGCGTCGAGGAGCTGATCGCCGCCGTACGGAAGGCTCTCGACGGTGTCCCTCTGGTCCCACCCCAGACCCGCGCCCGGTTGCTCGAGGCGTGGAGGCGGCGGCGAACCGAGCGAGTCGTGGCGCTGGCACCCTTCCAGCAGCTGAGCCACCGGGAGCAGGAGGTGCTCGCCATGCTCATCGACGGCTTCGGCGCCGAACGGGTGGCGGCAACGTCGTACGTGTCCGTCACAACCGTACGGAGCCAGATTCATTCCATCCTCGGCAAGCTCGGCGTCAACAGCCAACTGGAAGCCGTTGCCATGGCCAGGCATGCCGGCTGGCAACCTCCTGGGGATCGGCCCCGGGGCCACCCGTCGCTCAGCTGACCGGACGTTCTTCCGGCTGGGCGCCCGGGCGAAGGGGCGGCGCGAGGGCCTCGACGGTCGGCTCGTCGCACCCCCCGTCAGTGAAGGGGTCCCGCTCCACGAGCACCGGGCCGCCGATCAGCTCCTCCTGCGGAGCGAGACCGGCGACACCACGAGCGGGACGATGCGGGGCACCCTCGCCAACGTGGAGGCGGCGGCGCCTGAGCTCGTGAAGAGCAGCACGTCATAGAGGGAGCCGAGGGTGACGTGGCCCTGGAGGCCCGCCACCACGCGCGTGGGCGCCCACGACATGACGCTCGTGGACACGACCGGCCCCGAGGTCGTGGCGCTGTAGCCGATGAGCGAGACCGTCCCGGGTGAGGCGCCGAGGTTGCGCCCGGCGACGAGTAGCCTTGCGTACGGCGTCGGTGGTCGCACGACCGGGCTGAAGGCGAAGCTGGCGCTCGAGATCGTGGGCACCTCGGCCGGCGAGGTGACCGAGGCCGGTGCGATCTCCCACGTCCCGTAGGTGCACTGGGAGCCCTGGAGACCGTTGTGGAGGAAGTACTGCCCGTCGTAGAGGAACACGTTGACGGTGGAGCCGTTCAGACAGGTATAGGGGGAGCGGGCCACGTTGACGTGCAAGGTGGCCCGGCCCACGCGGGTCGCACCGAGGTCCTCGAGGGTGAGGTTGACGAGGTGGATGAGGCCGTAGGTCCGCCCGACGGTGAGCCCGGTGGTGCTCGAGGCGGTCACGGTCGCCGTGTAGGCCCACGCTGGCAGCGGGAGACCCGGGCGGCGGGCGAGGATGGTTCCCCCCGCGCCGACGGCGAGGCAGAGCAGCGACGGGTTGGGGGTCGCCGGGCACGTGACCGCGAGCAGGTCGGCGCTCGTGGACGAGGTCTCCTTCACCCAGGTCCTGCCCCCGTCGTCGGTGCGCAGGATCGTGCCCCTGTCACCGACGGCCCATGCGTGCCCGTTGGCGGGCGCTCCCCGCAGGACCGACACGCCCCGAAGAGGCGGCATGTTCCCCTCGGGCGGGGAGGTCGCCGGCGCCCAGGTCGTGCCGCTGTCGAAGGTCAGGTAGATGCGGCTGGCGGCGAGGGTGTCGTCGGTGCCAACGGTGATGCAGTGGCTGTGGCCGGCGATCGACGGCGGGCCGCACGAGATCGAGGTGAAGTAGCCGGCGCCGAGGGAGACCTGGTTGGTCCACGACGGGCCCCGGTAGTCGAACTGGGCGTAGATGTTGCCGCCGCCGCCCACGGCGAAGTGCTCGTCGGCGTTGCCGAGGGCAACGCCGCGCAGGCAAGCGTTGGGGGGTCCTCCGGGGCCGCAGGTCGAACCGGGCGGACCGAGGATGGTGATCAGCTGCCAGGGGCTCGTCGGGTTGGCGAAGGTGAGCTCGGCGGCCACGGCCGTGCCGACGGCCCAGCAGCGGCTGGCCGACTGGCAGGCGACGGCGGAGAAAGGCTCGGTGGTCGAGGGGCTGGTGGGCGACTCGACGATCCAAGGCAGGCCGTTCTTCTCGAACAGGATCGTGCCCTGGTCGCCGACGGCGTAGCAGATCACGGGCACCCTCACGCCAGGCCCTGTCAGCGGCACGCAGGCCACGCCGTGGAGGTCCACGGTCGACGGGGAGGTCTCCGTCGACCACGTGAGGCCGCCGTTCGCCGAAAAGACAATCGTCCCGTGGTCGCCGACGGCGTAGCAGTAGCCCGTCCACACCCCGCTCGGGGACCTGCCCGGCACGCAGGAGACGGCGTTCAAGCTCTCGGTGGTGCCCGACGGCTCCTGCACCCACAGGCCCGGAGGAGGCGGTGGCGGCGGGGGGGACAGGACGGCGAGGGTGGTCGCGGCCGCGCCGGCTCGGGTGAGCAGCAGCACGTCGTAGGGGCCGGTCGGCAGGGCGACGGGCACGGCCACGCTCACCCGGTACGACGACCACGCGACGGCGCCCGTGGCGTAGACCGGGCCCGAGACGGTGGCGCCGTAGTGGATGAGCACGACGGCTCCCGGCGAGGCTCCGAAGCCCCTGCCCGACAGGACGAGCCTTCCCCCGATCTCGGTCGCACCGGTGATCGCAGGAACCTGGAGCGGCGAGGTGACCGAGGCTGGCGCGATCTCCCACGTGCCGTACGTGCACTGGTTGCCCTCGAGGCCGTTGTGGAGGAAGAGCTCACCGTGGAAGGCGAAGATGTTGACGGTCGACCCGTTGAGGCACGAGTACGGGGACGGCGTCGCGACGACGTGGAAGGTGGCCTGGCCCACGACGCGGGCGTCGATGTCCTCCATCGTGATGTTGTCGAGGTGGATGAGGTCGACCTCTTCGCCGACGTGGAGTGCCGCCACGCTCGACGACGTGATCGTTGCCGTGTAGGGCCAGACTGGCAGCGGCGTCGCACCGGCCGTGGGGAGCTGCCCTCCTGTCACCACGAGGGAGCCGGCGACAAGGAGGGCGGCGGCGAAGAGCCAGAAGCGAGGTCGCCAGCGCCGCTTCTGTTCACGGGTGGTCGTGGTAGTCATCGCCCCCCTGATGTCTCGTGCACAGACCACCGCTTCCCCACTCGGCGGATGGCGGATTGGTCAACTGCTCGCGCGCAAAGTGCAGAGCATTCGATACCCTAGCACAGCGGGCAAGACGGATGCAACCCGGTTGCCGGGCATCCCGCGGTCGGCATCCCGTTGCACGGATGGCCCGTAGGACGCGACCTCGGTGCATTGACGACACCTCGGTGCGTTCAGGGCAGATTCCGGCCCTGAACGCACCGACCTCCAGAGAACCAACCGAGTGTCCCGCCGCCGGCTGACACCGGCTGGCGCCGACTGGCGCCGGCTGGCACCAGCTGGCACCAGCTAGCACCAGCTAGCACCAGCTGGCAGGTGTTACCCGGCGGACTCCTGCCCGCTGTCGCCGAAGGCGTCCGGCAGGTCGGGCACCACGCCGAACACGCCACCGTACCCATCGCCCTCCGCCCCCACGAAGCCCCCGCCGCCCCCGCCGCCCTCGAAGCCCTCGCCGCCGTCCCCGCCGATCGACGCGAGCCACGCAGCGAGGTCCTCGCCGCCCGGCTCGTCCTCCGACGACCAGTACGGCATCCGCTCCGCCTCGGGAGCGTCGATGACCAGATCCCGGTAGCGCAGCATCCCGGTCCCCGCAGGGATCAGCTTGCCGATGATGATGTTCTCCTTCAGGCCGAAGAGCTGGTCGCTCTTGCCCTCGATGGCCGCCTCGGTCAGCACCCGGGTCGTCTCCTGGAAGGAGGCCGCCGACAGCCAGCTGTCGGTGGCGAGAGACGCCTTGGTGATGCCCATCAGCTCGCTGCGGCCCTCCGCCGGCCGCCGGCCCTCCTGGACCAGCTGGCGGTTGACCTCGGCGTAGATGCGGGCGTCGACACGCTCACCGGGCAGGAACGGCGACTCGCCCTGCTCGGCGACGAGCACCCGGCGCAGCATCTGGCGGACGATGAGCTCGATGTGCTTGTCGTGGATCGACACACCCTGGTCCCGGTAGACCTGCTGCACCTCGTTGACGAGGTACTGCTGGGTCTCGCGGATGCCCTTGATCTCGAGCAGCTGCTTGGGGTCCTTGGGCCCGTCGACGATGGCGTCGCCGGCGTTGACCTCGCCGCCTTCGCGGATGCCGTCGGCGAGCTTGGCGCGGAGGTTGACGTCGTAGATCTCCTCCGTGCCGTCGTCGCCGACGACGGTGATGCGCCGGCCGTTGTCCTCGTCGGCGATGCGGACGACCCCGGAGGTCCGGGACAGCACCGCCGCGCCCTTGGGGGTGCGGGCCTCGAACAGCTCGACGACGCGGGGCAGGCCGTGGGTGATGTCCTCGCCGGCGATGCCGCCCTGGTGGAAGGTCCGCATGGTTAGCTGGGTGCCGGGCTCGCCGATCGACTGGGCGGCGATGACGCCAACCGCCTCGCCGAGCTCGATGTCCCGGTTGGTGGCGAGCGACCGCCCGTAGCAGGCAGCGCACACGCCGTGCTCCGCTTCGCAGGTGAGCACCGAGCGGCAGAGGACCTCGTCGAGCGCCGGGTCGTCGCGGAGGGCGACCATCACCTCGGGGCTGATGCGTGTGCCGGCGGGCAGCACGGTGCCGTCCGCCAGCCTGACCTCCCGGGCCAGCACCCGGCTGTCGAGCCTCGTCTCCAGGTAGGTGCGGGCCCGCTCGTCGTCGCGGTGGACGTAGCGGACCCACACCCCTCGGCCGGTGCCGCAGTCCTCCTCGCGGATGATGAGCTCCTGGGCGACGTCGACGAGCCGGCGGGTCAGGTAACCGGAGTCGGCGGTGCGCAAGGCGGTGTCGGCGAGGCCCTTGCGGGCGCCGTGGGTGGAGATGAAGTACTCGAGGACCGACAGCCCCTCCCGGAAGGAGGAGATGATCGGCCGGGGGATCATCTCGCCCCGGGGGTTGGACACCAGGCCCTTCATGCCGGCGATCTGGCGGACCTGCTGTGGGTTACCCCGGGCGCCGGAGTCGACCATCATGTCGAGGGGGTTGAAGGGGATGGCTCGCAGCGCCTCTTCCATGGCCCGTCCCACCTCGGAGTTGGCCGAGGTCCAGATCTCGATCTCCTTCTGGCGCCGCTCGTCGTCTGTGATGATGCCCCGCTTGAACTGGGTCTCGGCCTTCTGGGCCTCCTGCTCGTAGCGGTTGATGATCGCTGCCTTGGACGACGGGGTACGCACGTCGTCGATGGAGATGGTGAGGCCCGACTGCGACGCGTACCGGAAGCAGAGGTTCTTCACCCGGTCCAGGCTCTCGGCCACCACCGCGCGTGGGTAGCGGTCGGCAAGGACCTCGACGATGGAGCCGATGCTGCGGTTGCGCTTGCCGACGATGTCGTTGACGAAGGGGAAGTCCTCCGGGAGGGCGGTGTTGAAGATGATCCGCCCGGGGGTGGTCTCCACCGTCTCGGCCTGCTCGGCGTCGGCAACGGGGTCGGTGCCCTTGGGGTCGGCGGCGACGACGACAGGACGCCGCCACTGGATGCGGGAGTGCAGGTCCAAGTCACCGGCCTCGTAGGCGCGCTCCACCTCCCACAGGTGGCGGAACACACGCCCCTCGCCCTTGCCGCCGTCTTTCACGAGGGTCAGGTAGTAGGCGCCGAACACCATGTCCTGGCTCGGCACGGTCACCGGGCGGCCGTCGGCGGGCTTCAGGATGTTGTGGGCCGACAGCATGAGGATCCGGGCCTCGGCCTGGGCCTCCGCCGACAGCGGCAGGTGGACGGCCATCTGGTCGCCGTCGAAGTCGGCGTTGAAGGCGGTGCAGACCAGAGGGTGGATCTGGATCGCCTTGCCCTCGACGAGGATCGGCTCGAAGGCCTGGATGCCGAGGCGGTGCAGGGTGGGGGCCCGGTTGAGGAACACCGGGTGCTCCTTGATGACCTCCTCCAGCACGTCCCATACCTGCGAGCGGCGCCGCTCGACCATGCGCTTGGCCGACTTGATGTTCTGCGCGAGCTCCAGGTCGACGAGGCGCTTCATGACGAACGGCTTGAACAGCTCGAGCGCCATCTGCTTGGGCAGGCCGCACTGGTGCAGCTTGAGGGTCGGGCCGACCACGATCACCGAACGGCCGGAGTAGTCGACGCGCTTGCCGAGCAGGTTCTGGCGGAACCGGCCCTGCTTGCCCTTCAGCATGTCAGAGAGGCTCTTGAGAGGCCGGTTGCCGGGGCCGGTCACGGGGCGCCCGCGCCGGCCGTTGTCGAACAGGGCGTCGACGGCCTCTTGGAGCATCCGCTTCTCGTTGTTGACGATGATCTCGGGGGCGCCGAGGTCGAGGAGCCGCTTGAGGCGGTTGTTGCGGTTGATGACCCGCCGGTACAGGTCGTTGAGGTCCGAGGTGGCGAAGCGACCGCCGTCGAGCTGGACCATGGGGCGCAGCTCCGGTGGGATGACCGGGACGGCGTCGAGGATCATCGCCCGAGGGTCGTTGACGCGCTTGGCGTGCTCGTCCCGGCGGTTGAACGCCGAAACGATCTTCAGGCGCTTGATCGCCTTCTGCTTCCGCTGCACCGAAAGGGGACGCCGTCCGTCGGTCGGGTCGATCGCGTCCCGGAGCTTGATCTCCTCGGCGTCGAAGTCGATCTCGCCGATGAGCTGGGCAATGGCCTCGGCCCCCATGCCGCCGCGGAAGTAGTCGCCGTAGCGGTCCTTCAGCTCACGCCAGAGCAGCTCGTCCTCGATGATCTTGCGGCCGTGGAGGCTGCGGAGCTCGTCGAAGGCCCGCTTCACGAGGTCGAGCTCGCTGTCGGCCCGCTCGCGGATGGCGGCGAGCTCCTTGTCGACCTGGCGCTGCCGGGCCTTGATCTCCGAGTCCTTGGCGCCGTCGGACTCGAGCTGGGCCAGCTCGTCCTCCAGCGCCTTGAAGCGCCGGTCGAGGTCGAGGTCGCGGCCGCGCTCGATCTCCGCCAGCTCCTCGGCCAGCTCGGCCTCGAGGCTGGGCAGGTCGTTGTGGCGCTTGTCCTCGTCCACGAAGGTGACGAGGTTGGCGGCGAAGTAGATGACCTTCTCCAGCTGCTTGGCCTTCAGCTCCTCCCGGGCCTCGGTGCCCATGAGGAGGTAGGCCAGCCATGAGCGGGTGCCCCGCAAGTACCAGATGTGGACCACGGGGGCGGCCAGCTCGATGTGGCCCATCCGCTCGCGCCGGACCTTGGAGCGGGTGACCTCCACGCCGCAGCGCTCGCAGACGATGCCGCGGAAGCGGACCCGCTTGTACTTGCCGCAGTAGCACTCCCAGTCCTTGGTGGGACCGAAGATCTTCTCGCAGAACAGCCCGTCCTTCTCCGGGCGCAGGGTGCGGTAGTTGATGGTCTCCGGCTTCTTGACCTCGCCGTTGGACCACGTGCGGATCGAGTCGGCGGTGGCCAGACCGATGCGCAGCTGCTCGAAATTGTTGACGTCCAGCAACTCAGAAACCCCTCTCGCTGGCGCGGCGTGCGTCTTCTTCGTCGGAGCCTCGCTCCGGGCGGCTGATGTCTATGCCGAGCTCCTCGGCGGTGCGGAACACGTCCTCGTCGAGCTCGCGCATCTCGATCTCCTCGCCGGTGTTGGAGAGGACCTCCACGTTCAAGCAGAGGCTCTGCATCTCCTTGATCAGCACCTTGAAGGATTCGGGGATCCCCGGCTCGGGGATGTTCTCACCCTTGACGATCGCCTCGTAGACCTTCACGCGGCCGAGGACGTCGTCGGACTTGATGGTGAGCAGCTCCTGCAGGGCGTAGGCGGCGCCGTAGGCCTCCAGGGCCCACACCTCCATCTCGCCGAAGCGCTGCCCACCGAACTGGGCCTTCCCACCGAGCGGCTGCTGGGTGATCATCGAGTACGGGCCTGTCGACCGGGCGTGGATCTTGTCGTCCACCAGGTGGGCCAGCTTCAGGATGTACACGTAGCCGACGCTGATGGGGTTGTCGTAGGCCTGGCCGGTCCGCCCGTTGTAGAGGGTGGCCTTGCCGTCGGTGCCGATGAGCCGGCCGTGGTCGCCGTAGTCGGTCTCGGGCGCCTCCGGGTGCAGGGTCTCGAAGATCCGCTGCATCGTGGGGTGCCGGCCGGCCTCGCCCTCCTCGTCCCAGTGGGCGCCGTCGAAGACCGGGGTGGCTATGTGCACCGACGGCTCGGCGACCGGGCGGGTCTTGCGCTCGGTGCCCCGCTTGGGGACCTTGGCGAGCGGGTTGCCGTCCCAGCCCCAGCGGGCCGCCCAGCCGAGATGGCTCTCGAGCACCTGGCCGACGTTCATCCGCGAGGGGACGCCGAGAGGGTTGAGGATGATGTCGACGGGCGTGCCGTCGGCGAGGAACGGCATGTCCTCGACCGGAAGGATCTTGGAGATCACGCCCTTGTTGCCGTGGCGGCCGGCGAGCTTGTCGCCCTCGGAGATCTTCCGCTTCTGGGCCACGTAGACCCGCACCAGCTGGTTGACGCCGGGCGGCAGCTCGTGGGCGTCGTCGCGGGAGAACACCCGGACGTCGATCACCTTGCCGGACTCCCCGTGCGGCACCTTGAGGGAGGTGTCGCGCACCTCGCGGGCCTTCTCGCCGAAGATCGCCCGCAGCAGGCGCTCCTCGGGGGTCAGCTCGGTCTCTCCCTTGGGGGTGACCTTGCCGACGAGGACGTCGCCGGGCCCGACCTCCGCACCGATGCGGATGATGCCCCGCTCGTCGAGGTCCTTCAGGATGTCCTCGGACAGGTTAGGGATGTCCCGGGTGATCTCCTCGGCGCCGAGCTTGGTGTCGCGGGCGTCGACCTCGTGCTCCTCGATGTGGATGGAGGTGAGGACATCGTCCTTGACGAGGCGCTCGGAGAGGATGATGGCGTCCTCGTAGTTGTAGCCCTCCCATGGCATGAAGGCGACGAGCAGGTTCTTGCCGAGGCCGAGCTCGCCCTGCTCGGTCGACGGGCCGTCGGCGAGGACGTCGCCCTTCACGACCTTGTCGCCCTCCTCCACCACGGTGCGCTGGTTGAGGCACGTGTTCTGGTTGGAGCGTCGGAACTTCGACAGCCTGTACACCTTGCGCCCGAGGGTGGCGCCGTTCCAGTCCTTCTGGTTGGGCTCGTAGTCGACGGTGACGTGCTCGCCGGCGACCTCGACAACGACACCCTTTCCCTCGGCGAGCAGCACGTCGCCGGCGTCGCGCGCCGCTCGGGCTTCGACTCCGGTTCCGATGAAAGGTGCCTCTGGGCGTACCAGCGGTACGGCCTGCTTCTGCATGTTGGCGCCCATGAGGGCCCGGTTGGCGTCGTCGTGCTCAATGAAGGGGATGAGCGCCGTGGAGATCGAGACGATCTGCTTGGGGGAGACGTCCATGAGGTCCACCTCGGCGGGCGGCACGAAGTCGACCTCGGTGGAGCTGCCGTAGCTGGTTCCGCCGGCACCGACCCGCACGCCGGGGCCCTGGGGGGCGCGGCGCACCAGGACGCGGTCATCGAGGAGCGTGCCGTCGTGGCCGAGCCTGGCGTTGGCCTGGGCGATGACGTACTCCTCCTCCTCGTCGGCGGCGAGGTAGAGGATCTCGTCGGTCACCTTGCCGTCGACGACCCGGCGGTAGGGGGTCTCGATGAAGCCGTAGCTGTTGATCCGCCCGTAGCTGGCGAGATGGCCGATCAGGCCGATGTTGGGGCCCTCGGGGGTCTCGATCGGGCACATGCGGCCGTAGTGGCTGGAGTGCACGTCACGGACCTCGAAGCCGGCCCGCTCCCGGGAGAGGCCGCCGGGGCCCATGGCCGACAGTCGCCGCTTGTGGGTGAGACCCGACAGCGGGTTGGTCTGGTCCATGAACTGCGACAGCTGGCTGGTCCCGAAGAACTCCTTGATCGCCGCCACGACCGGGCGGATGTTGATCAGGGTCTGCGGCGTGATGGCCTCGACGTCCTGGGTGGTCATGCGCTCGCGCACGACCCGCTCCATGCGGGAGAGCCCGACGCGGACCTGGTTTTGGATCAGCTCGCCGACGGAGCGGATGCGCCGGTTGGCGAAGTGGTCCTGGTCGTCGAGCCGGTAGCCCGACTCGCCCTGGGCAAGGTGGAGCAGGTAGCTGCAGGCGGCGAGGATCTCGGAGCGGGAGAGGACGCCCTGGCCCTCCTCGGGGCGCTCGAGCTCGACGCCGAACAGCTCCTCGGCCTTGCCGATCTCCGGGCCGAGCTTGCGGTCGAGCTTGTAGCGGCCGACCCGGGTCAGGTCGTAGCGCTTGGGGTTGAAGAAGGCGTTCTCGAAATAGACGCGGGCCGACTCCGGCGACGGCGGCTCGCCGGGACGGGCACGCTTGTAGATCTCGAGGAGGGCCTCCTCCTGGGTGGCGGCGAGCTCCCGCTCCTTGTCCCACTGACCCTCGAGGAAGTCGAAGTGGCGGACGAAGCGCTCGAGGAAGCCATCGTCGGTGAACCCCAGGGCACGCAGCAGCACGAACAACGACAGGCGCCGTTTGCGGGCCACGCGCGAGCCGGCGGTGATGTCCTTGCCCGGCTTGGCCTCGACGTCGAACTCGATCCACTCGCCCCGGTAGGGGTGGATGGTGCCGGTGACCACCGACTTCATGTCACGGCCGGGCTGGAAGATCACGCCCGGGGAACGCACCAGCTGGGACACGACGACGCGCTCGGTCCCGTTGATGATGAAGGTGCCCCTGTCCGTCATCATGGGGAAGTCCCCCATGAACACGGTCTGCTCCTTGATCTCCCCGGTGTTGGCGTTCTGGAACTGGGCGCGCACGAAGATGGGCGCCGCGTAGGTCATGTCCTTCTCCTTGCACTCCTCCACCAAGAACTTCGGCGGCGGGCGCAGGTCCTGGTCCTCGGGGTCGAAGTCGAGGATGAGCTTCAGGGAGCCGGAGAAGTCCTCGATCGGGCTGATGTCACGGAAGGTGTCAGCAAGCCCCTTCTCGAGGAACCACCTGAAAGAGTCGCGCTGGATGGAGATCAGATCCGGGAGCGGCTGGACCTCGTCCAAGTTGGCGAACGAGAAGCGCTCCCGGGAGGGGGTACGTGCCGGCAAGGCCTACTCCTGAGGCAGAGGGGGGTCGTAGGGCCGTGAGAGCGCGCGAAAGCCCCTGAAGCGCTTCAGGGGCTACCGAACAGGCGACCACGGCAACCGAACACCTTACAGCGCGCGCTTGCCTACTGCAAGGGTCTTTGCGGTCGGGTTGGTCCCCTTCAGGGTAAGGCACGAGCAGTCGGTGGTCAAGAGCGCCCGTAGAGAGTGAGCCCGGGGAGAGTGAGAGTGTGCGCGTGCTGATCCTCACCATCGCTTGTGCTGTGGCCGGCCTTTGTGTGGGCTCGTTCCTCAATGTGGTCATCTACCGGGTGCCGCGCAGGTTGTCGGTGGTCCGCCCGGCGCCGGCGTGCCCGGGTTGTGGAACGCCGATCGCCGCCTACGACAACCTCCCCGTGCTGTCGTGGCTCCTCCTGCAGGGACGTTGCCGCTCGTGCGACGAGCCGATCTCGGTGCGCTACCCCCTTGTGGAGTTGGCCACGGCGGGGCTGTTCGCCCTCCTGGCCGTGCGCTTCGGTGCCAGCTGGACGCTGCCCGCCGAGTTGGTGTTCGCCGCCGGCCTGCTCGCGCTGGCGCTCATCGACGGCGAGCACCTCATCCTCCCCCGCTCCGTCGTGTACGCATCCGCCGCGCTCGTCGCCGCCGACCTGCTGGCTGCCACCATCGCCACCCGGTCGTGGGGTCGGCTGCTCACCGCCCTCGCCTGCAGCGCAGGAAGCTTCCTCGCCTTCTTCCTCGTGAACTTCCTCCGCCCCGCCTGGCTGGGGTTCGGCGACGTCCGCCTGTCCTTCCTGCTCGGAATGGCGCTCGGCTGGCTGAGCCCGTGGTGCCTGCTCATCGGGTTCATGGCAGCCAACCTCGCCGGGGCGTCAGTAGGGATCGCCCTGATCCTGGCCGGCAAGGCGAAGATGTCCAGCCGACTGCCCTACGGGGTCTTCCTCGCCACCGGTGCAGTCGTTGCGATCTTCGCTGGCGACGCGATCATCACCGGCTACCGCCACGCGATGCAGGGACTCCACTGACCCCGCTCAGCCAGCGGCGAGTTGAGCCCTTTCCTCCATGCCCAGGCCGGCGATCCGGCACCAGAACTCCATCTCCCGTCGCGCGACGCGCGGCAGGCCGTCCACGATGCGCGTGTCGACGACCCCCCGATGGACGGCTGCAACGAAGTCGCGCTCGCTCACACCAGCGGCGATGGCCATGGCCGCCGCGTCCCCGAGCGTCATCAGATCGTCCTGGCTGCCCACACCGTCGTGGATCGGCACCGATCGGGAGAAGCTGAGCCTGTCAGCGGGGATACGGCGTGGTACGGGTCGAGCGAAGCGCGCAAGGGCTACCATTCCCCGACGTGATCGCCTTCGTCGGGTCCCGCCGACCAGACCGGCGCCGCCAGCAGCGGACGTGCACCCGGTCACCAAGCTGACGCTCGGGGAGGAACCCGACGCCGGGCGATCGGCGCCCATGGTCCTCGCCGAGAACCCGGAGGCCATGACCGGCCGGGGCTTGTCGACGGTGGCGTCGGTCTCGCGATCGTGGGGCGTCGATGCGCGCGGCGGCAAGGTCGTCTGGGCCGAGCTGGGCGCCACGCCGGCCGACGACCGCTGCCTCCTCCTGCTGCGACGGGCGTAGGGCCCGGGCAGCCGTGTTCGTCACCAACCACGTCCTGGCCGGAAGCCTGCTCGGCGGTCCGCTGCGCCGGCGACCCGTCACCGCCTTCGCCGCCGGGTTCGCCTCCCACCTGCTGCTCGACGCCTGCCCCCACTGGGGCACCGGTGAGTCACAGCTGTCCGAGGAGCTCCTGCGGGTCGCCCGCCGCGACGGGCTCAGCGCCCTCAGCGCTCTCACCGGGGCCGTCGCCACCGCCCCCGCCGGCACCCGGGTGGCGACGCTGGCCGCGACCGTCGGCGCCGCCCTGCCGGACATGGACAAGCCCTGCCTGGTGTTCTTCGGGTTCGCGCCGTGGCCGGCGTGGTTCGACCGGTTCCACCGGTGGATCCAGCGCGAGTCGCCCGACCGCCTTGGCCACGAGGTGGGCCTCGCCGTCGCGCTCGCCGGCGTCGTTGGAGCAACCCGCTGGCGCGGCGCTCGGGGCGGGCGCCCCACGGCGCTCCCCGCCCGGTGAACGGCGCGTGGCGGCGGCGACGCCTTTCTCCCCTCCTGCCCCGACCATGTTGGGGATCGCGCCGCACCGAGTGGTGCCAGAGGAGACTGACATGCGCCACACCCCGAGCGACGTGACCGGCCAGCCCGCCCCCCGCTGGCGCCCGACGAGAAGGGACCGCCGCCGGGCGGACAACCGCCGGCGACCCGCCGCCAGCCGGCCGGCGGCGTCGGCCATCCTCAGCCTGGCGAACCGCCTCGCCCGGTAGCGCTGCTATCGCTGATATCGCCCTGCTCGGAAGCGGCTGGAGGGCCGTTCCGCGCGCTGGGATCACGACCGCGCGCACACGGAGCGCCATCCCGCCGTCCCTGCGCGCGGTTCGCCGCAGGGCGCGCGGAAAGCGAGACCTGTTGCCGGCGGCAGGAGACCTCCAGGGGTACCTCGAGCCCCGTCGCAGCCGGGCGGCGGATTCCGGAGGACCGGCGGCTGCACGGTTCGAGCCTTCTCTCGCACCTTCGTCCCATCCGGGGGACGGTGGTCCTCACCATGGCCAAAGGCTGCCTGGCCGCGGTTCGGGAGGCCCACCTCGACCGGGCCGGCGTGCTCGTCGCAGCACTCGCCGCCGCCCCATGGACGTGGGTGCCGTTGGGTGTCGCCTTCGTGCTGGCCGTCGTCCGCCGTCGCCGCCTCGCCGCCGTTCTCGCCGCCGTCGTGCTCGGGCGGACAGCGGCGGAAGCTGGGGATGCCCCACCGCTGTCACGGGGGTGGTGGTGGGGCGAAGCAGAGGCACTCGGCGACGAGGCGCTCCTGGCCATCCGACGGGCTGTTCTCCACGGTCACGCCGCGGCGGCCCGGTGTGCGCACGACCATGGTCGACGAGCCTCCGTTGTCGAAGAACTCCCCATCGGCCATGCCCTGCGTCTGCAGCCAGCCCGCCATCATGGCGTATCCGACACCGATGCCGATGTGGGGCTGGCCGCCGTCGAAGACGGCGAAGACCGCCTCGGTGCCGTCGGTGCTGGTGCCGACGACGGTAGCCGCCTCCCCGGGCAGGGACGAGCGGGCGATCTCGGGATTGACGACACCGCCCTGGAGGAGGATGAAGCCGCCCCCGACGGCGGACTCGAGGCGGTTGTCGGGACGGACGCCGTCGTGGATCGCCACGAGCTGCCCGCGGTGCAAGTGGCGGACGAAGCTCCTGGCCGAGCCTTCCCCGACGAGCGCCGAGTAGCCCGCCGGCAGCGGCGGGAGCTCCAGGCGCCGGCGGAGCACGGCCGTCACGACGTACCCATACGGACCCGTCTGCCTCATCTCGGCCACCGGCGCCGGCCCCGCCATCGGGCTCGGGTAGGGGCTCCACCGGTCGGTCATGAAGACCAGCTCCCGGTGCTGCACGGCGGTGTCGCACTGGGACAGCGGTCCCGGCCCGACGAGGACGTTGACCGCCGAGAGCCGTTGAGGCGGGGCTCCGGCAGCCTGGACCGTCCCCCAGAACTGCTCTCGCCCGATCGCCATGCGCCCGTCGGTGGCCACCTCGAGCACGCCGCAGTCGTCGGGGAGCCCACCGAGGACCACGGCGCCTCTCTCGACGAGCAGGTGGGTGGGCTGTCCCTGCCCGAGGGGCAGCGGGAAGCGCCCGACGCCGTTGTAATAGTCGCCGTTGGTGCCGGCGAAGGCGTGGATGCGTCGGGCGATCCCGCTCACGGCTTCGCCGTCGGAGGACAGGAAGCCGTTGGCGAGTGCTGGAGTGAAGTCGCGCCCGGCGACCTGGGTGTCGACGTAGAGCACGCTGGCGCGCTCGGGGCCCTTCGCCGTCCGGTAGCGGGTCTGGACGAACGTGATGCCCGGCGCCACCTGGAAGTCGGCGGTGACCTGCTCGCTCACGACCCGAGGCCAAGACGGTGGCGTCAACGGATGGCTGGAACGACGAGCGGCCGCGGCCGCCGGCACCGCCAACGCCGCAACCAGGGCCCATGCAGCCCCTACGGTGAGCAGTCGGAGGCGCACGGGTCGGAGGCCCGGTCGCTCGGATGTGTTGCCCGTCCGCCCGCTCGGCACCGCCCTCCCCGTCCGCCCGTCTCCGGCCCACAGCGTAGTAGCACGCGCCCAACGTGAGACGACGTGGGATCAGCTCGGTCTCAGGGCACGTGCGGGATGCTCGCGTAGTTGGACACCGAGGGGTACTTGCGGCCGGCGGGAGCCTCGCCGAAGACCCGCAGGATGTTGAGGGTCGCGTCGGTCACGACCCTGTTGACCTCAGGGCAGGTCCGGTCGCAGACCGGCGCGAGGAAACCGACCCAGTCGATCGTGCCGGTGTCGATGACGCCAGCGCCGCTGCCATGCCACGTGTAGTAGGTGAAGTCGGCCTGGTGGGGAACGCCGTTGCAGGTGACCGGGGAGGCGGCGACGATCTGAACGTTGGGAGGGCTCGGCTGGTTGGGCGAGTAGTGGTCGTACTCGGGGCCGACGACGTTGGGGAGTTGGGTGCCAGCGGCGAGGTGGAGCCCACCCCAGATCCACGCTGTCGGGTCGGTCACGACCATGTTCGCCCGCACCGGGTTGCACTGCCACTCCTCACCGAGGATAGTGCTCTCCGGGTCGTTGAGCGGTGGGTCCCGCCACGCCCATGGCGTGACGAGGCTGTTGTTCTTGCCGTACAGGGGATCTTCCAGGGCGTTCTTGTAGTCGACCTCGAGGCGGTCGGGCCCGAGCGGCGACGACTCGAAACGGATGGGCCGGTAGATGGCGTTGGCGCCCATGAAGAACAGGTTGACGCCGTGGGCGCGTGCGGCCACGACGGCGTTGCGCTGGGTCCGCGACCAGTACTCGTCGTGACCGAGGGAGACGAACGCCTGATGGTTGAGCAGCAAGCTCGGGCGTTCATTGACGTTGACGTCGGTGGTGTAGCTGACATCGAGACCACGGCTCTCGGCGAGGGCGACGAGCTTCAACTCGAGGCCGATGAAGTCCGAGGCGCCGTAGTTGGACGCGTAGGGCCGGTCGAACGAGACGATGCGCGACCTGTTGGCGAGGGTGGACGACCCGGGGGTGGCGGGCCCCTGGTAGAGGTCGTAGCCGCCGTAGAGGTTGTAGGCCTGCCACGTGGTGACGTCGTTTTGGATCAGGTAGGCGGAGTGGCTGGCGTCGTTGCGGATCGTGAGCGGGATGTAGGACTGGTAGCCGCTGGCGGCAGTGAGCTTGAAGAGATAGTCGCCCTGCGGCCAGCCGGCGACGGTCGTCTGCACGTGCAGTGGGTCGGTCCAGTGGCATTCGACGGTGTTGGTGGGCGCGAGCACCGGGCAGGTGGGCTGGGCGCGCCCGGGCACGGGGCCCGACACCCAGATCTGGCGTCCCTCGGCCCCCCCGTACCACCCCATCCGGTAGGCGATGACGCTGTAGGTCGCTGACGTCGTCGACACGTACAGGTCGACGGCGCCCCCTTCATTGATGCTGACGGTGTTCGAGTACCCGGCGATCTGCCCGCCGCTGGCCGGGCGGGTGAGGTGCCACGCGCCGGTGCCCTTCTTCTGGTTCTCCTTGATCACCCACGCCGCGGTGACACCGTACGGCCCCACGGACGTGCCGGCGGCCGGCGCCTTGGCGTGCTTGCCCACGTGGGCGCCCGGGCCCAGGCCGGCGGAGGCAGGCGACGAGCCAGGGTGTCGCCGCCCGGCGCCGCCCCCGCCGAGCCCCCCGGCAAGGCCGACAGCGAGCGCGACCACCAGCCCGACGACCGCGACGAGGAGGCCAAGCGCCCGCAGCTGTCGGGCACGCCGGGCGCGGCGCCGGCGGCGGGCGGCGAGGTGGCGTCCGGGAGGGGGGGTCACAGGTTGGTCACGACGATCACGTCGGCGAGGGGGCCGAGGGAGCGACTCCGGTGCCGGGCACCCCGGCCCCATCCGGTGCGGGCCAGTGCCTCGGCGAAGTAGCCGGTGTCGAACCCGAGCTCCAGCCATCCGTAAGCCCGGGTGGACCACAGTGACAGGCCGTCCAGCCGAAGGCCCCACGGGTAGGCGAGACGGGCCACCGGCTCGGCGGCGAAGGCCAGGCGGCCGCCGGTGGTGACGATGCGGCGCAGCCGGCAGAGCATCTCCAGGTGGTCGGCACAGTGGTGGAAGGACTCGAAGAAGAGGGCTACGTCGTACGGCTCGCCCTCACGTTCGAAGCCCAGCATGTCGGACTCCACGACCCGGAGGGTGGTGAGGCCGGCTGCCCGGCGCCGGAGTATCTCGGCCAGACCGCGGCCCACCTCGACGGCGGTGACCTCGGCACCGAGCATCGCGATCGGCAACGTCAGGTTGCCCCACCCGGCTCCGAACTCGACCACCCGCTGCCCGGGTCGGGGGTCGAGCCGGCGCAGGACGAAGCTGGTAGCGGCGAGCTGGGCGGCCACCTGACGGGCCGAGCCGGTGCTGTAGGGGTAGGGGCTCAGGGTGTGGACGGAGAGCTCGACATCCGTCTCCTCGTGGGTCACCGTGTAGCCGTCCCGGCGGGACACCCGCCGGTAGAGGTCCCACTGTGCCTCGGCATACGCCGGCGAGAAGGGGTCAGCAGGCATCGGCGGTGCTTCCATCCGGAACGACGCGAGATACCCGCGCGCGCGGTCGTCGCTCTCCCCGAACAGCTCGGCCGCCCGGGCGAGGCGCCGGTCGAGGTCGGCCTCGTCGCGTACCAGCTCGACCCGCCGGCGGGTGTCGTGCACCCGCTGACGGATGCTGTCGGGGAGGACGCCGACGAGCTCCAGCCCGACGGTCCGCAGCGGCAGTGCCGGACGGAGCACCCGGCCAGCCTAGGGGCGGCCGGGTCACCGATCAGCGCGCGCCGGTGGCCCTGCTCGAGGGATCAGGCTCAAGGGATCAGGCTCAAGGGATCAGGCTCAACGACCCGGTGACCATGCCGCCCACCGAGAGCAGCTCGATCCAGGTCACACCGGGCGCGAGGCGGATCGTGCGGCCGTCGGCGGCGGTAAGGCGGGCGGGCCGCAGGTTCGACGACCGGGACCACGTGCCGGTGATCGCCCGGCCCCGCGTGAGAACGGTGAGGGGACCGCTGCCGATCGTGATGCTGTTGACCCCCTGGGCGCCGTTGGTGTCCTCGACGACGCCAGGGAAGGTGTGGACGTCCTCGATCACCACGTTGGCGGCCTTCTCCGGCACGCCGTCGGCCGTCCGGTCGATGCTGCCGTTCACCCAGCGGATCCACAGCCGGCGGATCGGGTTCCATTGCCACTGCACGCCGAAGAAGCTCGAGAACTGAACGGTCGCCCGGCTCACGGCCCGGCTGCCGGGTACGAGTGCCCCGTACCGGAAGATCGGCTTGGGCGGCGTCCGGGACGATCCCATGTCAGCCCAGAGCGCCGCCGTCGACGTGTAGAGGTTCTCCGGGGCGTAGCGCGACGAGATCCGGTAGAAGGCTCCCGGCACGATGTTGAAGTTCAAGTTGACCAGCGGGGAGGCGGTGACGAGCTGCTCCTCGACGGTCACCCCGCCGGCGTACGCGAACCCGGCCCGGCCGAACTGCGGGAGGATCTGGTCGTCGGTCCACCGCGTCGAGCGCACCGGGCCGACCGGGGCGGCCTGCTGGCACTGGAAGACGGCAATGAGCCGGGTCATCGCCCCTTCGATCGGTTCCTCGATGACGATGTCCGCCCGGTCGAGCCCGCTCTGCGGCCAGGCTCCAGGGTCGTTGCCGATCTTGATGGCCAGGGCAGCACGGTGGGGCACGACGCCGCCGGGCGCCGGGAGGTCGGTGAGCGGGCAGGCGGCCCGGTGGTGGACGGTCGTCGTCGCCGACGTTCCCGGCGTCGTCGCAGTGGTTCGGGACCGCGTGGAGCCTGCCGACGTATGCGCCGAATGGTGGGAGCCGCAGGCGGCAAGCAGGGCGGCGCAGGTCAATCCTGCAACCGCGGCCCCGAGCTTTCCGCCGCCCAGTGGGTGGAGCCGTGACACCCGAAGAGGTTGGCACCTTAGAGCGCGCAGATGGTGGCAATGCGCTCGGGGCGCCGGCTGGCCGGCCGATCCCGACCCCACGCCCTCCCCAGTAGGGATGCCGGGGTGCAGGTGCCGGGCTACGTGCGCACCATGCGAAGGTGCCCCTCGTGGAAGCTGGCCGGGCCGTGCGCCCGGCACCACTGCTCGATCTCCTCCCGGCTGACCCAAGGCCGCCCATCGCGGTCGAAGACGTCCACCACGCCCCGCTCGGCCATGTCGGCGAACAGGTCGTCGGGGAGGCCGGCCCGCAACGCCAGTGTCGCCGCCTCCTCCAGCCCGATCAGGTCTCGCGGTCGCGCCATGCACGCATGATCGGCAGAGTCCGCGGCGGCGTGAACAGTTGTTTCAGCCCCAGCCCCAAGCCGTCCTCAGACGCCCTCGCCGTCAGACGCCCCCGCTGTCGCCCGCCAGCTCATGAAGTAGGGACACTACCACTCATAGTGCCCATCGTGAAGCCTCTGGGGGTATCGCACCACTACCTGTGGTTTCTGAGCCCATCCGCTTGCCGTTCGCCGGCGAACTTTGGAAGCGCATTGTCGCTGAGCACCCATCCGCTTCCAAACTTCGCCGCTACTCCCCCTCGCCGACCACTCTGTGTGGCGGGAGGGGTTGCATCGGACCGACCGGCCGGCCGCGAGCGCACGACCGGCCGGCCCGCCACAACACCCGCCGGCCCGCCACAACACCCGCCGGCCCGCCACAACACCCGCCGGCGGGCAGGCCGCGCCTATGCGACCGGCAGGATCCCGTGGTCGGCTAGAGCGGCGAGGATGCGCTCCACCGCCTCCTGCGGCAGCACAACCGTGGTGTCGACGCGGACCTCCGGGGCCTCGGGCGGCTCGTAGGGCGAGTCGATCCCGGTGAAGTGGGGTAGCTGGCCGGCCCGTGCCTTCCTGTAGAGGCCCTTGGGGTCGCGCGCCTCGGCCACCTCGACCGGCGTGTCCACGAAGACCTCGATGAACTCACCCGGCTCGATCCGTGAGCGCGCCAACTCCCGCTCAGCACGGAAAGGTGAGATGAACGACACGAGCACCACCAAGCCGGCGTCGGTCATCAGCCTGGCGACCTCGGCGACCCGGCGGATGTTCTCGACCCGGTCGGCATCGGTGAAGCCCAGGTCCCGGTTGAGCCCGTGGCGCACGTTGTCCCCGTCGAGCAGCATCGTGTGGATGCCCATGCTGTGCAGGCGCTTCTCCAGCAGGTTGGCGATCGTCGACTTCCCCCCGCCGGACAACCCCGTGAACCACACGACCCCCGCTCGGTGGCCCTTCAGGGCGATGTGGGCCTCCCTTCCTACTTCGAGGGCCTGCCAGTGGATGTTGGAGGAGCGCCGGAGGGCGAAGTCGATCATGCCGGCCGCCACCGTGTCGTTGGTCATGCGGTCGATCAGGATGAACCCGCCCATGTCCCGGCTCTCGGCGTAGGGGTCGAACGGGATGGGCACCGACAGCGCCAGGTTGCACACCCCGATCTCGTTGAGCTCGAGGGTGCGTGCGGCGACGTGCTCCAGGGTGTTGACGTTGACGGCGAAGCGGGGCGCGGCGAGCGTGGCGCTGACAGTGCGAGTGCCGCACTTGAGCAGGTAGGGCCGGCCGGGAAGCATCTCGTCCTCGGCCATCCACACGATGTGAGCCTGGAACTGGTCGGCCACCCCGGGCGGGGCGTCCGCGGCAGCCAGCACGTCGCCTCGCGACACGTCGATCTCGTCGGCGAGAACCAGGGTCACGGAGGCGTCCATGCCGGCGACCGGCAGGTCACCGTCCATGGTGACGATCCGCGAGACCGTCGTCGTCTTGCCGCCGCACACGACCCGCACCCGATCGCCCACCTGCACGGCGCCCCCGACCACCGTACCGGAGAAGCCCCGGAAGTCCAGCGACGGGCGGTTGACCCACTGCACCGGCATCCGGAACGCCCCGCCGGCCGGCGCCCCGCCGGCCGGCACCCCGCCAGCCACGGGCACAGCCTCCAGGTACTCGAGCAGCGCCGGCCCGTGGTACCAGGGCGTCTCGTCGGAGCGGGCGATGAGGTTGTCTCCCCTGAGGGCGGAGATCGGGATGCAGACGATGTCTGCGTCCGCGAGCCCGATCTGCAACGCAAAGGAGCGATAGTCGGCCTCGATCCGCCCGAATACGTCCTCCGAGTAGTCGACGAGGTCGAGCTTGTTGACCGCCAGCACCACCTGCCGGATGCCGAGAAGCGACACCAGGTAGGAGTGGCGCCGTGTCTGGGTGAGCACCCCCTTGCGGGCGTCGGCGAGGATGACCGCCAGCGACGCCGTCGACGCGCCGGTAACCATGTTGCGGGTGTACTGCTCGTGGCCGGGGGCGTCGGCGACGACGAACTTGCGCTTCTCCGTGGAGAAGAATCGGTAGGCGACGTCGATGGTGATGCCCTGTTCCCGTTCGGCCTGCAGCCCGTCGACGAGCAGGGCGAAGTCGAGCTCCCCACCTTGGGTGCCGTCACGCTTGGAGTCAACCTCGAGGGCGGCGAGGTGGTCCTCGTATACGAGCTTGGAGTCGTAGAGGAGCCGGCCAATGAGCGTGGACTTGCCGTCGTCGACGCTGCCACAGGTGATGAGACGCAGCAGTTCCTTGGACTGCTGCTGCGCCAGGTAGGCGTCGATGTCCGTGGCTGTCAGGTCGGGCTGAGGCTCCACTAGAAATAACCCTCCTGCTTCTTCCTCTCCATCGACCCGGAGCTGTCGAAGTCGATGACCCGCCCCTGCCGCTCCGACGTGGTCGCGACCAGCATCTCCCGGAGGATCCCCTGCAGGGTGGTGGCCGTGGATCCCACCGCCCCCGTCAACGGGTAGCAGCCCAGCGTCCGGAACCGCACGCTGCGCAGCTCCGGCTCTTCTCCCGGAGCCAACCGCGACGCCATGCGCTCGTCGTCGACCATGATCAACGTCCCATCGCGTTCGACCACCGGTCGGGACGCGGCAAAGTACAGCGGGACGATTTCGATGCTCTCGTGGAGGATGTACTGCCATATGTCGAGCTCTGTCCAGTTGGACATCGGGAAGACGCGCACGCTCTCCCCCGATCGCACCCGGGCGTTGTAGAGCCGCCAGAGCTCCGGTCGCTGCGCCTTGGGGTCCCACCGGTGCTGGGCGTTGCGGAAGGAGAAGACGCGCTCTTTGGCCCGTGACCGCTCCTCGTCACGCCGGGCGCCGGCGAATGCCAGGTCGAACCGTCCCTCCTCGAGCGCCTGCTTCAAGCCCTCGGTCTTCCAGAGGTCGGTGTGCATCGCCGATCCATGGTCGAACGGATTGATGCCTCTCTCGACGCAGTACGGGTTCTGGTGCACGATCAACTCGACGTCCGGCGAAGCCGCCACCTTGTCGCGCATCGCGTACATGTCGCGGAACTTCCAGGTCGTGTCGACGTGCAGCAGCGGGAACGGCAGTGGCGACGGCCAGAACGCGTGGCGCGCCAGGTGTAGCATGACCGAGCTGTCCTTGCCGATGCTGTAGAGCATCACCGTGCGCTCGCTCTCGGCCACCGCCTCCCGGAATATGTGGATGCTGTCGGCCTCGAGCCGCTCCAGATGCGTCATGGTCGCCGTCATTGCGTCACCCTCGCTATGGCATCGAGCAGTTCGCCGGCGATCTCGGGCCGGCATATGACGAGGTCGGGAAGGTACGGCCTCGGCTGGTTGTAACGGAGGGGGGCGCCGTCGAGGCGGGAGCAGTGGAGGCCAGCGGCAAGGGCGACGCCGACGGGGGCGGCGGAGTCCCACTCGTACTGCCCGCCGTCGTGGACGTACGCCTCGGCGTCCCCGCGCGCCACGGCCATCGCCTTGGCACCGGCCGAGCCCATCGGTTGCAGCCGGAGCAGGGGAAAGGCCTCGCCCAGGGCGGGGAGCCACTGCGGGGGGCGGCTGTCGCTGTGCAGGGTGCGCACCGCACCTCCGGGCTGCCAGGGCGTCAACGCCGGCGGGGCGTCGGTGGACGCCACGACCCCGAGCGCCGGCAGGGCGACAGCGGCCGACGTGATCTCCCGGCCACGCTCCCACAGGGCGACGTGAACCGCCCAGTCGCAGCGGCCGGGCATCCCAAACTCCCTGGTCCCGTCCAAGGGGTCGATGATCCACACCCGGTCCGCCTCGAGGCGCGCCGGGTCGTCGTCGGACTCCTCGGACAGGACGGCGTCAGCCGGCCGGGCGGCGGCCAAGGCGTCGAGCAGCAGCCGGTTGGATTCCTGGTCGCCACGAGCCCCGACGTCCGGCGGCGCAGCGGTCCGGATGCCGAGCAGGAGGGCCGCCGCCCGAGCAGCCAGCTCGGCGGCCAACCCCCCGTCGCCTGCTCCCGCCAACACGCTCCTCCCAACCTCGCCCGAGAGGGAGATGGTAAGCGTTGAGCCGGCCCCAAGGCAGGCTGTCCTGCACCCTGGGTGCCGGCGGAGACACGATCCCGAGCTGCCGGCTCACCGCCCGCTTGTCCATGTCCTCGAGCGCCGCCGTCGTTCGTAGCTGCACCCACGCGCTCGACAGCAGCCGTCCCGGCCACTGCCACCACCGCGTCTTCCCACCGTCCCGCCATCCGTGCATGGACCCGGAGCGTAACCACCCGATCTGCGCCCCGCGTCCTCACGGCGCCGCCAGCTCGGCGACGAGGTCGGTGCCGTCCACCGTGCCGAGCCCGCTCGCCAGGTCGTAGCCCGGCCGGGCCGCCCAGCCCTGCACCGTCACCTCCCGGCCTCCCTGGGCGAAGCGGACCGTGTTGTCGCCGTGTGTGACGTCCCGGATGCCGGCGGCGTGGTGGGCGGCGAGGGCGTAGAGCGTCGGGTTGAGCAGACCCAGATCGTGGCCCGCCTTCTGGTCGGCGATGGCCACGATCCCAGCGAATAGGGGGGTGGCAGCGCTGGTGCCGCCGACCGGGTAGAAGCCGGGTGTCGTCCCCGGAAAACTGGCGAAGACGAGCTCCGCCCCGCTCAGCGCTGCGCTGAGCGAGACATCGGGAATGGCCCGATGGGCGCCGGCGACCGCCGCTATCTTCGCCTGCCACGCCGGCCGGCCGAACACGGTCGACAGACCCCCCGCCCCCGCTGCCACCCGGCCGGGGCGGCTGTCGTTCCAGACGCTGTCGGGCGCCACCCGCTCCCCGGTGGGCGACAGGTAGAGCCGTAACCCGCCGACAGCGGTGACGAGCGGGTCGGTTGCCGGCCAGTTGGCGGCGCGTCTGGCGTAGAACAGCGTGGCCGAGGCGTTGCGGGGGCTGGTGGGCCCCGCGTCTCCCGCGGCGGCGAGGACGGTCACGTGGTGGGCGGCGGCGTTGATGAAGGCGGTCCTCTCACGAAGGAGGGCCGCCTTGGAGGGGAACGAGATCTCGGCTGTGCCCCAGCTCTGCGAGATGACGTCTGCGAGGTGGTGGTCCACGACGTAGTTCTCTGCGGCGACCATCTGGGGGATGCCGTGCAGCCCGATGGTCTCCGAGACCGGGGTCTCGACCAGGAGGATGCCGGCGCCGGGCGCCATCACGTGGGCCCACTCCACGTCGAGTGTGGTCTCGACCGCCCAGCCGTCCATCTGCTGGTTGGCAGGGTTGAAGGGCGGGACGTGCCCGTCGGGGGTGATGATCCGCAAGGACGGGGGCGCCGGCAGCCCGAAGGCGGCGTCGAAGGAGGCGAGGTCCGCCCGGATCGTCGGTGAGCCGAACGAGTCGACCACAGCTATCGTCCTCCCCGCCCCGTCGAGACCGGCGGCGTAGAGGGGGGCCATGTCGTACGCCGTGCGGATCTGGGCGGGCGAGTAGCAGTCGACGCGAAAGGCCGCCTCGCATTCGCTGCCCGTCGGCGGGGCGGTCCCGAGGGTGGCGTGGATGATCTCCGCGTCGGGTCCCCCACCGCCCGCCGCCAGCAGGGTCGTCGGAGCCCGTACGGCCGGTGCAGCCACCGGGACGCCGCCACGCAGGGCGCACAGAGCGACAAGCGCAGTCCACCCGGCGAGCACCCGTGGCGTGCGGCTCATGAAG
Source organism: Actinomycetes bacterium (assembly GCA_021811865.1). Next base: position 6,294 of record JAKAQB010000031.1, on the reverse strand, counting down.
CTCCCTCCTGTCGCCGGAGCGGCGGAACCTATCGGGCGGGACGCCGGCCGGCAAGGGGGCGGGCGACGTGGCGGGCCGCGCCACCCCCCGGCCGGCAGGCGACCATGGCGGCACCGGCGATCCGGGCCAGCGCCCTGCCCGCCGGCCGCCGCGATCGGTTCAGCTCTGCTTGACCTGGGTGACTACGCCGGTCACGGCGTCCACCCCGACCTTGTACTTGGTGCCGCCGTTGCGGACGAACACCCAGTACCAGCGCCACTTGCCGCCGTTGATGTTCCACTTGTAGGCGCTGCCACCACCGGTGGCGGCCACCGCGTTCGCCTCCGCCGTGGCCGGCGACACGATGCCGGCGTCACGGTACGACAGGCCGCTGCCGGATGCAGCGGTCACCGTGCCCGCAGACGACGTGGCGTCCACCCACACGTTGGTCGTGCCGGCCTTGCGGCCGTCTTGGCCGAGCTGCAGCTTGACCTGGTAGTAGTCCTTCTGGCCGCTCGACTTCAGCTGGTTGTGCTTGACATAGAGCACCTGATAGCCCTGAGCGGTCACGAAGTTGGTGGCGTCGGTCACCGCCTGGCTCGCGCTGACCTGCGGGCTGTCACCCACCGAGCCCGAACTGTGGTGATCTGGCGAGTTGTCGTGGTGGTCCGGCGAGTTGCCAGACGGGTTGGAGTTGGGGTTCTGGTTCTCCGCGGTGCTCTGCCACCAGACGCTGTCGCTGTAGGGGGAGTTGTCGTTGCGGTAGACGTGCTCGACGAACACGCCGTTGTTGGTCTGCACCCGGATGTCGAACACCCGGTGCGTTACCGTGCCGCCGTGGGCCTCGGTGTCGGCCTCGACGGCGAGCACCCTGGCCCCGCCGCCGTCGTGGGCGTTGGCGTAGCTGATCGCGTTGGTGCACTCGTCGCCGGCGATCGCGCACGTCGTCTTGCCGTGGATGGGCGCCGGACTCGACGCGAGCACCGCAGGAGCGGCAAACACCAGGCTGCCGCCCGCCAGTGCGAAGCTGGCAAGCCCGACCGCCGACTTGGTCACCCGCCCGGCAGGGCGGACCTCCGGTCCCTGTCGCTTCTCGGTTCGTGCCATAACAAACCCTCTCTCTCTCGGTGGCTCTGCCCCGCATCGGGCGCCTGGGGAGCCGTGCCGCCAATCATCGGATACGAGCATGAGAGGCATGTAGAAGAAGGGTGGAGGCCGCGTGGAGATCCTATGAGCGAATCCTCATCTCGGATCCGAGGATCGCCTGGTGGGAGACGGAGACGGCACGAGAACATCTCACACTCATCGGTAGCTCACCTGGCTTATGGTGCCCTCTCCGCTGCTCGGGGCTGCGATCGTCCCGGTGAGGAGAGTCGTCGCATGCAGTGAGGACGACACCAAAGCGATCGAGGTGGTGGTGACCTGGGTGTGCTGGGTGCTGCCCAGCCAGCACGTGCCCGACAAGGGAGGCTCCGACACGCTGATGTGCAGGCTCGCGCTGCCCTGGATCAGCGAGCCGGCCCTCGTCTTGACCACGAGGGTGCTGCCACTCGGCGTTGCCGGTGGCTCGACGCCGAGGACGACGTCGACCCGGCCGGCGTTCGCGGGACGGGCGAGCTTGGTGGCCTTCATGAGGACGACGGTGTCAACGCCCTTCGTCGTGAGGCCGCTGACCGACAGCATCCCCGTCGGCAGGGACGGCATCTCGGCCCACGCCGTCGAGGCGGCCCCACAGACTGTGCGCTGGGTGCAGGACTGGTCGACAACAGCCAGGTTGGGGGACTTGAAGGACAATCGCGTCGAACCAACCGTCCCGATGGACGGGAAACCTGTGCTGAGGAGGAAGGCCCCGCTCAGGGTCCCGGGGTAGTCAGTCTCCCTTCCGCTCGTGCAGGCAACCGGTGTCCGACCAGTTGCCCTGAATGTCAGGTTGAAGGCCTTGAAGATGGGCGACAGCTTGGACGCCGGAGGGCTCACCGTCCAACTGCCCGCACCGATCGACTTGACGCTCCCCACCGGTAGGTTCGTCACCTCCCATTGGTGCTGCTCGTCCGACCCTGCTGGTGACGCATGTTCGATGGCACCGGTCACGTCCACCGACTTCGGGGAGGCGACGACAACGACAGTGAGGCGCCATCCGTGGGGAAGGCCGTAACCTCCGACGGCGGCGATCGACACGTACTGCACCGAGGATCCGGCGTTACCCCCGGCTGGCGCCGCGCCGGCCACCCCGGCAGGAAGCAGGCCCCAGCACGCCGCTCCCAGTGCCAGCACCAGTAGCCGGGCGGCGCCGAGCCGCCTCGGGACGGACAGACGAGCAACACGACCCTCAGCCATCTCCGCTCCTCCTCCTGGGGACCTTGTGGCGGGCATCCTGCCACACCGGCTCGATCCCCGCCTCTCCGGTCGCTCGAACCGGCCGCCCGAGAGCACTTCAAGTCCTCGGGGTCCACGGAGCTCCCGGGAAGGGGAACGACACGGTGACCGTGGTGCCGGCACCCGGCGTGCTCTCGACGTCGACGCTGCCGCCGTGGGCGGCCGCGAGCTCGGAGACGACGGCCAATCCCACGCCTGATCCGGGCACGCCGTGAGCTGCCTCGCCGCGGAAGAACCGCTCGAATACCCTCCCCTGCTCCTCGGGCGGGATCCCGACGCCGGTGTCGGAGACGGCGACGCGCGCCGTCTGCTGGTCCCGCTCCACCGTCAGGGCAACCCGTCCCCCCGCCGGCGTGAACTTCGCCGCGTTGGACAGCAGGTTGACCACCATCTGCTCGACGCGACCGGCGTCGGCGACGATGGTCGTCGGCGCCAGCTCGGTCGTCAGCTCCACGGCCCGCTCGGCGAAGAGAGCCCCTACCCGACCCGCCGCCTCGACGGCGATCGCGGCCAGGTCGACGTCCTCCCTGCGCAGCGAAAGGCCTGCTGCCTCGGCCGCTGCCAGCACCTGGAGGTCCTCGACGAGGCGGCTAAGGCGGCGAACCTCGTCGTCGAGGGAGGACACCGCCGCCGGCGTGAGCTCCTCCACACCGAGCTCGAGTGCCTCGAGCTCGGCGCGCAGCACGGCGAGGGGCGTCCGCAGCTCGTGGGCGAGGTCGGCGACGATGGCTCGGCGGGATGCGTCAGCCCGCTGCAGGTGGGCGGCCATGCCGTCGAAGGTCCGGGCAAGCTCGTCGATCTCCCGGGGCGCCACCACCTGGCCGACGCGGCTGCCCAGGTCTCCCGCGCCGAGCCGGCGTGCCGCTTCGGTGAGTGACCGGACGGGAGCCACGAGCCGCCGCGACGCGATCGCGGCCGCCGTGAGCGCCACGAGGGCAGCCATCGCCGACGCGGCCAGCACGGCCACGGCGATGGCGTGGCGGAGCCTCACCTCCTCCGAGGTGAGCCCCGACACCGGGAAGCTAACGATGGCGGTGCCGACCCGGTGGCCGTCCACCACGATGGGGAACGCCTTGGACGCGCCCGCCGTCCCGGCGCTCGCCACGTCGAGCAGGGAGTGCCCGGCGGTGACCAGCTCGAGGCCGAGGCCCGTGCTCCTGGCCAGCTCGCCGACGGGCGTGAGGCTCGACGCCCGCCACGCACCCCGCGCCGCGTAGGTCGAGTGCAGCGTGGCGAGGATCACCCGGGCCGTTGACAGCTCCCGCTCCCGACCCGCGGCACCGAGGTCGGTGTCGACGACGAGGAGGGTCACGACGGCCAGCAGCGCGACCGATACGAGCGCGACCCCGAGGGAGCCCACGAGCAGGCGCCGCCGGAGGCTCCCGCCACGGCGGGGCAGGCGTCTCAGGGGTCGCGCTGGAGGCACAGGCGGTACCCGGCGCCGATGACCGTCTCGATCACACGAGGGCTCTCGGGGCTGTCCTGCAGCTTGCGACGCAGGTTCTTCACGTGGGAGTCCACCACGCGCTCGTACCCCTCCCACTCGTAGCCGCGTACGGAGTTGACCAGCTCGGCGCGCGAGCAGACCCGGCCCGACACCCGCGCCAGGGCGCAGAGGATCCCCCACTCGGTCGGGGAGAGCGGGACCTGGCAGCCCCGCATGCGGACCTCGTGGCGCTGGTCGTCGATGACGAGCAGCCCGCGGCCGAAGGACGACGGATCGGGCCCGGCAGGTGCCAGCCCGCCCCGGCGCAACAAGGCGAGGACCCGCAACACCAGCTCCCTGGAGCTGAAGGGCTTGGTCAGGTAGTCGTCGGCTCCGAGCTCCAACCCCCTGATGCGGTCCTCCTCGCTCGCCCTTGCCGTGAGCACCAGCACCGGCACGTCGTAGCTGCGGCGGAGCTCCGCCAAGACGTCCTCCCCGTCGATGTCGGGCAGCCCGAGGTCCAACACGACCGCGTCCGGGCGGACTCGCGAGCCGACAGTGAGCGCCTCGGCACCCGATCCCGTGGTGAAGACCGTCAGCCCCTCGCCCTCGAGAAAGGCACGAACCAGCCCACGCAGCTTTGCCTCGTCCTCGACGACCAGCACCACAGCGCCCACGCCGAGAAGCTACGCCTCCCCGCCTGCGCTGTGTCACCTGCGCAGCGGCGGAGCGGGTCCTCGCTCAGGGGCTCGCCGGTCGGATGACCGCACCTCCCAGCGCCGGCGGGAAGAGCTCGGGCAGGGTGCGGCGCAGTGCCCGCTCGCGCACGTACGGCAGGGCCACGGCCGGGTCGGCGCTGTCGATCTCGCGGCCCATGCGGTGCCCGTCGAACACGACGTCGGCCAGCACCCGTGGCGCCACGCAGTCGCCGATCCGGTACACCGCCTCCACCCCGTTGGCCCCGAGCCTCGCCGGGTCCGCCACCACTTGCCGGTAGACGGCGTCATCGGAGCGCCGCTGCGTGACCAGCACCACGGCGTCGGCGGGCACCTGGAAGTCCTCGTCGAACTCCGACACCCCGGCGCAGAACCCGGGACCGACCTCACCGAGGGTGATGTTGCGGGCCACCCGCACGTTGCAGTCGTGCAGGTGGCGGCGAAGCATCGGCCCCTCGAGGGTCTCGTCGGTGAACGGCGCCACCACGTCGAAGGGCGTGATGATGCGCACGTCGTAACCCTCCCGGTACAGCAGCTCGGCGACGCCGGCCGCCACGTAGTACCCGTCGGTGTCGTAGACCTCGACGCGGTGCCCCGGTGGCCGCTTGCCCTCGAGCATGATCTGCTCGGGCGTCAGCACGTGCGGCAGCCTGGCGTCGGCACCGACGACGGGCTCGTGGGTAACGCCCGACATGCCGTCGCCCGCCCAGTGCGAGCCGGTGGCGACCACGACGATCTCGGCGCCGTAGTCGGCCACGCCGGCAGCGTCGAGGCGCACGCCGGTGATTGTCTCGACGTTGCGGAGCTTGTCGAGCTGGATGCGTCGGTGGTTCACGAACCGGGACCACTCGCCGAGGCCCGGCAGTTGCGACGCCCAACGCAGGTGGCCGCCGACCTCCGGGCTGGCGTCGACGAGGTGGACCCGCCGCATGCCCCGCTTCCCCAATACCACAGCGCACTCCATCCCCGCCGGCCCGGCACCGAGGACGAGGACGTCCCTGTCGGCGTTCGCCGCCGGGCTGAACCGCTCGGGGTGCCATCCTCGCCGGTACTCCTCGCCGGCGGTGGCGTTCTGGGCGCAGCCGAGGTGCTGGCCGTTCTCCGCCCGCGAGATGCACAGGTTGATGCCCATGCACTCGCGGATTTCGTCGAGGCGGCCCTCGTCGATCTTCTTCGGGAGGAAAGGGTCGCTGATCGACGGCCTCGCCGCGCCTATCACATCCCACCCCCCGCCGCGCACGATGTCCGCCATGCGGTCAGGGTCGGTCATCCGCGACACGCCCACGATGGGCTTGTCCGTGGCCTTGCGGACGTAGGAGGTGAGCTCGAGCTGGAAGCCTGCCTTCGCGAAGCGGGAGGTGGACGAGTCCCGCCTCCATTCGGTGACGCTGCCGATGTTGACGTCCCACAGGTCGACGAGCTCGTCCGCCATCCGCACGAACGCAACGGTCTCGTCGTGGTCGATCCCTCCCGCTCCCATGGCGTCAGCGGCGATCCGGGCTGCCACCGCGCAATCCCGGCCCACGGCCCGCTTCACCCGCTCGAGGGTCTCCAGCCAGAATCGGGCCCGGTTCTCCAGGGAGCCCCCGTACTCGTCGGTCCGCTTGTTGTAGTGCGGCGACAGGAACTGTCCGGGCAGGTAGCTGTGCCCGCCGTAGACGTACACGATGTCGAAGCCGACGTCGCGCGAGCGGACGGCGGCGGCCTCCCACGCTTCTTGCACCCGACGGATGTCGTCGCGGTCCATCTCCTTCGGGACATCGGGCGGTGTGTCGGGCACCGTCTCGCTCGCGAAGA